>JAGFJE010000317.1 GCA_024103175.1 Phaeodactylibacter sp.
ATCCTTTGTTTTCAGCAGCCTGGCGCCCGTCTCTGCAGCCGGGTAAAAATGGCGCCCGTCCTCGTGCCTCGGCCGGGTAAAAATTCCGAACCGCGCCGGCTGATGGGGGGAGTTTAGGAGCCCCTTCAAAACTCCCAAACTCCCAAACAAGCTAACACCCCCCGGCCACTTCAACCTCATGGTGAGGCAAGGAATAGCGCTGGTCAACCGTCATGATAATGATACGGTCCCCTGGTTCGCATTTTTTCAGAATATCCTCCAATTGTACTTCCTGGGAGGCCTTTTCCGAGTACATCCATATGGTATTGGTGCGGTTATTCTTAATGGCGACTTTGAAGGCGATGTTTTCAACCGGCACGACAGCGCTACCGGACAAGTTCACCGTAGCGACGGTTAAAGTTCCCTTCCTGCCCGCTTCAAGTTTGCATTTACCTTCCGGAGAATATTCATCGGCCAGCATTTCCCCTTCAAAAAAGATGGCTGCGCAATCGTGGTAGTTGGTCGCCGGGCGTATGTCCAGGAAAGGGAACAGGCCTAACGACTGGGCCCCGGAAGACAGGGAAATGCAGATGAACAGCAAGGTGGAGAAAAATAAATTTGCAGTTTGCATGAGCATGGTTTTACATTTAATTCTAAAAATTATTATCTCCACAAAGATGAGCCGGCAATCCGCCGGAAGCCTCAAGAACCTGTAAAACGATGTAAACGAAATGTAAAAGGGTTTAAGATCCTTGTAAAAGGAAGTTAAATTGCAGCCATGAAACCTACAATAATTGCCATTCTCTGCGTGGGATTCTTTTCCACTTTAAGTTTTGTGAACTTCAACGAAAAGAGGCCGGAAGAGGCGTTCTCCCGGAAGGCCAACCTCGCTCTGCGTCAGGTAGGGCACCAATTGCTCCAACTGGCGGGCGACGAGCGCTCGGCCATCCCTCCTATCCAAATGGCCGGCCCCAATGAGTTTACGCTGAAGCTGGGAATGCCCTTCAATTATGACACGCTGCCGCAATTGCTCAACGAGGCGCTGCTCGCCTACAACATCCGGCGGGATTACGAGGTAGTGGTCAGGCGCTGTAACGACAACCTTCCCATCCTTGGCTATAACCGGATGGCTTTTGATGAGGGTGAAGTTCCCTGCGTTGGCCGGGAACAATTACCCGAATGCAATAACATCACTCTCATTTTCACAGCTTCCTCCGGCCCTGTAACCGGAATTCAGGCCAAACGGTTTTCCCTGTTTTTTTTGATCCTTCTGGCCATTGCGGGAATCGGTTTTTTCTGGAAGAAGAACAAAACAACAGCCGGTTCTTCCTCCCTGTCCGGCTCTGCAATCTCCCTGGGCAATTTCACTTTTGACCACCGCAACCAAACCCTGCAAGCAGGCCGGCAACAACGACAGCTGACTTTCCGGGAAAGCAAGTTGTTGTACTTTTTAGCCAGCAATGCCAATGAGGTGATCACGCGGGATACGCTGATCGCTGAAGTCTGGGGAGATGAAGGGGTCATTGTGGGCCGCAGCCTGGATGTTTTCATCTCCAGGTTGAGAAAGTTGTTAAAGGAAGATGAGGCGGTCATGATCAAAACCATCCACGGCGTAGGCTATCGCCTGGAGGTGGAAAACCATGGCCGCAGGCTGGCCTGACGACAGCGGAACCGGCCATCATCGTTTTGAAAACTTCACCGTTTCCGTTCTTCCATTTTTATCAGTCGCTTCGATCAGGTAGATGCCTGCCGTTAGGCTACCTACTTCAAACTGCAAAGGAATATCCCCGGAAAAGGCCTGCCGGAACAGCAATTTGCCTTCCAGGCTGTAAACGGAAACCCGGGCGCCTTCCATCGAAGCGCCACTCTTGCGGCGGATGGTAATGGAGTCTCCGCCGGGATTGGGGAACACGAGCATATCTCCTTCTGGCGCCGTGGGCCCGTCAATGGCCGAAGAAACATCTTCTTCTACATCCAGTATGATATTGGCTTCTATATGGGCCAGGCTGTTCCTGTATCCGCTTGGCCATTCCACGATCAGGCTGTCGGCCTGCGCGGCGCCGGCAAGCCCGAAGTGTACCGTCAGGCTGTTCTGGCTGTTGTAGCCGTCCTGCGCGGATATTTCCCGCATCTGCCACACCGGCTCACCATCGATGGTGGCTTTCACCCGCACTTTGGCGCCGATCCCGGAGCGGTTGGATACAACACCGGCCAGCCTCACCTTCAGCCAATTGTTGCCGTTCCCCTGGTTGCGGAAAAGGCTGTTGGGATTCTGCGGCTGGCCGGAGCGGTTGCAGTTGGCCACCACGAGGTCCGGAAAACCGTCGTTGTCGATATCACCCCAGGCGGCGCCGTATGAGCAGGGCGTGAACAGCTCCGGGATGCTTACTTCATCGCGAAGGAAAGTACCGTCTCCCTGATTGATGTAGAGGAAATTGTGCACGCCCGAGACTGGGCCAAAGCCATTGGCCACGAACAGGTCGAGGTCGCCGTCGTTATCTACGTCGGCAAAGGAACTGCCGAAGGAATAGCCGCCGTCGTTGACGATCGGCCCTTCCGTCACCGGTTCGAAAGAGCCGTCGCCGTCGTTGAGGAAAAGCTGGTTGTCCTGGTTGCTGTAGTTGGCCACGAACAGGTCGAGATCGCCGTCATTATCGATGTCGGCCCAACTGCTACCGGTGGAGGAGCGGTGAGGCGGGCCGAGGATGGCGTTGTCGGTTACCGCTATGAATCCGGCTTCGCCGTCATTTCTGTACAGGCCATTGCGCTGGTTTTCCTCATTGGAAACGAAGAGGTCAATATCGCCGTCGTTGTCGTAGTCCGTCCATTGTACCGAGCGGGAAATGTGGGCGTCGGTTACCCAGGCGCCGGCGGTGATGCGTTCGAGCTGTCCTTGTCCTGCATTCCGGTACAGCAGGTTGCGCTTTATGGCGGCGGTATTGGTATTGAAATCGGTGCTGTTGGTAACGTAGAGGTCGGCCAGGCCGTCGTTGTCGTAGTCACCCCAACTGGCGGTTTCCGAGTAAGTGCCGGAGCTTCCCGCTACGGGCTGGAGGGAGAACTGCCCGGCGCCGTCGTTGAGGTAGAAATAGTTGGGCTGGCCGTACCAGGTGACGACGTAGGCGTCGAGGTCGCCGTCGTTGTCCGCATCGGCGAAGGTGGCGCCGTCGGAGGAACTGTTGTCGGTAGTGATGGCGCTTGGCGGCGCCTCAGAAAAAGTGCCGTCGCCATTGTTGAGGTAAAGCATATTATTTTGGCCTCCGCCCGGCCCGTTGGAGATGAAAATATCGTCCCAACCATCGCCGTTGACGTCCACGAAGTTGCAGCTTCGGCTGTCGGAAGGGGTATTCACCACAGGCCCTTCGGTTATTTCCGTGAAGGATACCTGGGCGGAGAGGTTTAAAACCGAACACAGGAGGAAAAAGGTTGCAAGTTGGTTTTTCATCAGTTTTGTTTTTAAGAGTCCGTTTGGAGGCCGGTTGCCAGATGGATAACAACCACTAAAAATTCCCCTCCGGGGCATGCTGCCCGAAGGGGATCCATCACATCATCATTGTACATCAAACAGCCGGGTGTTCTTCAGGCCACTTCAAATATAGCTCCCGCGGGCAGGGAAGGAAAGAAAAGTGTAAGTAGGAGCGATACCGCCCTACCATTGGCAGGCAATAGAGCTGTACCGCCAAACGTACAACGTTAACTGCCGTCTGTACTGCAAAAGCCCCCATTCATAGGAAAGGGACTGGCCACCGGCCATTTTTTCCGAACTTTACGGTTTATGAACCGCATCGCCCTGCACATTGCCTTCTGGCTGGCCTACTGGCTCATCACCGGATATATCGAATCCATCCTGGCCGGCGCTTCCTTTTCGGAATGGCCGCTGAGCGCCCGGCTGGCGCTCGGCTACACTGTCGAGCTGGCGGCATTGCCAATCAAAATACTGGCGGTGTACTGGTTTCTGTACCGGCTGATCCCGCGGCACCTTGGCGGGCGCCCGCTGTGGGGTTCAATAGTGGCGGGCGCAGGAGTGATGGCAGGCGCCGCCGTTCTTTTCCGCTTGCTGATACAATACGTTTACTACCCCTACCTGTACGGGGAAGCCTACGAATTCGGCAACTGGCACATTCAGGCCTCCCGTTTTCTCTGGGCTTTTCTGGATATTTTCTACGTCGTAGGTATTGCCGTAGCCATCAAGATGGCCCGCCTGCGGATGCAGGCCCTGGAGCGGGAAAAACAGCTGGTGCAGGAAAAGGCTCAGTCCGAACTGAATTTCCTGCGGGCGCAAACCAACCCCCATTTTCTGTTTAATACCCTCAACAACATCTACGGGCTGGCGCGCCGGCAGTCCCCACAAACTGCCGATATAGTCATGCGGCTGTCCAACCTCCTCCGATATATGATCTACGAATGTACGGAACCGGCAGTGCCCCTCGAAAAAGAACTGAAGCTGCTGGAAAGCTACATCGAACTGGAGCGCCTGCGCTACGGAGAACGCCTGGAGGCATCGCTGAAACTGGATATCGACGACCATCAGCAACCGATAGCGCCCCTACTGCTGTTGCCGCTGGTTGAAAATGCCTTTAAACACGGCTCGGGAGAATCGCGGTTCAAAAGCGCCATCTCCGTTCAGTTGTGCCTGAAAAAGGGGAAATTGAAGCTGAATGTAAGGAACACAGCCGACCCTGAAAGCAGGAATAAGGGCAAGGGTATCGGCCTGCGCAACCTCCGGCGGCAGCTTGAACTGCTGTACCCCGGCGCCCATGAACTCCACACGGGCTTCGAGGGAGAAGAATACATTGCCGAATTAACCATTAACCTGGGCAAGCATGCAAAAAATACGATGCCTTATCGTTGAAGATGAACCCATCGCCGCCGAGATCCTGGAAGACTATATCCGGCAAGTACCCTTCCTGGAGCTGGTTGAGGTGTGTACCGACGCCATCTACGCCCTGCAGGCACTGCAGCGGGAGCCCATTGACCTCATTTTTCTCGACATCCACCTGCCCAAGCTCAAGGGGCTGGACTTCCTGCGGGCGCTGGATAAGCCGCCGAGCGTTATCCTCACCACCGCCTATCACCAGTATGCCCTCGAGGGCTACGACCTGAACGTTGTCGATTACCTGCTGAAGCCCATCGAGTTCAGCCGTTTCCTGAAGGCCGTACAAAAGGTGCAGCCACCCCGGCCCGCTGCCCCGGAACAGAAAGAACCACAGGAGCGGCCCTTCCGCTTTTTCAACGTGAACAAACGCATGGAAAAGATATACCTCGACGAGGTGGCCTACGTGGAAAGCCTCAAAGAGTATGTCCGCATTATTACTCGGGAAAAGGAGATCGTCACCAAATTTCAGATTGGAGAGCTGGAAAAAGAACTGGGCATGAACAACCTGCTGCGCATTCACCGTTCCTTCCTCGTCGCCAAAGACAAAATCACCGCTTACACGGCAACGGAAGTGGAAGTGGGCGGAAAACGCTTGCCCATCGGGAGGACATACCGGGAGGAGGTGGCGCGGGAGTTGGAGGGGTTGTGAGGGGGGAGTGGTTATTGGTGGATTGGGTTGATTGGGTTGATTGCCCCCCTTAATCAACCCAATCAACTAAATCAACTAAATCAACTAATCCAACCTACCACTTCTCACTTACCAGCACGAAGGCCGGCGGCACATTCAATGGAACGAAATTTACATCGACATTTCCAAAAACGTTTTCGTAGAGGCTTTTGGTAAGCAGGGAGTAATGGACCTGTATATACAGGCCGCTCTTTCGCAGATGACGGTGGCAGGTCTTGACGATCCGATAGCCCAGCTCTTTCGGCAGCGCCACGAAAGGAATGGCGGAGATAAAAAAGTCGACTTCCTCCGCGCCGATCTGTTCCAGGTATTCGCCCAGTTTTTCCGCAGAATCTTCGGCGATGATCAATCGTTTATCGTTAATCTTGCGCAGGCTTTCACAGAATTTGGGATGGACTTCAAAGGCAAGCAATTTGGCATCCGGATGCATATTCCTGAGGATGTGCTTGGTGATCACACCATCACCTGCGCCCAGTTCAACGATCAGGCGGGCGTCCTGAAAATCGACGTGCTTGATCATACCCTTACACAAATGCCTGGAACTACGGGCCACGGTGCCTATCGTCTTCAGGTTCATCAACCCCTCACGCAGGAATTCGATATTTTTCATATAAAGTCAGTTAATGTCGCTTCTTTCGGACTGGCCGGGCAATAGGCATGGAAGAGGAAATGTGGCCTTCCAGCCGCTTTTAAACCTAGAACAGGGGTTAGTACTGGCACTAAAAATACGAGCTTTTTATCAGTTGGCGTAATCCTGCAGGTCAGGAAAGTCGATAATATGCCTTCGGGCCATCATCTTATCGGCACGCAGGCCGTAAATATAAGGCACGACAAAAGCACTACGCCGTCCCGCATCCACCAGTTTCTGCCGGAAGGCTTCGGCTTCGGCATAACGGGGAAAAGCGCCCAGGGTATAGCGGTAGTAGGCCAGGTTGGGTTCTTTTTCTATCATGGCGTCGGGGTACTGCTCGAGCAGGCTGCCCTGGAGTTCCCCGCTCAATGAATAAACCTGCACTTTGTAAAGTAGGTTTTTGTTGAGCACATGCCCGGGAATAGCCGATGAAAGGCCCGTTTCCAGGTCGGGCACTACCAGTGTTTCCGGCGCATCTCCCGGTTTCTTGAAGGAAAATTCAAGGCTGTAATTTCCGGTGCGCAGCCCAACTCCCCCGGCATCGCCGCTTCGCATAAATATCTGGTTTCCGGCCACCCCCTGCTGCATGAGGTAGGCCGCAGCGACCTCGGCCTGCTTTATCCCCTGGAACAGGCGCTTGGAAAGGGGGTAATTCCCGGTATGGAAAGCCGTGATGATCAGGTGCAGGCCCGGGGTATCTTTCATCAGAGTGGCAATTTCATCCAGCTCGGCTTTTTGCCCATTGTCCGGCACTCTGTATGTTGCCTGAAAATACAGGGGGGGGAAAGTATTAGCCGACCGCCCCCCTTCCGAAACAGCCGGGGCGCCGACAGCTTCCTCTCCGGCATCCGGGAGCTCCGTAGCCAGGTTTTCCCGGGCTGGGGCCACTATCTCCTGAACGGTAGGGGGAACATCGGAAGAAGGAGGGGGAATGGAAACAACAAGCTCCATCTCCGGCAAAAAGTTATTGAAATAAGCGATGTACAGGTCGCGCCGGCCATAGCTGTCTTTTCGGGAGGAAGAGAAATAGGCGGTGAAACCATCCTTGGCAATTCGGAAATAGGCGTCATCCCCGGCCGAATTGACGGGCATACCGATATTTTCCGGTTCTGTCCACCGGCTGGAACGCTCATTGTAAACGGACTTGAGCACATCCAGCCCCCCCAGGCTCCTGCCGCTGTTGTTGGAGCTGAAATAGAGGGTTTTGCCATCACGGGCGAGAAAAGGGGTGGTCTCATCATAAGGGGTATTGACCACCGGCCCCAGGTTTCGGGGCGCCGACCACCGGCCCTGAGAAAAGGAAGAAGAATAGAGGTCGAGCCCGCCGTAGCCGCCCGGCCGCCGGCTGGAAAAATACAGTAAAGTATCGTTGAAGAAAAAAGGCGTTCCGTCGCCCAGGGCAGGGTTCAGGGGAGCGCGAAAAGGGTCGGAGGTGAAGGCCCGCTCCTCTACTTTTTTGAATGTATCCACCAGGATCTGCCCCCGTTCCGGAGTTCCCCCTTTGAAATAGTACAGCACCGTACCGCTCTTATTAAAGTCGAGCAGGACCTCATGCTGGGGGCTGTTGAGCAGATGGTGCAGAGCCTGCACCGCCCCCCATTGTCCGGGGCGTACCGCCTCGGTGGAGAACATGTCGCTCAGATAATGGCCAAGGCGGTTGTCCGGCAAGCCATTGGCATTGCGCCGGCCACCTATATTGCCCGGGCGGATAGAAGAGAAATACAGCTTATTGCTGAAGTTCTGGCTCAGGACCGGAGCAAATTCATCATGTTCGGTATTGACGCCGGGGCCCATATTTTCCACCCCGGCTACGGATGGTTTGTACTGCAATTCCATTCCCACGGCACAACGGCGTACTTCTTCCCAGGCAATGCGGCGGTTCGGGTGGTTGGGCTTGAGGCGCCGCAGATAATCCTTGTAGAATTCGGCAGCTTTGCCGAACTGATGCATGGCGTGATACACCTTGGCTTGATAAAGCCAGCATTCGGGGTAAGGGGCCCTGTCTTCCCTTATCATCTTCTGGAACAAGGCCAGAGCTTCATCGAGGTGGTTGAGGTGATAAAGGCAGACGGCTTTAAGAAATCCGGCTTCCTGGTCGGTATCTGCCAGGCCGCGTGCACTGTTGATCACCGCCAGGGCTTCGGAATAATGTTGGTGGTAAAAATATTCCTTCGCTTCCTGCTTTTTCCCCGATTGGGCCTGAGCCGTGATCAGGCAAAAGGCCGCAAATAAAAAAAGTAAAAATTGTTTCATGGCCCCGGCTTTAACGGGCTTGGCCCCGGTAAAGCCATGGCCGAGGCTGCACCGGAACGGCAGATGCCCTTTTGTGTTTTCTCCTGTAGTTTTCCGGCAGGCCAACCTCGATCAGCCCACTCTTATTTCGCAACCCGGGATGTGGTTATAAACCGGGTCAGATCTCTTGCTTATCGTCGAAGCTTTCCAGATAGTCGCCCACCCGGCGCAGAAAAGAACCGCCGAGGAAGCCGTCAACGACGCGGTGGTCGTAAGAAAGCGACAGGAACATCATATGGCGAACGGCGATCAGGTCTCCATACTCGGTTTCCACTACCGCCGGCTTTTTGCGGATGGCCCCCGTCGCCATGATGGCCACCTGCGGTTGGTTGATGATGGGGGTGCCCATCACGTTGCCAAAGGTGCCGACGTTCGTCAGGGTAAAGGTTCCACCCTGTATTTCTTCCGGCTTGAGCTTATTGTCTCGCGCCCTGCCTGCCAGGTCATTGACTTTCTTTGTGAGGCCCAACAGGTTGAGGTGGCCGGCATTTTTGATGACCGGAACGATGAGGTTTCCGCTGGGCAGGGCCGCCGCCATGCCGATATTGATATTCTTCTTGCGGATGATCCTGGTGCCCTCAACGGAGATATTGATCATCGGAAAATCCCGGATGGCTTTTGCAACAGCTTCGATGAAGATTGGAGTAAAGGTGATCTTTTCACCGTAGCGTTCCTGAAACTGTTTCTTTACTTTATTACGCCAATTGACGATGTTGGTTACATCAACCTCCACAAAAGAGGTAACGTGGGGAGAAGTTTTCTTGGAATGGGACATATGCTCGGCAATGAGCTTGCGCATTCGGTCCATTTCGATGATCTCCGTCTGGCCATCCGCGCTGGTAGCCGCCTGAACGGCAGGCTGCGGCTGCGGGGTGGGCGGAGCGGTAGGCTGCGTTTCAGGCTGTGGCCGGGGTTGCGGAGGGGGCTGCGGCGCTTCCTCCCTTCCTTCAACATAGGCGAGAATATCCTTTTTGGTCACTCTTCCTTGCAGGCCGGAACCTTCAATTTGCTCCAGCTCCTCCATGCTGATGTTTTCCTTCTCGGCTATGGTGCGCACCAGCGGCGAGTAGAACCGCCCTCCGGAACCGCTGCGGTCAACGCCGGCGGAAGCAGGAGCCGGCTCGCGTTCCTGGGGTTGTGATTTTTCCATACCGTTCTTGTGCCCGTTTCCGGCGGCGCCGTCCCCGGAGGCCGTTGCCGTTTGTTCTTTCCCGCCCGGGCTCGCCTTGGGCTCAGCTTCTTCTCCCTCGGTGCCAATGATGGCAATGGGCTTACCGATGGCTACCGTCTCGTTCTCTTCATAAAGAAGCTTGAGTATGGTGCCGCTCACCGGCGAAGGAACCTCAGAGTCGACTTTGTCAGTAGCTATTTCCAGGATCGTTTCCTCTTCCTCAACGGTATCCCCAACGTTTTTGACCCACTTGAGTATGGTGGCCTCCATAATACTCTCGCCCATTTTAGGCATGATCAGTTCAACTTGAGCCATAGATCTTTCTTTGGTTGTTTAATTTGGTTATTATCTGGTTGTACAGCAGTCCGCAAAATTAGCCGAATTCCCCCGCTATTACAAATAACCGGGAATATACAATTGTTCGAAGGGCGCCCGGTTTTCAGGCCTAATCGTCCTGCAGCAAGAACTGCCGGACGAAGTTGAGCGCATGGCTGGAGCTGTATTCTATGTTCTTAAGCCGATCCTTACCGGCGTAGATGCGGCGGGTAAGCACCTTTTCACCATTCCCCACGGCCATCCATATGGTGCCCACCGGCTTTTCGGGGCTTCCTCCACCGGGGCCGGCAATGCCGGAAACGGCGACGGCCACATCCGCTTCGAGAAGCTCCACCGCGCCCTTCACCATTTCCGCCACCGTCTGTTCGCTCACCGCACCGTGGGTTTCCAGGGTTTGGGGGCTCACCTTCAGCTGCTTCATTTTAACCTCATTGGAATAGGCGATTATACTCCCCTTGAAGTAATTGGAGGAGCCGGGGACGGAGGTGATGAGGTGGGCCAGGTAGCCGCCGGTACAGCTTTCGGCAGTAACGAGCATTTTGCCCTGCTCCTGCAACATGCGGCCGATAGCGGCTTCCAGGCGGTCTGTTTCAGCCCCGAAAATAAGAGAGCCAAGGGTTTCCCTGATCTTTTGGGCGTAGAAGTCCAGTTCCCGGTTCAATGCGCTTTCATCGGGCAGGGAGCCGCTGAGCCTCAGGCGCACCTGGCCCAGGTTGGGCAGGTAGGCCAGTTTGATGTAGGGCGGCAATTCCTCTTCCAGGTACTCCAGTCGCTCGGCGATCTTCGACTCGCCTTCCCCGGCAGTGAGGATGGTCCGGTGTGCAATCGGCAGGCCGGGAAAGAAGCGCTTCAGCCGGGGAATGACTTCGTGCTCCATGAGGTATTCCATTTCATAAGGAACGCCGGGTATGGAAACGATAACCTTCCCCTTGTGCTCGAACCACATGCCGGGAGCGGTGCCCATCTTGTTGAGCAGGAGCGTGGCGTTGACAGGCATAAAGCATTGCTGCCGGTGGGCGGGGGTCGCAGTGCGGCCCAGGCGTTCGAAGAAACGCAGGATACGGCCATAGGTGGGTTCGTGAAATTCCAGCTCCACACCGAAAAACTTGGCCAGCGTTTTCTTGGTGATGTCGTCTTTGGTCGGGCCCAGCCCGCCGGTCATCAATACGGCGTCGGCCTGTTTCAGGGCTTCTTCCAGGGCGTGCTCAATCTCTCCTTCATCGTCGCCCACAGAGCTGATGCCGGCGATGCGGGCGCCGGCCAGGTTGAGCTGCCGGGCCATCCAGGCAGAGTTGGTGTCAATGACCTGCCCGATAAGGATCTCATCGCCGACGGTGATCAGGTGTACTTTCATAGGAATTTATTTATAGGACAAAAGCTGGAAAGCGGAAAGGTTGCCGGGCAATCCGTTTTTTTATCGTTCATCCCGGGGCGCCCACCATTTTTACCTGCTTCATATGGAAGGCCTCTTCGCCATCATCGTGCAGGACCAGCAATTGCCCGGAGGCATTTACGCCTTTGATCGTACCGGAAAACCGCTCTCCGTCCGGACGTTCGAAAAGCACCCGCTCGCCCCTGCCGTAAAGGTATTGGCGGTACTCCTCTCCGATGGCCTGCCAGCGCCCGTTCTTCAGTTGCAGGTAGCGATGCTCCAAAGCCTGGAAGTAGGCCTCCCTGAGCAGGGGCAGGCTATGGGAAACTCCGGTTTCCAGATAAAGAGAAGTGGGGTTGGGAAGCAGGGGAGAAAAAGACTGCTGATTGACGTTGACGCCCACGCCTACGATGCAGTTCCGGAACCCTTTCTGGCCGAGTGTGGTTTGAATGAGGACGCCGGCGACTTTGCCATTGCCGATGTAGATGTCGTTGGGCCACTTGACTTTAACGGGTTTTTCTGTGTACCTTGCGACCAGATCCCTGACGGATAAGGCCACCGCCTGGGTAAGCGAAAATTGCCGGTAAACCGGAAGGAAGCGGGGGTAAAAGATAACACTCAGGGTAATGTTCAACCCTGCTTCGGTTTCCCAGGAACTGCCAATTTGTCCTCTCCCCGCCGTCTGGTGCACAGCCGAAATGACAGTCCCTTCGCTTGGTTTACTTTTTGATAGGAGCTCCTGAGCGTAGAGGTTAGTCGAAGGCAGGGTGAGAAACTCATGAAAAACCTTTCCGACAAAAAGGGTGTTTTTCTTACGCAAAAGAAATTTATTTGGTAATTTTATTTGTTTAAGGGCTTGTTTGGAGGTGGCCGTATGGGCAGCCCAAAGCACCACCTCCAAACAAGATCTGAGAGATCCAGCTAAATACTTATTCATTAATTGACAAAACTAATAAAATCTGAGTTTGAATTCACAAGCTAAAGTAAAGCAGCGTAAGCTCACAACCGAAGAATTAAACGAATTGATCATTGAAAGCATTCAGGATATCAAAGGCAAGCAGGTCGTCAAGCTCGACCTGCGCCGCCTGGAAGATGCGCCCACTGATTTCTTCATAATTTGCGAGGGAGACTCCACCACTCAGGTAAAAGCAATCTCCGACAACATACAGAAGCGGGTAAAAGAAGAAGGACGGGTACTTCCCTCCCACGTGGAGGGGGAGCGCAACGCGTTGTGGATCTGCCTCGACTTCTTCACCACCGCAGTCCATGTATTCTACAGAGATACGCGTTCGTTTTACGACCTGGAGCAGCTCTGGAGTGACGCTCGTTTCACGGAATATGAATCTTTATAGCTTTTGGCCAATACTTGGCCGATATTTAGCAACGAAATTGCGGTTGCTGCGTTACTAAGGGTAAGTTTTTATAAAAAGAACGAGCTTTAAGAGCAATTCAGCGCCGTACACCGGCTATTTTCCAGCCTTCCGGGCTCTTTGCTCCGAATGAACGGCTTTATTCAGACAACAGCTTCTTTAAAGACAACTCCAAGTAACGAGCAGTACAAAAGAGGAATTCTTGATGGAAAACACAAATAATAATAATAACGAGAATGGCAAGCCATCAGGGCCGAAGTTCAATTCGTATTGGATATACGGGATCATAGCTTTGTTCCTGCTGGCTTTGAACTTCTACAGCATGTCCGAAGGCACGCAAGACCAGGTCGACCGCAACCGCCTGGGAGATATGATCGTGCGGCAGGATGTCGAGCGCCTGATCGTCGTCAATGAAAAGCGGGCCTACATCTATATCAAGCCAAGTATGCTCGATCAGCGGAAGGACTACTATTCGGATGCTTCCAAAAGCAGCTTCGGCGGCAACCGTTATCATTACTGGAGGGAGATTGGCTCGGTGGAATCTTTCGAATCCTGGCTTCAGGAAATTCAGGACGAAGCCGACATCCCCCGTGACGAGCAGATCAGCCCGAAATATGAAACCAAACAGAACTGGCTGACGCCCCTGCTGGGATGGGTGTTGCCCATCGTCATCGTAGTGGCCATCTGGATCTTCATCATGCGGCGGGTCAGCGGCGGCGCCGGCGGCGCCGGGGCTCAGATCTTCAACATCGGCAAATCAAAAGCTACGCTTTTTGACCAGAACAGCAAAGTATCGGTCACTTTCGAAGATGTGGCCGGCCTGGATGAAGCCAAGGAGGAAGTCATGGAAGTGGTGGATTTCCTGAAAAACCCGAAGAAATATACCGCCCTGGGTGGCAAGATCCCCAAGGGCGTCCTGCTGGTAGGCCCTCCGGGTACGGGAAAAACGCTCCTGGCCAAGGCCGTTGCCGGCGAGGCGGGCGTGCCCTTCTTCTCTATCTCCGGTTCCGACTTTGTGGAAATGTTCGTCGGCGTGGGCGCCTCCCGGGTTCGAGACCTGTTCAAGCAGGCTCGTGAAAAAGCCCCCTGCATCGTCTTTATCGATGAGATCGACGCCATCGGCCGCGCCCGGGGGCGCAACAGTTTCCAGGGTGGGAACGACGAACGGGAAAACACCCTCAACCAACTCCTGGTGGAAATGGATGGATTCAGCACCGATAAGGGCGTCATCCTCATGGCGGCCACCAACCGGCCGGATGTGCTCGATACGGCGCTGCTCCGCCCGGGCCGCTTCGACCGCCAGATCGGCATCGACCGGCCCGACCTCAAAGGCCGCAAGTCCATCTTCGCCGTCCACCTCAAGAATATTAAAACCGGCCCGGACGTGAGCCCCGAAGTACTCTCGGAAATGACGCCGGGTTTTGCCGGCGCCGATATCGCCAACATCTGTAATGAGGCAGCCCTGGTGGCTGCCCGCCGCAATAAGAAGGCCGTAGATATGGACGATTTCAACTACGCGCTGGACCGCGTCATCGGCGGGCTGGAAAAGAAGAACAAACTGATCTCTCCGGAAGAAAAGGAGATCATTGCCTACCACGAGGCCGGGCACGCCATCTGCGGATGGTACCTCGAACATGCCTCTCCCCTGGTGAAGGTGACCATCGTTCCGCGCGGGATCGGCACCCTGGGCTACGCCCAGTATCTGCCCAAGGAAGAGTATATCACCCGCACCGAACAATTGCTGGACCGCATGTGCATGACCTTTGGCGGGCGGGCCGCCGAGTCCATCGTATTCGGAAAGATCTCTACCGGCGCTCAGAACGACCTCGACCAGGTCACCAAGATGGCCTACAGCATGGTCACCATCTTCGGTATGAACGACAAGGTCGGGCAGGTATCGTTCTACGGTATGTCGCAGGACCAGTTCCAGCGCCCCTATTCCGATGATACAGCGACGCTGATCGACGACGAGGTCCGCAAGCTCGTGGAGTCCCAATACCTGCGGGCCAAACAACTGCTTGAGGAAAGGAGAGATGAACTCGAGGTCCTCGCCCAAGCATTACTGGAAAAAGAAGTCCTGCTCAAATCGGATGTCGAACGAATGATCGGCTCCCGGCCCCGGGGGGAAGATGCCGAATCGAAAAGAAACGGCGTTCCTCCAATCGCCGAGGAACCGGAGAGCCAGCCTGAAGCTCCGCGGGAGAAGATCTAGGAATTACAAATGAGGAACCTGAACGGCCAAAGCGCTTTGAAAGTGCTTTGGCCGTTTTTCTTTCCGGACGGGCTACCCCGTCTTCGCACCTCAGCCGGGTAAACTTCAGGCGGCCCGTAAAAAAAGGCGATGGAAACGGGCACGGCCCGCCCTATGGAATGATCCGCTCCGCAAATTCCACAGCCTTCCATATCCTGCCCGGTCAGGGCTGCCCGGCTCCGGCTTCTTTCCTGCTCAACCGCTTTCGGAGCAGCGGATAACTGAAAACTGCGGACAGGATGATCAAAACGCCCCAATAGAATCCAGGGGAAAGCTCCTTGTGCTCTTCCAGGATAAACCAGGCCAGGGCAATGCCGTAAACGGGTTCGAGGTTGATCGCCAGGTTGGACGCAAAGGCGGACAAGTGCCGAAGGGAACGCAAGGCCAAAATGTAGGCCAGCGTGGTACACAAAAGCGAAAGGATAATGATGTAAAACCAGTCTATGCC
>JAGFJE010000358.1 GCA_024103175.1 Phaeodactylibacter sp.
AAGGTGCCGCTCAGGTTTTGGGGCTCGGCAACGGGAGTGGTATAACCACTGTAACACAGGGCTGTGGCCATCTGGTCCTTTTCCACGCCTTTTGCCTCGATGTGCAGGGTGATGTCCAGGCTGTTGATCCCGAGGGCATAGGTGAGCCCCCCTCCCAGCATTAATACTATTCCAAAGATAAGATGCGGTTTCATGTCGGGTGATTTTAAGGTTGTTCCGGTGATTTCTTTCAGTCGTTTGTCCATAAGATTACCGGAGTGGCCGCCCACCCCCTGCGGGCATATTGATTTTTAATTTTTTTTAACATATGCCGTATACCTCCTGATGAAAAAATCGAGTAGGAGAAGAGAGTGGGCTCTTTGGAATTCGCAGAGCCGATTACTCCACAGGGCGGGCCAGTCTTACTACCATACTCATTACGGGCCGCCTAAAGGCAGCCCGTCCGAAAAGGAACAGGCGCTTTCAAGTTATCCTGAAAGCGCCTGTTCGAACCAATGGCCTTCCGTAGCGGAAGCGCCGCATGGTTTTAAGCTTCAGCCAGCCCCTACTTTATTAAAAGTTTTGCCACCGCCACCTTATTCTCCGCCTGCAGGCGAAGCAGGTACAGGCCGGGCGTGAGGCCTGCCACATCGAAGCCGGCCTGGTTGGCGCCGCCAAAGCCGAGGGCTGTTTCGATATCCATGACTTTCTGGCCCACAATATTGAGAAGGCTCAGGGTATACCGGGCATTGTTTTCCAGTGCAAAGCTGGCCAGGGCCTCGCCCTGAGCCGGGTTGGGTTGAACCTGAAGCTGGAAATAATCGGCAGGAACAACTTCTTCCGTACTGGTTATCCCAAATTCACCGTAATCAAAGCCGGCGCTGCGCAGGAAGTAGAAGTCGATCGGGAGAAGGTCGCCGCTGGGGTCGTCGGGAGTCCCTCGCGGAATGCCATAAATGATGGGCAACTCCAGGTCCCAGAACGCTCCGCCGGTAATGGCGACGGGGGAAGTGTGGTGAAAATACCCAACGGCAACTACGTCCGTAAACTCGAAATCGTCGAATACGGTGCCGGGCACTAAACCATAGTTACGCGGCCCCACCGTACTGTCCCTCTCCACACTGTAGGCCACGCCGTATATATCGGGGTTAGTGTTGGGCTGGTCTTCGCCCACCTCCTCATAGTAGGTTTGGGCAAAAGTGAAGAAAATGAACTCCCCATCTTCCGAGCGGGACGCCTGAACGCGGGCATCGAGCGTGGAGGTAGCGGCGCCGAAATCGGCATCCGAATTGTAAGAGCCGCCAATGCGCCGTTCCTGCCAGGTGGTTCCGTCGGTTATCAGGTGGAAAAATTCGTAGACTCCTTCGCCTGCCCAGTAGGTATTGGAAGCGGTATCCGTATGCCCCGACAATTCGGCGATCATGTGCAGCATGCCTTCGTCATCAACGGCAATGTCAAATTGTTTGGTGAATGGAATACGGGGAGAGTCTCCCGCCGGGTCGTCGGAGGTTCCATCCCCATCAGCATCAATAGGAATGGTGTAGGCGATGAGGGAGTCCAACTCCTGCCACATAACCCGGGGTTGTTTGTCCCAGGTATCTCCGCCATCCGTGGTCTTCCACACGATGGGCTTGGAACCGGCCAATACTTCCGGATCATCGCCGTCAATGCCGGCGATGACGGCGTACCCTGTCTGCCCGTCCGGGCTGAAAGCGATCCGGGGGTTGAATGCAAAGGAATCCCTGCCTTCGGAATAGTTCAACGGCAGCTCGATGGCCGTACGGCCGAAACTGTTGGCCGTTTCGTTGAATGTAAATTTGCCCAGGATCACCGGGTTCAGCAACTGGTGAGAGAGATTTTCCTCCCGGCGGTAATTGGCGTGCCATATCGAACCATCCACATTGTATACCAGCCCGAAAGGAAGGTAAATATTGGTATCGGCGTTGGTGTAGTACGCCTCGTCCACCATGGTGCCGTCAAACTTGGCCGAAGCGACAAATTCCCACCCCCAGCCGCTACCGAAATCGGGGTCATTCCAGAGTGAAGCGCCGCTTCCAAAAAAGAATGCGTTGGCAGGGTCATCATTACCCGGAGGGTTGTAAATGGTGCCGTTGGGATACCGGTTGCCATCCAGGGCGATACCATCCTCCGTCATGAGCATGGGCGTGACCTGCTTGGTGGTGGTATCCCAGGTGACGCCACCGTCGGTAGAGACATCGAAACTGATGATGCCGCTGCCTCCGGGATGGGGGTAATTCTGGCGGTGACAGAACACGATGGAATTGATATCCGGATTGTAGGTTACCGAATTCTGCCCCTCGGTAAGAACGGAGTAGATGTTATAGGA
>JAGFJE010000318.1 GCA_024103175.1 Phaeodactylibacter sp.
GTGTCGACGCCATTGTTGGGATCGGAGTCCGGATCGATGCCCGTAGCGGCAGTCACCTCTGCCAGGTTTAGATAATCGCCCATAGCGTCAACGGTAGCCGTAATCTCAATGCTGGCGCTGGCGCCGGCAGCAAGTATACCGACATCCCAGTCGCCGGTAGCGTCGTTGTACTTGCCGCCGCTGTTATCGCTTACATAGGTGAAGCCGCCGGGCAGCATGTCCTTGACCATAACGTCAACGGCATCATCCGGGCCGGCATTTTCCAAAGTGAGGGTAAAGATGACATTGCTGCCGATAATGGGCGCTGCATTGTCCACCGACTTGTCCAGTGACAGGTCGATGCAACGAATGATTATGCAGGCATCTTCCACGGGCGCGCCATAGGGCAGTCCGGCCGCCCCATCGTATTCCCAGTTGTTGTGATCTACATTCTCGACGGTGGGAGAAGAATCTTCCAGCGGGTCCGGGTTGACGAGGGTGATGACCACGCCGTCGTCGCCGGTGATAAAGCCGCCATCGAGCACATTTTCCTCGAGGTCCCACACGACCGGTGGGCAGAAATTGTTGAGGTTGGCATTGGGGTCCGTTACGTCGAAGCAGATCTGGAACACCTTGGTCCAAAGAGTAGTGGAAAGCGTGATGGCGCCGTTGGGGTCGGTGAGCTGTATCGCACCGTTGACCCATTCGGGAGCGCCGGTGAAGCCGAAGCCGGCAGGCCCCTGAGCGGCGGGGAAGGTCGTCACGCCGGGAGGCGTGGGCGCCACCTCGCCGTACCCGCCCTGGAAGTCGGTAAATGCCGTGAATTCCAGCTCGCTGTCATCATAAAAGAAGCGGACGTTGGTGCCAAAGAGCTGCTGCCCGGGGGTATCGGAAATGTATTCGACATCCAGGCAGTAGGTTTCGTTGGCGCAATCATAGGTAGGGTTAGACAGGCGGACGGTAACCACCGGAACGGGAGCGGGAGCAGCCGGCAGGGTGATAACGGTCGGGTCATCCGGTGTGGGAGTGGATGGGTCGTCTGACGCATTGTCATTCACAGGATTGCCGCCCGGGCCATCGCCGGTTGCTGTAGCCTGGTTGGAAAAGCTGCCGACGGCGATGTCCGTCTGGGTTAAAGTATAACTGGCGGTAAATGTCGAATTATCCGAGGCGCCCGGAGCGAGGCTGGCCAGCGGGCCGCCGCTCACCGTGACGCCCGGATTGGGGTCGCTCACCGTGATGTTCGTCAGGGCGACGTTGCCGGTGTTCCTTACCGTAAAGGAGTAGGTGATCGCCTCCCCTACTTCGGCAATGCCGTCGCCATCGTCATTCCAGGTACCGGCCTTTTCCAGGCTGATACCGGGGGACTGCTGTACCGGGCTCACCAGCACCCCATCGCCGTCATCATCATCATCGGGGTCATCCTCGACGTTCATGTCTCCGTCAGTATCTACTCCGTCGCCGGGAGTGGAGTCGGTGTCGGCTTCATCCACGGCAGAAACTTCCGCAAGCGTGAGGTACGGGCCGCTGGCATTGACGGTAGCCGTTATATTTAACGTTGCCGTAGCTCCGCCGGCCAGGGAGGCTATCGTCCAGTCGCCGGTTGCAGAATTATACGTTCCACCACTGTCATCGCTGCTCCAGCTGAAGCCGGCCGGCAAGGGCGCCGATACCGTTATATTGTTGGCCTGGTCGAAGCCATTGGCATTATTCAGTACAACGGTGAAGGCCACCGGATCGCCAACCAGAGGAGTGGCATTATCTACGGATATATCTATGGAGAGGTCAACCAACGGGCTGCCGCCGCAGTTGGGCGAGATGCAGATGTCCTCTACCAGTTCGCCAAAGGGAGGAACGGTAGTGGCGCTGGGGTCAAAGTACTGCCAGTTGTACTGCACCACATTCTCGGTGGAAGGCTTGGAATCGAAATTGGGGTCGGGGTCGACCAGTGTGATCACTAACCCATCATCGCCGGCGGGGAAGCCGCCGTTGCTGGGGTTGAACTCCAGGTCCCAGGCCAGGCTGGGGCAAAAATTGTTCAGGTCGGTGGGGTTATCCACACTGAAGCAGGCCTGGAAGAGCTTCGTCCAGCCGGTAGTAGATACCAGGATGGGCGCCGCTCCGCTGTTTGTCTTCGACACGGCGCCGTTCACGAAAGTAGCATTGCCACTAAAGTTGAACAACACCGGGCCGGCGCCGGCAGCGAGCTGCACGGAAGGCGGCGAATAAGGGTTGGAGCCATTGGACCCCGTATACCCTCCCTGAAAATCGCGGGTATCAATCAGGGTCAGCACGCTTTCGTCATAAAAAAAACGAAGGTTGAGGCCGAAGATCTCTTCACCCGGCGTATCGGATTGAAACTCGACATCCACGCAATATTCACCGCTGTTGCAGTCGTATTGCGGATTGGCAAAACGCGCGGTGATCACCGGCGTCTGTCCGAAAAGATGAAATCCTCCAAACCATAAGAGGAGAGAAAGAACGAGCGTCGATTTACGGATTAAACCGTTGTTAGTTTGGCGCTGGATAGAGGGTAAAAATTGTTTCATTGTCCGATGGTTTTCGAAAGGCGCTGGCTTGCCTAACTGTGTTTTTACAAATTCCTGATTGAGTGATCGTTAATGGTTGTCTTCACCTGGCTTTGGGGATTGGCCATGAAGTTGGCTTCCTGACAGAAGAGCCGCCGCAGGGGATGTCCGCCCACCTGAGCGCTCTGTGAAAAAACGGGGTTACTGGACTTTGGACGTGCAACCAATTTAAGTCGGAAGTGCGAAGTCGGAAGTCGGAATAGGGCTCTAAATGGGCGCACAACGCCTGCTTTTCCGATTTCCGACTTCCGATTTCCGCCTTCGACGCCGGAACGTCCAAAGTCCAGGGGGTTAGGGATACCCGAAAAAGCCGGATACCCCTTTGTGCATATTTGTAAGTCTTTGATATTCAAGCCCTCGAACAGAGGGCTGGCTAGTGGTCTAGCGTTGGACAAAAGTCGGAAGTCGGAACGCAGAAGTCGGAATGGCTTTAGGCTTTCCGCAACCCTTTGGCTATCAATAGTGTCCAACCTTAGAAGGGTAGCCAGAGGGCTCATTGTAGCCACTCCACGGCGGGCAGTGGGTATTGGTTTTGAAGAAGCAGTGACCTGATGCGCCAGGATGGCGCCGTTAGTGAGGTTGATGGGGTGATAAATTGGTGAGGTTGATTGGGCAACTGCGGGCAGGGGCAGCAGAATGGAGCCCGGTTGAACACCTGATCCACAAAACGGCGGATACAGAACAGCCGTCGCTGGCTGAGGCGATAACCCCAGGCCAAAGTGCAGCTGTTGCTGAATTGGAGTGATCTCCGCCGCCGGCTGGCCGCTTTCCTCAGCAGCCCGGGCAGGATTCCAACCTACGGTGAGAAAAAGGCTGCCCGATAGGATAAACAGCAAAAGCTTCCGGGAATACCCAAGAGGGGGTAGCCCTGAAGCCGCACCAGAAGAAATACCTACCCCTTCCGCCGACATACCGCCATTGGCATGGCCAACGGCTCTGGCAAAAGGGACAATAGCAAAGTAATTAGCCCAGTCGTTCATGTATGATCATGATTTGTTGATATAGCAATCCCCTTTCGCAAGGGGGCATTTTCCTGCGATCGTTGTGTTGTCGGAAGATGTTTGTTGATTATGTCGTCCTGGTTCGGGAGTAGCTGCGGGCCGAACAAAAAAGCTATTGCGCTCAGGCGCGGCAACCACAGGGTGGCTGCGGCACCTGAGCAATAGCTCTTGTATGCAGGTTGTTATGCCTGCACTTCTAACAAACTAGTTACAACCCAATTAATTTTGTACTATTCCCAAATCATATTTTCCAAATTTGACCTCAGGGCCTAAGCCCTTGCGATATTTCAAAGGTACTTTAACATTCTTCTGGATGAGGGGACAGAATTTTCATTTTACATACCCCCGCTTTTGAAGGTTCCCTTTGTGTATCGCACAGCTTTGTGCTGATGATGGTATAAAGGTAGGGAGGAGAGGCGGGGAGGGCAGGGACAGTTTTTGGGAATTACATACCCCCGGGAGGGAGGAAATGGCGGACGGCGGACGGCAGGCTCGGATATGGCACTCACCGTGAACGGTAAAATAGCGGACGGACGACCATGAACCAGGGAACGGACAACAGGCTGGAAAGCCATAAAGACCAACATTTTCAAAAAGAAATCGTTATCTTGTAAATCGTAAAACAAGAACCATGGCAACAGCAGCAAGAGCAACAGGCCTGTCTCCAATACAGGAAATAGTAGAATTTGGAGGAGAAGTGGTCGTAAAGGGCCTGAGCAAGCAGCAGTTCTACCAACTGTCTGAACACCACCCGGGACTATTGATGGAACGAGAAAAAAATGGAGATATCTGCATCATGACACCAGTAAAAGGAGGAAGTGGTTTCAGAGAGAATAACCTGTCCTATTATCTGACGGACTGGGCAAAGAAACATGAACAAGGCATGGTTTTCAGCCCCAGCACTGGTTTTGACCTGCCGGATGGGTCGGTCAAATCACCTGATGTAGCCTGGATCAGTAACGAGAAGGTGGCGCACCTCCAATCCCAACAGATCGAGGAAGAATTC
>JAGFJE010000371.1 GCA_024103175.1 Phaeodactylibacter sp.
TATGACCCGCTCACCCAAAATGCTGGCTGCCCTGGCCCTGGCAGCTGTTCTCCTGGCTACCCCTGCCTGTATTGTAGTCGATGATGAAGGCGGCTCCTTTTTTCCCTGCCTGGAGGGGGAAGGAATAATAGAATCCTCCAAATTTGAACTTCCGCCATTTACCGGCATTGAACTGCGGAGCGACATCGATTTATTCCTCTCCCAGGGCCCGGTGCAGGAAGTAGAGGCCCGGGCGCACGCCAACCTCCTGGAAGAACTCATCCTCGAAGTAGACGGGCAGGACCTGGAGGTCCGCGCGCGGCGTTGTATTTCCGGCCGGGACCGCCCCCAACTTTTCATCACCATGCCCCAACTCAGCCGGGCCGTCAATTCCAGTGCAGCCGACATCTTCACGGAAAACACCTTTGTTGGGACCAACATAGAGCTCACCGTCGCCGGCAGCGGCGATATTGACCTGGCGGCCCTTGCCGATGTGGTCAAGGCCAGCATCAACGGTTCGGGCGATTGCCTCCTTGAAGGAGAGGCTTCCACGCTGAATGTCAAGATCACCGGTTCCGGAGATGTAAGGGGGTTTGCCCTGACGGCTCTTTCCGCCAACATTTCCATCTCCGGATCGGGAGATGCTGAAGTATTCGTGGCCGATTTCCTGGAAGCCACCATCAGTGGCAGCGGCAATGTTTTCTACAAGGGGTCTCCTTTTCTGAAAGAACGCCTCACCGGCACGGGCAGGGTCATTGACGCAAACTGAGCGCCTGTTCGGTTATTTTCAACAGCTGCCGCTGAGAGTATGTTTGACAAAGATCATCCCCCGGGATGACAAAAAACATTGCTCTCCGGATAAAGCTCCTGTAGCTTGGCGGCGCATTCAACCAGAGCCTATGATCCTGGGTATCATCGCCGGTTTGGCTTCTCTTTTGGTAGTATTGTTGTTGTGGGTGCTGCTGGCACAGATCTCCATCCTGGCCGACACTTACCGAAATGAATACTACCTCAGTTTCGGGGGGGTCGGCAAAGCGGAACTGGTACCGCTCCCGGACGACATTCTTATCCGGGTGCGTTTCGCTTTCCTGACGAAAGAATTTTACCCTTTACATTTTTCTCCGGAAAAAAAGAAGAAAAAGGCGAAAGCCGAAAAACCCGAAAAACGCAAAAGGGAAAAGGCGTTCCCCTTTCGCCGGGCCATCAGGTTACTTAAATCCTTCAACATAAAATACTTCCGGCTGGAGGTAGACACCGATGATTACATCTGGAATGCCTATCTCTGGCCGGTAGTGTACTGGATCCG
Organism: Phaeodactylibacter sp.; assembly: GCA_024103175.1. Taxonomy (GTDB): domain Bacteria; phylum Bacteroidota; class Bacteroidia; order Chitinophagales; family Saprospiraceae; genus JACJXW01. The sequence goes on from JAGFJE010000371.1 coordinate 1,286, forward strand.
GCCACTGCGCCGGCACATAAATGTTAACTTCCAGGGCCGGAATGAATGCCGTCTTCTGATCCAGAACCGGATATGGCGCATGGCCTGGGCCTGGTTTTTCGGTTGATTCATCTGTTCACTTAAATACTCCCTTCATGAAAATCAATCTAGAAGAACTGCTTCCCAAGATGACGGACTTCCTCAAGTCGGAAGCCAAGACGGATACCGTTATCGGCAAACAATTCCAACTGGGCGAATTCAGTTGCGTGCCAGTCATTCGCCTGGGTATGGGCTTTGGCTCCGGAGGCGGCGAAGGAGATGCCCCGCAGCAAGGGCACGGCGAAGGCATGGGCCTGGGCGGCGGGCTGGGCATCGAGCCGATCGGCTTCCTGGTTGCCCGGGGAGCGGAGATCAGCTTCATTTCCACGCGCGCCAAAGGAAGCCTGAGCAGCGCCTTTGAGAAGGCCCCGGAATTACTGGAAAAGTTTCTCGAACAACAAAAAATGAAAAAAGAAGAGCCTGTCGAGGCTTAGACGGGGAATTCAGCGCTAACCAAAAAACACAGCCCTGCCAAAGTAGGATCAAAGCCTGCCGGGGTAGCAACTACCGGTGGGCTTTGTCCGTTCTTATCGAATGAGTTATTAACCTGAAAATACTTAATTTTGCCTGGATAAAGATGCCCTCAAAAAAATGGGCGTCTCGGAAAAGTGGGTGCGGAACTGACGCAACAAGAGATCCTCATGAGTAAAAGACCCAAGGCCCTCACGGGGCAGAGTTTCCCGCTGGGGGCTACCGTTCAGGAAGCGGGCGTAAATTTCTGCCTGTACACCAAAAATGCTTCGGCGGTAGAACTGCTGCTCTTCGATAGGGATGACCATCGCTACCCCTCCCATACTTTCTGGCTGGACCCCGCCCAAAACAAGACTTTCCACTACTGGCACATCTTTATCACCAACATCGGGCCCGGGCAATTGTACGGCTGGCGGGTATATGGCCCTTATGCCGCCAATAAAGGCTACACCTTCGACGGCAATAAGGTGCTGATCGACCCCTACGCCCGCGCGGTGGCGATGGATAATTACGACCGGCAGGCGGCAATTGCTCCTGGGGACAACAGCGCAAAATCCATCAAAAGTGTCGTTGTACAGGACGGAGGGTATGACTGGGAGGGCGATAAACCGCTCAACCACCCCTTCTCCCGGTCTATCATTTATGAAATGCACGTAGGGGGCTTCACCAAGCACTCCAGCTCCGGCCTGCCCGAGGAACTGAGAGGCACCTACCGGGGGGTGATCGAAAAGATCCCCTATCTGAAAAAGCTGGGCATCACGGCCGTGGAACTGTTGCCGGTACAACAGTTCGACCCCAATGACGTACCCAATGACCTCACGAATTACTGGGGGTACAGCCCTATTGCCTTATTTGCACCCCACCACGCCTATTCCAGTGTTGCCGATCCGCTGGGCGCCATCAACGAGTTCCGGGATATGGTCAAGGCCCTGCACCGGGCCGGCATCGAGGTGATTCTGGATGTGGTCTTCAACCATACCGGCGAGGGAGACCAGGCCGGCCCCACCCTTTCCTTCCGGGGTATCGAGAACCGGGCCTATTACATGCTCAATAAAGAGAACCGGCATTATGCCTATCAGAATTTTACCGGCACCGGCAACACGCTGAACGCCAACCATTCGGTAGTCCGGCGGCTGATACGGGACTGCCTGCGGTACTGGGTTTCCGAAATGCACATAGACGGTTTCCGCTTCGACCTGGCATCCGTCCTCTCCCGCGATGAGAGCGGCCGGCCGATCCAAAACCCGCCGGTACTCTGGGAGATCGAGTCCGACCCGGTGCTGGCGCCCACCAAGATCATTGCCGAAGCCTGGGATGTGCACCAGTACCAGGTGGGGGCCTTTGTCGGAGACAAATGGGCGGAGTGGAACGGTAAATACCGGGACGATGCCCGCCGCTTTATCAAAGGCGACCATGGCATGGCAGCTACTATAAGCAACCGTATCACAGCCAGCCCCGACCTGTTCAGGAAACTGCTGCGCGACCCCAACCGCAGCATCAATTTCATTACCTGCCACGATGGATTCACCCTGAATGACGTGGTCTCCTACAACCAAAAGCACAACTACGCCAACGGGGAAGGCAACCGCGACGGCCATAACACCAACTTCAGCTGGAACTGCGGAGTAGAAGGCCCTACCGACGACCCCAGGGTGGAAAAGCTGCGTGAGAAACAGATCCGGAATTTCCTCACCCTGCTCATGCTCAGCCAGGGCACACCCATGCTGCTCATGGGCGATGAAGTGCGGCGAACACAACAGGGCAACAACAATGCCTACTGCCAGGACAATGAGATCAGCTGGTTCAACTGGAGCCTCACCGAGGAAAACAAAGGCCTGCTCCGCTTCGTACAGATGTTGACTGCCTTCAACTTATCGATGGAATTCTTTCAGGAAGAATGGTACTGGAATGCTCCGAGCCACCTGGGTGGTTCCGCCTGTATTTTTCATGGCATAGAACTCAATAAACCGGATTTCGGCTACAACTCTCATACCCTTGCCTTCACGCTGAAGAACCGGCATTATGACAAACGCTTGCACGTCATGCTCAACATGTACTGGGAACCGTTGGACTTTGAAATGCCTTCAGGCGCCAAATGGAAGTGGAAGCGCATCATCAATACGGCGGCAGCCAGCCCGGAGGATTTCTTTGAGATAAAGGATGCGCCTGTGATCAGGAAGAAGAAAATAAAACTGGAAGGGCGATCAGTGATGGTGGCGCTGGGAGGAAAGTAGAGGCATGGGGGCGTTGGCGCATGGGTATACTCTTACATTGGAGCACGATGAGCCAATGGAACAGTGTACCCATGAAACCATCTACCCCACTTCCAGCCCATTGACGGCTTCTACCCCACTGATCTCCGGTATACGGCCCATGATGGCCTGTTCGATACCAGCTTTCATGGTCATGAGGGTCATGGTGCAGTTTTCGCAGGTGCCCAGCCATTTGATCTTGGCCACTTTCTCCTCTGTCACATCGACCACTTCAACGTTGCCGCCATCTACCGCAAGGTGGGGGCGCACGTCGTTCAGGGCTTCATCAATGCGTGCCAGAAGATTTTGTTTTTCTTTATTTGACATAGCTATGTATTGATCTTGACTATATTCGTCGGGCCTTTCGTCTGATTGCGGAGGTTTACCTGTTGGAATGTATTCTCCGCTACTTTCATGAAGGCATCGGTAGCCAGCGGAATATCTCTGAGCACTGTGGGTTTGCCTTCATCACCGGATTCGCGGATGCTCTGCACGATCGGCACCTGGCCCAGCAATTTGGTTTTGCCCAGTTTTGCCAGCTTTTCGCCCCCGCCCTGTCCGAATAAATAGTATTTATTATTGGGCAGTTCTTCGGGGGTAAACCACGCCATATTCTCCACCACGCCCAGTATAGGAACATCAACAGACGGGAGCAGGAACATGTTCATGGCTTTAAGGGCGTCGGCCACAGCGACCTCCTGCGGCGTGGTGACCATGATCGCCCCCGTAACGGGAACTGTTTGCACCAGGGTAAGCTGAATGTCACCCGTTCCCGGAGGAAGGTCGACGACCAGATAATCCAGCTCCGGCCAGATCGTATCCTCGAAGAACTGCTTGATGATGCCGCCGAGGCGCGGCCCGCGCAGTACTACCGCCTGCTCCGGTTCGATGATAAAGCCGATGGACATTACCGGCATGCCGAAGGCATCCAGGGGAAGTATCTTAGGGTCGCCATAGACTTCCTGCACCCGTGGGCGCTCGCCCTGCAGGCCGAGCATGGTCGGGATGGAAGGGCCGTAGAGGTCGGCGTCGATGAGGCCCACTTTGGCGCCCAGTTTCTTCAGGCCCAGGGCCAGGTTGACCGAAACGGTAGACTTGCCCACGCCCCCTTTACCGGAAGCAACGGCAATGATGTTCTTTACATGCGCCAGAGGGCTCGTCGATTGCCGGGCGTTGCCGGTGCGGGAGATCATGTGCACATTGACATTCGCCTCAGGATATACCTCCTGGACGGCCTGTATGCAGGCGAAGTTGAGCTCCGACTTATGCCGGGTCTCCATCGTCGGCAGTTCTATGGAAAAATTGATGTCATTACCTTTCACTTCCAGGTCGCGGACCATGCTCATGGTGATGATGTCCTGCCCGCTGTTTGGGTCAGTTACCTTTGTAAGCGCTTCGACAACTTTACTGGTCTCGATGTTCATATAAAGCCGGCTGCTATTTTTATTTAGATTTAATGTTATTTAAATGTCAGGTAAAATTACAAACAATTGACCGGATACAAGAGTTTTCCAGTTTGTTTTCCCTATTAACTTCAATTGCCGGGTGAAAAATTTATTTTTGTGCCTTCCTGACCGTGATCCGTATAGACATGAGAGTGTTCAATGACCTTAAAAACCTGCCTTCTTTTCGCAATGCCGTTGTGACCATCGGGTCCTTCGATGGCGTCCACCTGGGCCATCAGCAGATCCTGAAGAAGGTCAACGACCTGGCGAACAGCGTGGATGGGGAAAGTATTATCATCACTTTCCACCCTCATCCCCGCCTGGTGGTTTACCCCAAGGACGACAGCATGAGGCTGATCACCACCATCGACGAAAAGGTTCAGCTCATGGAACGCTACCAGGCCGATAACGTAATAGTCGTGCCCTTTACCATCGAATTCTCCCAGCAGAGCGCCGACGAATACATTGAGAAGTTCCTGGTTGAAAAATTCCACCCCAAGTACATCGTCATCGGTTATGACCACCGCTTCGGGCTAAACCGGCAGGGAGACATCAACTACCTGAAATGGCACGGGCCGGAAAGCGGCTACAAGGTCATAGAGATCCCTGAGCACGAAGTGGATAATATGGCGGTCAGTTCTACCAAGATCCGCAATGCTGTGGAGAAAGGGGACGTGGGCGCCGCTCAGCGCCTCCTGGGCCACCCTTTCACCCTGACCGGCACGGTCATACACGGCAATAAGATCGGGCACAAGCTCGGTTTTCCCACCGCCAACCTCGATATCGGCCAGAAACACAAACTGGCGCCCCCCACCGGCATATATGCCGTGCAGGTATTGCACAACCGGCAGCGTTACGGCGGCATGCTCTACATCGGCAACCGCCCCACACTCCGGGAGTACCGCAACCGCACCATCGAAGTCAATATCTTTGGCTTCAATAAAGATATCTACGGCGACAAGCTGCAGCTTGAACTCATAGAAAGGATAAGGGACGACGTGCAGTTCGAAAAACTGGAAGAACTGCAGCGACAGCTCGAAAAAGACAGGTTTTCGGCAAAGAAGATCCTCGAGGCCCGGCAGGCGCCCCGGGAGGAAAAAAAAATGAGCCGGCACCCCAAAGTGGCCATTGTCATCCTGAACTACAATGGCCAGGGCTTCCTGGAGCAGTTTCTGCCCGCCGTTCTGGCCAGCACCTATCCCAACTATGAAGTCGTTATTGCCGATAATGGCTCTCTGGACGACTCCCTGGCCTTCCTGGCGGAAAACTACCCCAACATCATAACCCTGGACCTGAAGGGCAACCACGGCTACGCCAAAGGCTACAACCTGGCGCTGCGGCAGGTGGAAGCCCCGTATTACATCCTCCTCAACTCCGATGTGGAAGTGACGGAGGGGTGGATCGAGCCCATCATCGAGCTGATGGAGCGCGACCTTACCGTCGGCGCCTGCCAGCCCAAGATCAAATCCTACCACCAGCGCAATTATTTTGAATACGCCGGCGCTGCCGGCGGCTGGCTGGATACCCTGGGCTACCCCTTCTGCCGGGGGCGCATCTTTGCTGTTACCGAGCGCGACACGGGCCAGTATGAATCCCTGCAGGAGATCTTCTGGGCTACCGGCGCCGCCTTTTTTGTGCGCAGCCAGCTGTTCCACCAGATCGGCGGCTTCGACCCCGATTATTTTGCCCATTCCGAAGAGATCGACCTGTGCTGGCGCATCAAACGAGCAGGGTATAAGGTGATGGCCCGCCCCCGGTCGGTAGTCTATCACGTGGGAGGCGGGACGCTGAATTACAACACCCCGCAGAAGGCGTACCTCAACTTCCGGAACAGCCTGTTCAACTTGCTCAAAAACGAAGAGGCACACCGCCTGTGGTGGCTCATCCCCCTGCGGTTTGCTCTCGACTGGATGGCCGGCGGGCTCTTTCTGTTCCAGGGCAAGTTCGGGCACATACGGAGCATCTTCCGGGCCCACCGCAGCTTTTTCGCGCAGTTTCGCACAATGCTGAACAAGCGCCGGGAAATACGGGAACTCATCCAGAAGGTAAGCATCAGCCCCGTTCCCAGAACCGAAGGGCGTTATCCCGGCAGCATCGTCTGGGCATACTACGCCCGGGGCAAGAAATATTTTAAAAACCTCTGAACCATGGCCAAGCTGAAACCCGATATACTTTATGAGGACGAACACCTCATCGTGGCCAACAAACCGCCGGGGCTGCTGTCCATACCCGACCGCTTTGCCCCGGAGAAGCCCAACCTGCTGGCCCTGCTAACCCACGAGTACAGCAAGGTATGGACCGTACACCGCATCGACCGCGAAACCAGCGGCCTGATCTGCTTTGCCCGCAATGAGGAGGCCCACCGCCACCTCTCCCTTCAGTTTGAGAACCGGACGGTGGAAAAAACCTACCTGGCCCTGCTCGACGGCATCTCCATTCCGGACGAAGGCACGATCGACCGCCCCATCACCGAAAGCCATAAGGAAGTGGGTAAAATGACGGTGGCTAAAAAGGGAAAAGAAGCCGTCACCCATTACCAGGTAGCGGAGCGCTTCCGGCAGTTCACCCTGGCGGAAGTGCGCATCGAAACGGGCCGTACCCACCAGATCCGGGTACACTTCGAATCCATCGGCCATCCGCTGGCGGTCGACAGCCTCTACGGGCGGCGGGAGGCGTTTTTTCTTTCCGAGGTCAAGCAAAAGGGCTACCACCTCGGCCGGGAAAAGGAAGAGCGCCCCCTGATGAGCCGCCTGCCCCTTCACGCCTGGAAACTGGCCCTGGATCATCCGCGGACAGAGGAGCGCATGGAATTCGAAGCGCCCCTGCCGAAGGACTTTGCAGCGGTGCTGAAACAATTGAGGAAATGGGGGAAATGAAAGAGCCAGGCAGTGGCGTAGCGCCAAAAAATAAAATTTGCCGTTAAAACTGGCACTATTGCCTGCCAAAGGGTATCTTTGGCGTACTCAATCTAGCCTGAAACCAAAAACTCCCAATTGGCTTTTTCCCCAGGATTAAAGACATCTACCTCGGATGACATCTTTTTACTCACGATTTGCTAGGGATGGATATGTGGCACTTTCTCGGGACGGTTCTTGCATTCTTTTTGCTGTGCTCCACAGGCCGGGCCCAGCCCGGAAGTTTTGAAGCGCGGCTGGCGGAACAACTGGGGTTATGCACCAACAGCCGGGCAGTGGGCAATAGTTATGTATCTCCCTGCAGCCAGTGTTCCCTGCAATTCGTATCCCTCAGCCCCGGCCAGGCGCCGGACCAGTTTTTCCTCATGGAAGCCCGCTCTGCCGACAACTGCGGCTCCGGGGGCTGCACCGGCACGGTGTACCGCAAGCAGGGGCAATCCTACGTAGCCGTGATCAATTTCTTCGGCTACTTCGACCGCGCCATCGCCCGCTCGGGCAACGCCACTCCCGATATCGTCTACATCCACAACGAAAGCATGCAGCACGACTTCACCGGCGACGGCACCAAGGACCGGGCCGTCATCAAGGTGAAATACCGCTGGAACGCCCAGCGCCAGAACTTCGAAGTGGCCGACATCCTCGCCATTGAAGCTTCCGGCAGAAAGGTGGATCCGGGGCCGTTCCGGCAGCGGTTGGTGCAGGAGTACCGGCAGGGCTCGCCGTGGGTGTATTGAAAGCGAGGGTTTAGCGCGTAGAAAAGTTTGGCAACCCTTCATGCAATACAACCAGCACTCAGATGGAAGAAAAACTATGGCATACGATGGATGTTCCGGACCTGGAGCCGGAGCTTAACACCAATCTTGAAAAAGGCCTGGAAGCAGCGGATGCACTTGCCCGCAAGGCACGCTACGGGCCGAATGAATTGCAGGAAAAAGGAGGCGTTTCACCGCTCAAATTGCTGGTTTCCCAGTTCACCAATACGATGGTGCTGATTCTCATAGCTGCCGCTATCGTATCGGGCCTGCTGGGAAAGACGACAGAAACGATCGCTATTGCAGCCATCGTCGTGCTCTTTGCCCTGCTTGGTTTTTTGCAGGAATACAAGGCAGAAAAAGCAATGGCTGCGCTCAAACGGCTGTCGGTACCGGTGGTGCGTGTGCGCCGCAACGGGCTTTTGCAGGAAATATCTGCCAAGGAACTGGTGCCCGGCGACGTGGTACTGCTGGAGGCCGGAAATGCCGTGCCTGCCGACATGCGCATCGTGGAGAGCGTCAATCTGCGCATTCAGGAAGCTGCCCTGACCGGCGAATCGGAGCCCGTTGAAAAACATACCGATTCGCTCCAACAGGCTAATGTGCCATTGGGCGATCGCCGTAACATGGCATACCTGGGCACCGTTGTGGCCTATGGCAGGGGCACGGCAGTGGTTGCAGGCACCGGCATGGCTACCGAACTAGGCAGGATCGCTACGTTGTTGCAAAGTGTGGCGTCAGGCCTGACCCCGCTTCAGCAAAGGCTCGAAAAGGTGGGGTTGCAACTGGCCGTTGGCGGCGTTGTGGTGGCAGTCCTGGTTATGCTCATTGGCCTGTTTAAAGGCGAAGCCCTCGACGAAATGTTCCTGACGGCAGTTTCCGTGGCTGTAGCCGTAGTGCCCGAAGGCCTGCCTGCCGTGGTCACGGTTACGCTGGCACTGGGCGCCCAGCGTATGTTGCGCCGCCATACCCTGATCCGCAAATTGCCTGCCGTAGAGACCCTGGGCTCGGTAACCACTATCTGTTCGGACAAAACAGGCACCCTCACGGAAAACCGCATGACCGTTACCATCATCGACGTAGCAGGGCAATACCTGGCATTGCAGGATTCGGCCAGCCGTCAAAGCAGCGGCCCCGGCACGCAGGATGGATTCCTGGAATCCCAACCCGTGGCCATCGGGCTGGCTCTGGCTGCCGGCGCTATGTGCAACGACGCATCCCTGCAGCCCGATCCGAAAACAGGCCGCCATCTGCCCATCGGCGACCCTACCGAGGGCGCTTTGCTCGTAGCCGCTTCGCAGGTGAACCTTCATAAAAGCGAACTTGAAATGGCCATGCCAAGGGTGGGAGAATTACCATTCGATGCTGTTCGCAAACGCATGACAACGGTTCACCGCCTCCCCGATTCACCGGACAGCCTGCCGCCGGTGCTCCGCGGGCTGGCAAACCCCTCCGGCCCTTTTATCGCTTTTACCAAAGGGGCCGTGGATGGACTGCTACCCCTGTGCAGCCATATCTGGCTGAATGGCGCCGCCACCCCCATAGATGAGCGCTGGATGCAGCGCATCGATGCCGCCCATGAACGAATGGCTCAAAACGGAATGCGGGTGCTCGGCATGGCCTTCCGCTGGCAGGACAATATCACTCCGGGGGAAGATAACCTTGTTTTTATCGGGCTGACAGGCATGATCGACCCGCCCCGGCCGGAAGTAAAAACAGCTGTGGCGACCTGCAAAAACGCAGGCATCAGGCCGGTGATGATTACCGGCGACCACCCCCTCACCGCCCGGTTCATCGCTCACGACCTCGGCATCACCGATAATTTAAGGGTAAAAACGGGCAACGACCTGAACCAGCTGACCCCGGAAGAACTGGCCGCCGTAGTGCGCGAGGTTTCCGTTTACGCACGGGTCACGCCTGAACACAAGCTGCGCCTTGTGGAGGCCCTGCAGGCCCAGGGGCAAATTGTCGCCATGACCGGCGACGGCGTGAACGATTCGCCGGCTCTTCGAAAGGCAGATATCGGTATCGCCATGGGCATTACGGGCACTGACGTATCCAAGGAAGCTTCCGAAATGATACTGCTCGACGACAACTTCGCCACCATTGTAGCAGCCGTGGAGGAGGGGCGGTCCATCTATGACAACATCCGCCGTTTTGTCAAATTCTCCATCGCCGGCAACATTGGAAAGGTGCTGGTAATGCTCCTGGCGCCGGTGGCCGGCATCAATGTAGCACTGCTCCCGCTGCAGTTGCTCTGGCTCAATCTCCTGACGGATGGGTTGCTCGGCCTGGGCCTGGGGTTGGAACCCGCCGAAGAGGGCGCCATGAAAAAACCGCCCCGCTCGCCGCAGGAAAGCATTTTCAGCGGCGGCCTGGGCATTCACGTGATTTGGGTAGGCCTCGCCATCGGCCTGTTGGCACTTGGGGCAGGACTTCTTTACTTCGACCCCGTTAATGCCTCCGACGAGCGCTGGCAGACCATTTTCTTCACTTCGCTTGCTTTCATGCAAATGGGGCAGGCTCTCGCCTCCCGTTCTTCGCAGGAATCGCTCTTCTCAATGGGATTGTTTTCAAATCCGGTGCTGCTGGGGCTGTTGGCGCTTACCATCGCCTTGCAGCTAATCGTTGTTTACGTGCCCTTTCTCGACCGGTTTTTCCAGGTGACTCCCCTGCAATGGGATGAAATGTTGCTTTGTGCAGGACTGGGCATAGTCACATTCCTGCTGCTGGAAGCCGAAAAATTGTGGCAACGGCGGAAAATGTCTTATGTTGAAGGCAAAAAAAGGCTTACCTCGAAAGGATAAGGGTGCTTGGTGCGGCTGCCGATGAGCTTTGTGTCGCAGCTACGCAGCTCGACAACCGGCCCTCCTCATGCCTTGGGCGCAAGCCCAAGGCTGAGTTATGTCGCCGTTATGCGGCTGTCCTTTAGTTAACAAAGTAGAATTAACTGCCAGGCTTTTTATTATCTTTCCACCAAAATCCTGCTTTCCATGAACACGGCCACCCAACTCCCCCTCTTCCGCCGCCCCGCCCTCTTCAGCGCCTTCCCCGGCCTCATTGCTGCGGAGAGCACCCGCCGCGGTGGCGTCAGCCCGCCCCCCTACGCCTCCCTCAACCTGGGGCTCAATACGGATGACCGCCTGGAGAACGTGACGGAAAACCGCCGCCGCTTTCTAACCGCCCTCGGCATCCCACCGGACAGGCTCACCACTTCTTACCAGGTGCACGGCAACGAAGTGCTTATCGCCCGGCAGCCCGGCCACCACGAGGGCTACGACGCCCTCATTACCGATCATAAGGGAATATTTGTAGCGGTGGGCACGGCCGACTGTACACCCATCCTGGTTTACGACCCGGTGCGGGAAGCGGTGGCCGCCATCCACGCCGGCTGGCGGGGAACGGCACAACAGGTGGCCAGGGAGGCCCTGCTGGCCATGCAAAAGGAGTTTGGAACCAAGCCCGGAGACTGCCACGCCTACATCGGCGCCTGCATCGATCAGGACAATTACGAGGTGGATGGAAATGTGGCGCGGTATTTTGACCCTGAACACAAGCGGGAAGACGCGGAGCGGGGCAAGTGGTTCGTCAGCCTGAAACAGGCGAATAAGGCGCAACTGCTGGAACTGGGCGTGCCGGAAGAGCAGATCGAAGTATCCCCCTACTCTACCTGGAAACACAACGACGATTATTTTTCACACCGCAAGGAGAACGGAACCACCGGCCGCATGCTGGCGGTGATCGGCCTCGCGGGGCGATCATCATAAGCTGTCCGTCCATAGCTGCAGTAAAGGCGGGGCCGAACTGCGGCTGAGGCTATAGGAATCAATGGTACCCGGGTAGAAAGCTCTGTCAGCAGGCTTGACAAGTTTTCTCCCGGGCCCTACGATGCAAAAACTTGTCAAAACTAAAAACATGAACTACTGGCTCATCAAATCCGAACCCGACGAATACAGCTACCAGGACCTGGCGGCCGAAACCGATGCCGGCGCCTGGACCGGCGTGCGCAACTACGCCGCCCGCAACCACCTGCGCGGCATGAAAAAGGGAGACCTCTCCCTGTTCTACCACAGCCGGAAAGGACTGGAAGTGGTGGGCATCTGCAAGGTCGTCAAAGAAGCCTATCCCGACCCGACGGCGGAGAGGGGCGACTGGTCGGCTGTGGACTTCAAGGCGGTCAAGCCTCTGAATAAGTCCGTACCACTTTCAGATATCAAAGAGGAGCCCGGCTTGCAGGAGATGCCGCTGGTGCGCATCGGCCGCCTGTCGGTGATGCCGGTGACGGAGGAGGAGTTCAGGAAGGTGCTGGAGATGGGGGAGACGGAGCATCCGTGAGGTATGCTCACCACACCGTCTTGTGTCCGATGGCCGCCAGGATAGAACTGATCTTCACGAAATCCAGGGAAACGGGCCCGGTTTCTTCACAAGCGATCTTTCTGATCTCTTCCAGGTCGTCCGAGAGTTGCCCTAAAGTTAATTTTTGAGGATCTTTATAAGGATCGTAAAGTTCTTCTTTACTAATGGACCAATAATAGTCGGCGGCTCGATTTCAATTACATCGCCCTTTTGATTGCGGAGTTCTTTTAACAATTGGGTTAAAGCCTTTTCTATTTCACTTACATTTACCTGGAGGTTCATGTCGTTAGGCATTTATTTCAAGATTGCACTGCTGTACATGGTGTTTTTCTTGCCACCAAGACACAAAAACACTAAGATGGCACTAAGCCTTTCTGGAACTTCATAGCTAGGCCCGTTTAGGGCCACAGGTACAGAAGTATGAGGATTACCTCACTTTCAAAAATAATAATTTTGGTCGAAAATGCCCCCCCCATGTCCGCGTCTCCGATAAACGCTGCCGGGTTGAGCCAAGGAGGATCACCCCGAAAACCCGGCAGGTTGTGCCGGTTAAAATCAGGGAGAAGTTTTTTCCTGAAAACACGGTTATTTTGAACAGCCTACCCGGCAGGTAGGCTGTAGGCAGGCAACTGGAAGACTTGACAAGTTTTCCGCCGGATTCCACGATGCAAACTTGTCAAGTCTAAAAACTACACCAACAGGTCAAACAACATCCTCTGGTCATTCAGCGTCTGATAGTTGATCCGGTGCTGGTCCATACGCTGTAGGAGTTCATCATAATCCTCCCGTTTCTGCACCTGAATGCCCACCAGGGCCGGGCCTGCTTCCCGGTTGTGTTTCTTGGTGTATTCGAAGTGGGTGATGTCGTCCGTCGGGCCGAGCACGTTGTTGAGGAACTCGCGCAGGGCGCCCGCCCGCTGCGGGAATCGGATGATGAAGTAGTGCTTGAGGCCCTCGTATAGCAGGGAGCGCTCTTTGATCTCCTCGGTGCGGGTGATGTCGTTGTTGCTGCCGCTGACCACGCAGGCGATGTTCTTTCCTTTGATCTGCTCTTTGTAGAAATCCAGGGCGGCCACGGTGAGGGCGCCGGCGGGCTCCACGACGATGCCCTCTTCGTTATACAATTGCAGGATGGTGCTGCACACCTTCCCTTCGGGCACCAGGATCATATCGTCCACCACTTCGCGGGCGATGCGGAAGGTGAGGTCCCCTACCCTGCGCACGGCGGCGCCGTCGACGAAGCTGTCGATGTGGTTGAGGGTGACCGGCTCGCCGGCCTTGAGGGATTCAAACATAGCGGGGGCGCCTTCCGGCTCCACACCGATGATCCGGGTATTGGGGCTCAGCTGCTTGAAATAGCTGCCCAGGCCGGAGATCAGGCCGCCGCCGCCCACGGCCACGAAGACGTAGTCCAGCGAGCGGTCACAGTCCTCCAGGATCTCCAAACCCACAGTTCCCTGCCCTTCGATGATGCGTTCGTCGTTGAAGGGGTGAATAAAGACCTTTTTATTCTCATCGGCATCCTTCTTCGCCTCGTGGTAGGCGTCGTCGAAGGTGTCGCCGGTCAATACCACATCCACCCATTCCTTACCAAAGAGCTTCACTTTTCTGACCTTCTGCCGGGGCGTCACGCCGGGCATGTACACCTTGCCGTGCACCTGCATCTGCTGGCAGGCGAAGGCCACTCCCTGGGCGTGGTTGCCGGCGCTGGCGCAGACTACCCCGTTAACGAGGTCCTTCTTCGGCATGGTCGCCATCTTATTGTAAGCGCCGCGGATCTTATAGGAGCGCACCACCTGCATATCCTCTCGCTTGAGGTACAGGCGGCAGCCATAGTGCTCAGACAGGTGGTAATTGTACATCAGGGGCGTCTGCTCGGCCACGCCTTTAAGGCGTACCTTGGCCTTGTAGATGTTCTCTACGCTGATGACGGGGCTTTTGCTGGAGGTTTGGGTGGCCATGGGATGTGTTTTGAAATCGGAAATCGGAAATCGGAAGTCGGAAGTTTACCCGGCTGAGGGACGAAGACGGGCTTGCCCGGCTGAGTGCAGCGAAGACGGGGCGGAAGTCGGAAGGGCATCATTGAGCTTTGCATTTCCGACTTCGCATTTCCGGCTTTGCACTTATTTCTCAACTGCTTCCGGCTGGTTTTCCGGCCGGAGGCTGCGCACGGTACGGCCGGCCTGCCACATCTCGCTGTCGCGCAGTTCCTTCAGCTCGGCCTGCAGCTTTTCGCGGTAATCGGGCTGGCTGTTGGAGTCGATGGAGCGCTGGGCCTCTTTGCCGGCGGCCACGCTGTCGTAAAGTTCTTCGAATACCGGGGCGACGGCGTCGCGGAATTTCTTCCACCAGTCGAGCGCGCCGCGCTGGGCCGTGGTGGAGCAGTTGGCGTACATCCAGTCCATGCCGTTCTCGGCTACGAGGGGCATCAGGCTCTGGGTGAGTTCTTCCACCGTTTCGTTGAAGGCCTCGGAAGGGCTGTGGCCGCGGCGGCGCAGCAGGTCGTACTGAGCGGCGAAGATGCCCTGGATGGCGCCCATGAGGGTGCCCCGCTCGCCGGTCAGGTCGCTGTATACCTCTTTCTTGAAGTCCGTTTCGAAGAGGTAACCGGAACCGACGCCAATGCCGAGGGCTACGACGCGTTCGTAGGCGCGCCCGGTGG
>JAGFJE010000379.1 GCA_024103175.1 Phaeodactylibacter sp.
CCCTGAACGTCAAGCGTTCGGGGCTTTTCTTTTTGCCATAAATCCTTAGGTCCATGCACTACGTCTACATCCTCTACTCCCCTTCCGCCGGCAAGTACTACGTCGGACAAACCCCGGATATCAATACTCCACCTCCTCCGGCGGCGCCGCCATCATTCTGGCGATGTGGCGCAGGTTCATCCACCACTGTTTCTGGGGGCGTTGCAGGTCATTGTCGACCAGTTCGGGCCAGCGGGCCATGCTGACAAAGTCTACCGCCCCTTTTTGCAGGCCAATGAAGGAAGCGGGGGTATTGCCCTCCAGGCACTCTTTGATCAGGTACTCGGTGCACAGGCGTCCGAGGCGGATGGCCAGTATGCGGTCGTAGGGGGAAGGATCCCCCCCCTGTTGGAGGTGGCCGAGAATAGCCTGGCGGACATCGAAGAGCTCGCCGCCTTCCTCTTCAAAGAGGGCCGCCATAAACCCGGTGCCATACAAATGGTTGGCTTTCTCATTGCGGATCATCAATCCCAGTCGCTTACCTTTGGAAAACCCATCGACGAGGTTCTCCAGGTCTTTTTGCAGGTCCCGGAGCTTTACGCCCTCTTCGTGCAGATAAACCCTTTCCGCCCCGGTGGCAATGCCGCTGATCAGGGCCAGAAACCCACAATGCCGCCCCATAACTTCCACCACAAAACACCGCTTGGAAGCCACAGCCGATTGCTTGATCTTATCCATCACCTGAACGATATTATTTAGTGCCGTATCGGAGCCGACACTTCGTTCCGTTCCCGGAAGGTTATTGTTGATGGTGGCCGGAAGGCAAACCATAGGTATGTTAAAGGCGGAGAAATCTCCTCTTTTTTTGTACATATTGTAGATACCCTGATAGCCGGACCAGCCGCCGATCATGAGCAGGGCGTCAATCTGCTGTTCTTCGATCGTCCGGGCGATGGCGTAGTAGTCGGTCCCGGACAGGGGCCTGCGGTTGGTGCCGAGCTCGGCGCCGCCTACATTTACCCAGCCGCCAACGCTCATCCAATCCATTTCTTTTATCTTACCCTTGATCAGGCCCTGGAAGCTGTCGCTGATGCCGAGCATAGTATGGCCGTGGTCCAGGCCGATGCGCACGGCGGTAAGCGCAGCGGTATTCATGCCTGCCGCCGGCCCTCCTCCGTGCAATACGCCAATTCTCAAACGCCGCTGATTGCGGGGCGCCTCGCTGGGGAGGATGCGCAGCATGACTTTCAGGGTTTCATAAGCTTCGGAAAAGCCCCCACCCCGAAGCTCCATTGCCTTTTCGTATTCTCCCTTTTCGATCAGCTCCCGAATCTGGTGGGTATCGCTCACACACTTCATGAGAGGAGCGGTAATGACGTCATTCTCCTGAACGCCGATCAGCAGCGGTTCGTCACTGGGAGAGTGAAGGTCGATCTGTTCGACTGCAGAAACGCCCAGAAGGGTAGTCATGTAACGGTCATAGGCGCTCGGCGCTCCACCTCGCTGGACGTGGCCGAGGATGGTTATCCGGGTATCTTCTCCGAGCCGCTCTTCGAGCACCTCCTTGACGTAGGTGCTTCCTATCGGGTTCCCTTCGGTATCCCTGGCGCCCTCCGCCAGAATGACGATGCTGTCGCGGCGGCCGGCAGCCCGGCCGGCTTTCAGCAGTTCACACATGTGGTCCTCCCACTCTCCCGGTTTGGGCGGGTCTTCCGGGATGAACACCCAGTCGGCGCCGCAGGACAAGCCGGCCATAAGAGCCAGGTATCCGCAGTTTCTTCCCATTACCTTGATGACAAAAGTACGCTGATGGCTCGCCGCCGTACTGATAATAGCGTCGACCGCCTCAGTTATCCGGAACAGGGCGGAATCGGCCCCGATCGTCATATCGGTACCGCACATATCATTATCAATAGACCCAACCAGGCCGGTGATGAAGATCGACCGGTATTTTTCCGCCCAGGCCTTGTCGATCTTTCCTTCTTCCAGCAGGGCATCGACGTGCGCTGTCCACTCCTGTCGCAATATGTTGGCTCCGGTCAGGCTGCCGTCACCGCCGATCACGACGAGGGCGTCGATACCCCGGCTGATGAGGTTCAGCACTGCCTGCCGCCGGCCTTCAGTAGTGCGAAAGGCCTCCGACCGGGCAGAACCGATCGACGTTCCTCCCCGGTGTAAAATGCCTCCAACCGAAGACCATCCGGCTTTCTTAATGTAATCACCGCCCAGGATCATGCCCTTATACCCCTCGTAGATCGTATAAACGTCAAAACCCTTATGAACGGCAGCCCGTACAACTGAACGCACCGCCGGGTTCATCCCCTGTGCGTCGCCGCCACTGGTCAGAACCGCTATTGATTTTTTTTCCGACATGTAAGTACTTTTGCTTTTGCTGTTTGTCCGTTGTGCAAATATGGTGAATAATCAGGGGAGCAACGCGGGATTGCTGATTAATTTATTGTAACCCGGTAGCGATACAGCTCTCAGAGTTACTGAGGCGGCTCCCACCCTTTTTCGTATTCCCTTCCCCAATATTTCTTCATGAGCTTATTGCTCTTCAACCGTCCGGTTGAGGGATCGACCTCCAGCCGGGCGTTGCCCATTTTATAAGAAATATTGGCGTAATGGCAAAGGTGAGTGCTGATGGCTCCTTCATCAATAGGAGCATTCAGCTTCGCCTTGCCCTGAATCGCTTCCAGGAAGTTCTGTACATGTAAGGTGGTCATATCGCCGCCGCCGCCCAGGGCGGTCCCGGCTTCCTGGCCGCCGGCCATATTTTCGCTTACCAGCTTACCATCCCGATTAAATACCTGATAGCCATCCCGGTCCATATGGACGCTGCCCTCGGCGCCGTAGATGATCGTTCCCCGGCCTCTGCCGTAGGTGTTGAAGGCGTTCCGGCTCTTTCCATCCCACTGAATGGTTTTGCCTCCAGGGAATTTGAAAGTAGCCAGCATGGTGTCATACATGACCCAGGGATCATCTTTGAAATGGTACTTGCCGGCATCCACATAAACCATTTCCGGGTAAGTAACCTGTAATGCCCAGCGGGCGATATCCAGCTCATGCGTGGCATTATTACCGGTTTCTCCCGTTCCCCATTCCCAGAACCAGTGCCAGTTGTAATCGGCCAGAATATCCAGAAAGGGCCGTCGGGGAGCGGGGCCCTGGAACAATTCCCAGTCCAGCCATTCCGGAGGGGGTGCCTGATTGGCGTCATCTACCCTTCCCCGGTTGTTGGTGTAATAAGCAGTCGCCATATAGGGTTCGCCGATCGCTCCATTGTGTATCATCGCGATGACTTCCTGAGACTTCGGGCCGGAGCGTTGCTGGTTTCCCATCTGCACTACTTTCCCGTATTTTTTCTGAAAGGCCGTCAGCAGTTCTCCTTCCCGCGGATTGTGGCCGCAGGGTTTTTCAACGTAAACATGCTTACCTGCTTCCATGGCCATCCAGGCCCCCGGCGCATGCCAGTGGTCAGGAGTGGCCAGAAAGACGGCGTCGACGTTGTCCTGCTGAAGGATCTTGCGGAAGTCCTTCTCCGCTCCGGCGCTTTCCCCCATGGCTTCCTTAACGGCGGCCACCGCTTTGTCCTGCCTTCTGGCGTCCACATCACAGACATAGGTAATTTCCACCGTCTTTCCCAGATGCTGTAAAGAGGGAAGCAGGCCGTAGAATCGGCGGTTGCACCCCTGAATAGCGACGCGTATGCGGTCGTTGGCGCCCAATATTTTATTATAACTTCTGGCTGAAAGGGCCACCGGGCCAAGGGTAAGGGCGGCCGCGCCGGCAGCCGCCGTTTTGATGAACTCTCTTCTGTTCGATGAGGACATAGGCGTTGGTTTTGACTTAATAATTTCTCTGATCCCAGGATTTAATTTGCGACGTTTGATGTGCGATTTTTGATTTTTGATTTGCTGCCTCGCTGGCTGCTCCAGGGTGACAGCCCCCCGCGAGAACATTGCACATCAAAAATCGCATATCAAAAATCAAAAATTTTATCCAGCTCATAGAGACAGTTGCATTTCGATAATGAACTTTACAGTTCTACAATTTTCTAATCTTAATACTCCGAAAGGCCACCCTATTGCCGTGGTCCTGCAATAAGATATGGCCTTTATCCCAGAGTCCGAAGTTTTCGAAATCCTTGTATTTACTGACTTTCACCAGCTCCAGGAACTCAGGGGAGCCTTTCACGTATTCCACCACTTTCCGATGGTTAAGCCAGTGTTCCACCCGGTTGTCCGGATACACCACGATACGGGCATGGTTCCATTCACCGGGGGGCCTGACGAACCGCTCCTCCTTGTTGGCGGCGATCAGGTCGTACAGGGAGGCCAGCGTCCGGTTGCCATCCCTGCCCATTTTGGCGTCGGGGTGCCTTTCGTCGTCCAGGATCTGGTACTCCAGGCCGATAGCCGACCCTTCTCTGGGGCCATAACCCTCGGTGATGAAATACTTGATCCCGCTGTTGGCGCCGTCGGTGAGCAGGAATTCCAGCTGGAATTCGAAGGCCGAATACTCTTCTTCCGTGATGATATCTCCGCCGTTCCGGCTTTCTCCCCCTCCCGACTCCAGCACGATAAGCTGGCCGTCCTCTATTGACCACCCTTCTTCCGGAAAGCTTTCCTTATGGGCGCCCCGCCAGCCATCGGTAGTTTTTCCATCCCAGGCCAGGGCCCATCCCATTGCTTTCTCCTTCTCCGCAACCTGGTTTGGAACCAGGTTGACGACATAGGGGAAGTCTCCTGCCCGCGGTTCCAACTTTTCCGTTTTTACTCTGATATTGCGCCAGCTTACCTCCTTGCCCGCCAGCGAATCATCGTTTACGGAATGTACCTGCAGGGCGATGAAACCGCTGTCGGTTTCGTCGTCTACCAGATAAGCGGCCGGCACGTCGTTGAGCCAGGTTTTGATGGTATTCCCAATGCATTCCACATATACCTTGTTCCATTCGTTCTGCCGGAAGGCCTTTCGGGCCGGCTCATTGAGGGAAAGGGGATATAACCAGCCGCGCCGGGCCTCGTCATAGATGCCGGCGGTGAAGGCCCGTTCTGACGGGTCGATCTCCACCTGGTAGCCATGCACTCTGCCTTCCTGGTACTCCGGGAAGCTGTTGCTGCGGATCTGCACGCCGGAGTTGATGGCGGGATCTACTTTGAATTCATACTCGAGTATAAAATCCGAATACTTCTGTTCGGTGGCTAAAAAGGTGTTGGGCGTATTGGCCTTTGTCGTGCCGATGATAGCACCGTCCTCCACCCGGTAACCGGCTTCCCCGTTCAGTTTTTTCCACCCCTCCAGGTTGTTACTGCCGTCCAGTACTGTCCATCCTTCAAGGTTTTGCCCGTTTTGAGCACCGTCCTGCTTACATGCCCAGAGGCTCATCAGCAGCAGGCTGTAAATACTGAGTTTAATGACGTAGTTCATGACGTTTGCCATTTATATGTTCCTTACAATATCGTATTCCGGTTTCCAGGTTTGGGGCGTTCCCTCCATCATGGCGTCAATGGCCATGCGAACGCAGAGGGCCGTGGCCCCGCCGTTGTATACATTGGAGTAGGGGAGGGTATTGTCAACCAGGCTGCGGTAGAAAGCATCCAGCGCATAACCGGTATTGTCCATATCCTCTTTTTCCTCCGGCGCCGTGATGGGTATCCCCTGCCCTTCCTTGAGCAGTTGGAGGGTGGCGCCGCTGACGCCATCCACCTCGCCCAGCTCTTTTTCGGTTACCTTTTCGCTGTAGATCCAGCCTTTATCTATGTTGAGCTCGATGGTGCCTTTGCTGCCTTTAAACTTCATGATGTACCCTTCCCTGGAGTTGGAGGTCAGAGCAATGCAATTCACTTTCATGCCATTGGGGTATTCGAATATGGTATTGACGTTATCGAATGTCTCCCGGCCGTCCTTCCAGTAGTCGATGCCGCCCATCCCGATCACTCTCTGAGGGTAGCTGCCAAACACGTAATTGATGAAGTCGATCTGATGAGAATGCAGCTCCGCCGTCAGGCCGCCGGAATATTCCCGGTACATTCTCCAGTTGATGATCCGCTCGTATTCGGGTTTGGGTACCGGCCGCCGCCAGTCGCCGTTCCGGTTCCACTGCACATAGACGTTGATCACGTCTCCGATGTACCCCTGCCGGATCATTTCAGCCACATGATAATACAGGGGCGTACTGCGGTACTGGTGGCCGACCTGGAAGATACGGTTTGAGCTTTTAACTTTATCGATAAGCCTGAAAACTTCATTTTCATGGAAAACCATGGTTTTCTCGCAGTAGACATGCTTGCCTGCATCGAGGGCCGCCGCCGCCATCTCATAGTGCATGGAAAGTGGCGTTGCAATGATAACGGCATCTACACTTTTATCGTCCAGCACCCGGCGATAATCGGCATATCCCTTACAATTTTCACCGGCAACCGCAACGGCCTCTTCCAGGCGAAAAGGAAGGATATCCGAACAGGCGGTTACTTTAAACTGAGGGAACTCCTGCAGCTTCCTAATCAAGCCTCCCCCCCGGTCTCCGGTTCCGATAACTCCCAGGTTGGCCGTATCTACCGGGGCCACTCTATTTTGGCCCATCGCCTGCAGGCCCATCGCCGTACCGGCAACCAGTATCCCGCCATGCTTCAGAAATGCTCTTCTACCCGTTTTCATACTATTGCGTTTAAACTGTTATGATTTCCGTTAAAATAATTTTTTTTTGAGAACAAATAGACAGTAAAGTACAGAAAGGTAGCCCATTATCCGGGGTCCGGGGATAAAAGTTAGCTTTAGCGTCTTTTTCCTGAAAAAACGGCGCCCGCCGGGAAAAAAACTCCCATTTTAATTGTCTAATCAGCAAAACCGCTACTGGAAGCCAGTTTATGCAAAAAAGCCTCGATGTGATAGAACGCGCCCGCCGCGGCGACCAGGCTGCATTCCGACAGTTGGTGGAGGAGCATCAGGGGCTGGTGCGTTCTACCGTAATGGGCATGCTGGGCGACACGGCAGAGGCCGAGGACGTAGCGCAGGAGGTATTCATCCGCTTTTACAAAGCCCTTCAGGATTTCCGGGGGGACGCTCAGGTGGGCACCTACCTCACCCGCATTGCCATCAACCTGTCGGTGAATGAACTGAAGCGGCGGCAGCGGAAAAACCGGTGGTTGTCCGTTATCAGAAAAGAAGGAAACAACCCGGGCATGGAAGACAATAGCATGAACCCCGGCCGGCAGGACATGCGGGACACGATACACAAAGCCCTGCAAAGGCTGGAGCCCGAGTTCCGGACGGTAATCGTGCTGCGGCTGATCGACGGTTACTCCGTGAAGGAAACCGCCGACATCCTGGGCCTGCCGCAGGGTACGGTGGCTTCCAGGTTGGCGCGCGGCCAGCAGAAGCTGCGGGAGATATTGGAAAAGTGGCTTTGAAAACCGGATAAAACTTGACAAGTTTCCCGGACGGCGCCCTTCTGAAAACTTGTCAAGTTTACTAAATGATATTCATCAGAATATGAAAAAAGAAAAGATACAGGAACTGCTTTTACGGTCATTCGAGGAGGAGCTTTCCGGCGAAGAAAGTTCCCGCCTCGAGGCGGCCCTGGAAGCATCGGCGGAACTTCGCCGGGAAAAGCAGCAGGTGGAAAAGCTCCGGCAAATGCTGAGCGCCCTGCAGGCTGGGCCCGATGAAAGCTTCGTGGATGTTGTGATGGAGAAGGTGAACACCTCGCCGGTGGAAGCCACGCTATTGTCGCTCCTGCCGCGCGCCGCCGCCGCCTGCCTGATCATCATCCTGCTGACCCTGATCGGGATCTACCTGGCGGAAGGCAGCCTGACCACGGATGCCATCATCGGCGTGAGCAACCTGGCGCCGGAAGATGCTTATACCTATCTGCAGAACTAAAACGAAAAGGCGATGAGAAACTTTAAAATAATTGCGGCGGTGCTTTCCCTGATCGGGATCGGCTTTGTGGCCGGCTTCTTCACCCACCGCTACGTGGCTGTTCGGGAGATACACCAGGTGGCCGAGATGCGGTTTGCGCCAGGTTTTGAAGAACATCTGTATCACATCATCGAAGCCGGGCCGGAGCAGCAGCAGCAACTGCATCCCATTGTGCAACGCTACGCCGGCCTGATCGCCGAAAACCACATTGAATCAAGGGCCAGGCGAAAAACCTTGATCGATTCCATGCATCAGGAGATAAAGCCATTGCTGAGTGCCGGCCAGCTTCAGAAGCTGGACGATTTTTCCCGTCGCTTTCGCGAACACAATAAAAAGAAAGACAAAAAGAAGAAGGACAAAAAAGGGAAAAAGGATAAAAAAGATAAAAAATAGGATCTGCCGGGAAAAAAAGCATAGCCGCGCTTGTCTAAAGGCTACAAAGGAATTCCGATTAAACTTTTCCCCCGGAAAAAGATCCATACAAACGGGCTCTGATGAAAGGCTCCAATTTTGCGAACCAATTTTTTGAACTAAAAATGAACATCATGATAATCCATAAGCAATTATTTTCCATCCTATTGGCAGGCGTTCTGCTTTTATCCGGCTCCGCGCTGATGGCCCAACAAGGCCCTCCGGAACATCATCGGCCATTCCATAAAGACCGGCCGATGTTCCTTTTTGACGATCTGATGGAAATGCAGGGCGAACTCCAGCTCACGGAAGAACAGATGAACCGGCTCAACGAACTGAAAGCCGATTTTGAAAAAGCCCGTCAGCAATACCGGCAATTCCATCGGGAAGCCTTCCACAACCGGGAATGGGAATACAAAACCAGCCTCATCGAAGTGCTGACCGAAGAGCAACTGGCCAAAATCAGGGCCGTGATAGAAGAGCGCCGAGCGCGCCACAAGGAACGCATGAAAAAAGTGGACAGGGAAGGCCTGCACCAGGAAATGAAGGCCTACCGGGACCAGAACATCCACCCCGTCATGCTGCGGCAGCGCGCCAAGCTGGAGGAAAAGATCAGCCCTGAAGACAAGGCCCTGCTCGCCGAACTGCGCCCCAAATTCGAGGCCAACCGCCGGGAGATGGAACAACTGAGGCAAGGCCCGAACCACAGCCGGGAAGACTTCAAAGCCCTGCGCGAAGAGAATAGAGAGGAACACGAAGCTCTGAAAGGCCTGGTGGAAAAATATAGCGAAGATATCGACGCCCTGCTGGCCGAAATAAAAGACCAGCAGGAACAATGGCACAAAGACATGCGCGCCATTCACGAGAAATATGCGCCGGCGCCGGAAGAGGGCCAGGGCCGAAAAAGAGGGGGTGAAAGAGGAAAAGGGGAGCAAAAGATGCACCGCCCCGGCGGACACCCCCATCCCGGCATGCACCCTGAAGGCAGGGAAATGCGCAAAGGGCACTTCCTGCTGCTCGACCCCAACGCACCCGCTGAAATGCCGGCGGAAGCAACCGTCACCTCTAATGTAAAGGTATACCCCAACCCCGCCGCCAACCAGGTGACGCTGGAATATACCCTGCTCCGGGCCGGCAATGTCCGCATCGAACTGCGGGATAAGGAGGGCAACCTCGTCAAAGTGGTTGAGGAAGGCCAGAAAGCTATCGGCGACTACCGCCTCCCGGTTGACGCTACCGCTCTGCAGGACGGCGTCTACTACCTGACGATCATCAGCCAGGGGGAAAAGACAGCGCAGAAGGTGGTGGTGGCGAAGCAGTAGGGGGATTCGGGATTCGGCAATTCGTTGATTCGTTGATTCGGGATCCGGTATTCGCAGAGCCTGCCCCGGAACAGCGAACAGCGAACAGCGAAAATTAACACTTCCACCCACGAATGCCCGGGGCAACCAGTCCCGGGCATTTCTCATTCGGATGGGCTGCCTTGTCTTCTTGCCGCAGCCGGGCAAGCTCTAGGTGGCCCGTTATAAAAGTAAAGAAAACAGGCGCGGCCGGCTCTCTTTTCCCCTTCGAACCACACAAGAGGTGGCCGGTCAATGAGCTATCCGAGGGTCGGTAACATTTTCGGCGCCGATATCCGGATTTAAGTGCTTGAGCATTAAGAAAGCCAGTTCAAGGGCAAAATCGGACCCATAAAGATTTAGCCCCACATTGATAAGCAGGCTGGCAAAGTGTGCACTTCTCTTTTCCTCTTCGATAGGGTTTATAAACTCTTTCCAGTAAGAGAAATAAGTATTAATTATTGTCGGTTTGATGTTCTCCATCTTCCAGGTGGATTGATTCTCGGTTAAGTTCCAAAATTTCATCGATCATTGCAATAAGTTTAGCCACCAATCCAGAATTACCACCTGAATGCAGGGCAAGAACAGCCCTAATTTCTTTCAGTACTTTTTCTTCTTTATGGCTTATAGATTTTCCCGACCTTGCCCTTTCGATTCTCCCCTGAATAAATATTTCCAGGTCTTTGAGGTCAAATTGAGCTATACTACCTTCTACCTCGATCCTGTCAAATGAAGAAGGGGCGCCCGGCTGAGCATTCTGGACAAAATAGTGGATCGAAAAATAGGAAATGCCCAGGAAGATCAGAAGGAAGGACAGAATAATGGGAAGCCGGATATCGGTAACCATAGGCATTATTTAAAGAGATGACAAAAGTCTGATTTTTAAACAATAGCAAAAATACAATTTTAGCACTATTTTTCAAATTTTACTAATTTTTTTAACTAAAACAGAAATATAAATAGGATCAAAGATGAATTCAAACATCTGAAGGGATTTTATGAAAATTTCTTTAAATTAGCGTATCAATCTGGCCTGCGCATAGAGAATTAAACCAACCAGCCATTTTTTACTTTATCAATTTCGTAGTTCCGTTTTTTGCGAGAGTCCTTTTTTCCTCTGTCCTTTTATGCAACAGGGTAATAAGGGGCGCCCCTTTAAGCGGGCCCTCCCCAGCCTATCCCCCCTTCCTTCGCCTCCCGTTAAAGTATTATGGAGGCGGAGGAGGGGGTTAGGGGGAAGCTCACAAACACAAGCCAATGCTCGTCAAAACCTTTGCCGCCGCCGTTCACGGCGTAGACGCCCGAAAGATCACCGTTGAAGTCAATACCGGAGGCATCGTCGCCGCCGGCAAGCAGTTCTACTACCTGGTGGGCCTGCCGGACAATGCCGTCAAGGAGGGCTTTCAGCGCATCGAGGCCGCCATCCAGAATATCGGCTACCGCATGATGCGCCTGAAGACGGTCGTCAACCTCGCCCCCGCCGATATCCGCAAGGAGGGCTCGGCTTATGACCTGCCCATCGCCATGGCCGTAATGGCGGCCACCAACCAGATCGACGGCAGCACGCTCGATAAATACATTATGATGGGGGAGCTTTCCCTCGACGGCAGCCTGCGCCCGATCAAAGGGGCGCTGCCCATCGCCATCATGGCGCGCAAGGAAGGCTACAAGGGCTTCATCCTGCCCAAGCAGAACGCCCGGGAAGCAGCCATCGTCAACGACCTCGACGTCTACGGCGTCAACAGCCTGCGGGAAGCAGTGGACTTCCTCAACGGCGAACTGAAGATCGAACCCAAGATGGTGGTCACCCGCGATGAGTTCTTTGAGAACCAGAATACCTACGACGTTGATTTCTCCGACGTAAAAGGCCAGCAGAATATCAAACGTGCTCTGGAGATCGCCGCTGCCGGCGGCCACAACGTCATCCTCATCGGGCCGCCCGGCGCCGGCAAGACCATGCTGGCCCGCCGCCTGCCCACGATCCTGCCGCCCCTCAACCTGCACGAGGCGCTGGAAACCACCAAGATCCACTCCGTGGCCGGGGTGCTGCCGCCCGAATCGTCCCTCATCGCCACCCGCCCCTTCCGGGCGCCCCACCACACCATCAGCGACGTGGCCCTGGTCGGCGGCGGATCCAACCCCAACCCGGGCGAGATCTCCCTGGCCCACAACGGCGTCCTCTTCCTCGACGAGCTGCCCGAATTCAAGCGCTCCGCCCTGGAAGTGCTGCGCCAGCCCATGGAAGAACGCCGGGTAACCATCTCCCGCGCCAAGATCTCAGTAGATTACCCCGCAGGATTTATGCTCATCGCCTCCATGAACCCCTGTCCCTGCGGCTACTACAACCACCCCGACAAGGACTGCGTCTGCGCGCCCGGCCAGATCAAGCACTACCTCAACAAGATCTCCGGCCCCCTGCTCGACCGCATCGACCTGCACGTAGAGGTCACCCCTGTCTCCTACGAGCGCCTGACGAGCACGGAGATGCCTTCCGAGGCCAGCGCCGACATTGCCGCCCGCGTCGCCCGCGCCCGCGAGATGCAGGAAGCGCGCTTTAAGGACAATCCCAATATTTTCAACAATGCTCAGATGCCCAGCCGTATGGTGCGGGAGGTGTGCCAGGTGAACCCCGCGGGGCTGATGCTGGTGAAGAAAGCGATGGAGAAGCTGCAGCTTTCAGCGCGGGCGTATGACCGGATATTGAAGGTGGCGCGGACGGCGGCGGATCTGGGGGGGAGTGAAAGTATTCGAATTGAAGATTTAGCGGAGGCGATACATTTTAGGAGTTTGGATCGGGAGTCGTGGGCGGGATAGGTGCTGATCAAGAATTCCAGTGTCAGCAAGTCAGGGGCGGGTCAGGCGACCTGGTGCAAGTATGGGGCCAGCGGCAGCAAACAAAGTATTATAAGCTGTTAGAATTTAAAGCCAATGAGAACAAGGAAAACGCTCTATCTGGAATCGTTGAGCAAGTTGGTGAAGAACATATCTCCCAATCAATGCAATTTTTACGCCGAAGGCTGTATTATAGCTCTCGAAGAATTGGGGCATCAATCAGGTGTGAAGCTAAAAGTCGAGGGGGTGAAAAGCGCATCTTTCATTTTGAGATGGGAGGCCTCTCCCCAAAAAAGTGGTTGGCAGGAAAGCCGGGATGCTGCCGAAGCTGGTAGCATTGCATTGGCTTTTTTCGTAATTTTGGAATTGACCGAATTCCGGATCATCCAGCAGGCAGTTATTGGCACTGGCTTTGACTACTGGTTGGGTTACAAAGAAGACCACATATTGTATGACCCTGATAACTTCATCAATGCAAGATTAGAAGTTTCGGGAATTTCGAATGAGCGCAAAAGGGGGATCATAAAGAGGATCAGGCAGAAAACAAAACAAGTAAGTAAGTCTGATGACCTGAATATCCCTGCATTTATTGTAGTTGTTGAATTTGGAACTCCAATCTGTATAATTATCCATCATGAGTGAAACCAGGCATTTGCACGAAGAGGCCATGGCGATAGCCGCAGAAGCATTTGTTGCTCGGCAAGCCGGAGACAACGAGCGTTACCTATCGCTCACCAAAGAAGCTTTCGACAAGGAAAAAGCAGCTGCCTGGCGCTTGTTTCAAAAGCTGGAAGCGGAGCCTACCCGGTCCGTATTGTTTCGAAGTGCGGCCCAGCTCGCTTTTAATTATGGGGAGATCCGGGAGGCGGAGCAGTTGCTTTCTGCTGCTCTTGCCGGCAATCCGCCTGGTGAGATCCTACTTGAATTAAGGGCTTTGTATAAAAAGGTGTTGGAGGTCTTGGAGGAGGGGGGCTTGAAATAATACCTTCAGTTTCCGGTGGCGCCACCAAAATTGACGAAGAACCACTTGGGGCGGATACGGTAACAGTTTCCACTCTATACTTGTGAACGGTTTAGCATCTACCTTTAATCCGGAGGAAGTTGGACTACGTAGCAACCCAAACGATTTGCTAACCTCTCCTCTTGTTTTTTAGCCACAGTGTATCACAATGCCTTTCACTTTTCCAAAGAAACGGCCCTTGCAGTAGTTCACTTATGTTGTGCATATCGTCCTCTCAGGTGCCCGCACCGCTGAGCATTAGCAGCTTTTTGCTTCCTCTCGCGAGTTCGCCTTTAACGGGGTGCCATGTCTCCGAAGTTTCGGACAAAGCCGTTGCCAGCGATGCCCGTTCGGATAGAGAACTAATGGCAGTACATTAAAGACAAGCCCAATATTTTCTATAATGCACAGATGCCGAGCCGCATGGTGCGGGGGGTGTGTAAAGTGAACCAGGCGGGGCTGATGCTGGTCAAGAAGGCGATGGAGAAGCTGCTGCAGCTCTCAGCGCGGGCGTATGATAGGATACTGAAGGTGGCAAGGACGGCAGCGGATCTGGGAGGGAGTGAGGGGATAAGGATTGAAGACCTCGCCGAGGCGATACACTTTAGGTCGTTGGATAGGGAGAGCTGGGCAGGGTAGGCCCGACTTTGCTCTCCGTTCGCCATAATTCAATGAAGGCGGAAAGCTTCGTCGGGCGGCGGCGGGATAGGCGCGGGCCAGAAGGCCCGGCGCCATCGGCGGGGCGGGTTGACGATCTGGAGATGGCCAACGAGCGGCAAAGTTTCCTTGAACGTTTCCTATTCTTGCGGCCGAGAAAGAGAATTTGTTTTTGAACAAGAGAGATAAGGAGGTATATCTCAGAACAAGCTCTCGATGATGTTTTCCTCACTGATGCCTTCCGCCTCGGCCTTGTAATTGCGCACGATGCGGTGGCGCAAGACGTATTTGGCAATGGCCTGTACATCGGCAATATCCGGAGAATACTTACCGTGGATAGCGGCATGGCACTTGGCGCCCAATACCAGGTACTGAGAAGCGCGCGGCCCGGCGCCCCAGGAAATATAGTTGTTCACCTTTTCGGTGGCCCGGCCGGTATTGGGGCGGGTTTGAGTAGCCAGTGAGACGGCGTACTCCAGGACGTTATCGGCGATCGGCACTTTGCGGATCAGTTGCTGGAAATTTTTGATCTGGCTTCCGGTAAGCACGTGTTTCAGCTCGTAGTTGAGGACGGAGGTAGTTCCCTTCACTACTTCTATTTCTTCATCGTAGGAAGGATAATCCAGCGGGATGTTAAACATGAAGCGGTCGAGCTGCGCTTCGGGAAGCGGGTAGGTGCCCTCCTGTTCGATCGGGTTTTGGGTAGCCAGAACGAAAAAGGGAGAAGGCAGCGGATGGCGAATTCCCCCGACGGTAATAGAGCGCTCCTGCATGGCTTCGAGCAAGGCGGCCTGCGTTTTGGGAGGCGTCCGGTTGATCTCGTCTGCCAGGACGATATTGGAGAACAAGGGCCCCCGGTTGAACTTAAACTGACGGTCTTCTCCCAGGATCTCAGAACCGGTAATATCCGATGGCATCAAGTCAGGCGTAAACTGAATGCGCTTGAAGTCCAGGTCAAGCACTTCCGCAATGGTGCTGACCAGCAGGGTTTTTGCCAGGCCGGGAACGCCGACCAGCAGGCTATGGCCGTTACTGAAGAGGGAAATGATCACTGCTCTGACGACTTCTTCCTGCCCGATGATGACTTTTCCTATTTCTTTCCGGAGTTCATTATAGGATTCAGCGAGCGTATCTATTGCCTGGACGTCGGATTGAAATTCTGTTTGTGACATTTGTGAGTTATGATTTTTGGGCTACCCGTTTTTATAAGTATTCTACCCTTCGAAACGCGCAAATATACGCTTTGTTGCTGGTTTTCTGAGGAATCGCAACTTTTAATAACATTTCCATAACATGTCCGACAATTTGTAGCTCTTCCCCCGAAAGGAATAATGCCACCACTCGGTGCGGGTGGGCCTGAATCCATGCCGGATCATGGTTTCCCGGAGCAGAGCCCGGTTGGCCAGTACCGCGTCAGGCAGGTTTTGGTAGGAAGGGTGGGCTTCCGGGCCGAAAAAATCATAGGAAGTACCCATGTCCAGTTGCCGGCCGGTGCTGTCGGCCAGAGTGATGTCTACGGCTGCTCCGCGGTTGTGCATCGACCCTTTGCGGGGGTCGGAGACATAGCGCCGGTCGGGTACCTTTTCCCACAGTTTCCACTGTACCGGCCGGGGGCGGTAGCAGTCCAGCATCTTGATGGACAGGCCCTGCTGCTGGAATTCCCGGTGAGCGGCGGCCACTGCCCGGGCCACCTCCGGCCTCAGGAAGCAGCGGCCACATTCGTACATCTTTTCCCCTACGAAATTGTTTTCGGTAGCGTACCTCATATCAATGATAATTGTGGGGTCGAGCCGGGCAAGGTCTGTCCATTGGCTGGTATCGTAGTCTGGGAGGTTCAGGGGCGCGGCTTTTTCCGCCGGCGTGGGCAGGGCCGCCGTATCATGCGCTACAATTATGGTATCAGGCTCCTGGCGGTGGCGGTGTTCTGCCTGTTTTCCCGGGCCGGGAGCGCAGGCCGGGATAAGCAAAAGGAGCGCAACGAATAACTTTTGTTGAACTGGCATTTTTTACGTTTTATCGGTCCTTTGTTCTCAAGAGGATGGCCATATCGGCGAAGCTCGTTCTTCTGCCCAAAGGCACACGGGCCATTACAGTGGTAGGGTTTTACCGTCCGGGCAGATGGCCGTGTAATAAAAAGCTGTACTTTTGCAGCCGAAAAACAAAAAACAGATTGAATATCCAAAGTTCTACATACAGGCCCTGGCTGTACGCAGGAATACTGGCCCTGCTGGCGCCTGCCCTGTTGGTCAACCTGGGCGAACTGGCCTTTATAGACGATGAAGGGATCCGCACCCTGGTTGCCCTGGAAATGAAGCTTTCCGGCAACTACATCACACCGACGCTGCACGGAGAATACTACTACAACAAACCGCCTCTGTGGAACTGGATACTCCTGCTCTTCTTCGAACTCACCGGCAGGATCAACGAATTTACCGCCCGGGCGCCTACTGTGCTCTGCCTGCTGGGCTACGGAGCCACCATCTATTATTTCTTCCGCAAGCACTACAGCCCCAAGATAGCCTTTCTGAACGCCTTTTTCTTCATCACCTGCGGCCGCGTCCTGTTCTGGGATTCCCTGCTCGCGCTGATCGACATCTGCTTTTCCTGGATCACCTTCACGGCGTTTATGGTAATATACCATCAGTTCCGGAAGGAAAACTGGCTGAAGCTGTTCCTCCTTTCCTACCTGCTCACTGCCGCCGGTTTCATGATGAAGGGCCTGCCATCGGTGGTTTTTCAGGGTACGACGCTTCTGGTTTATTTTGCCTACCGCCGCCGGTTTTGGAAGTTGTTTTCCTGGCAGCACATACTGGGGGGCATGGCGTTCCTGCTCATTGTCGGAGGTTATTACCTCGTTTACCATCAATACAACAGCCTGGACAACGTGTTCACCACCTTGTTCCGGGAATCCTCCAAACGCACTGTTGTCAACTATGGAATTTGGAACACGATCGGCCATTTTTTTCTGTTCCCCTTCGAAATGATCTACCACTTTCTACCCTGGTCGCTGATGATCCTCTATTTTCTGAGGCGGGATGTGCTGGCCCGGTTGCGGGCCGACAGCTTCATCACCTTCAACCTTATCACCTTTCTGGCCAATATCCTGATCTACTGGACATCGCCCGAGGTATACCCGCGTTACCTGCTGATGCTGGCGCCTTTGATCTTTTCTGCGTACATCTACCTTCATCCCATCCACGAGAAAGAGAATACCTGGCAATACCGGCTCATCAACGGCCTTTTTCTGTTGTTCTGCATCAGCGCTTCTCTCATGGCTTTCGCCCCTCTTTTTATAGAACGGCCCGAGGGCGTACCCAATCGGTATGTGATGAGCCTGGCCGTCGGGCTCACCCTTTGCGGCCTTACTTACCTGTACTGGCGCCGTCGGGAGGAGCGCCTGCTGGTGATGATCGCTGTACTGATTACCTTCCGCATCGGATTCAACTGGTTCGTGCTGCCCGACCGGAATAACAATGATTTCGGAGATCTCTGCCGGCAGACTTCCATCGAAGCGGGAGAACGATTCAGGGACAGGGAAATGGCCATCTACCGGCAAACCCTCATGCAACCAACCAACTCCTTTTACCTGACCAACGCACGGGGAAAGATCATTCCCCGCAAAAACGATAACTTTGGCAAAGATGTTCTCTACATTATCGACCACCACGCTTACCGGGAGCTGGAGTACCGCAAAGTGGACGAGATAAAAGTGCGCCACGGAAAGGTGACGTATGATATTGGCATATTGAAATAAACAGGATGGAGGGATAGGGGGCTATTTTTGGATGGTTATATTGTTATATTGTTATATGGTTATATGGCTCTCTGGCCAACGAGCCCCAGACAATATAACCATCCAGCAATATAACAATCCAGCCCCCCAAGCCTCCCCTCCGAAAACAGCAATCCCCATGGCTTTGAAATTATCAGTAGTCGTAACGGTATACAACGAAGCGCTCAACATAAAACCCCTCATCGATCGCATCATTGCCGCCCTCGACGGGCTGGAATATGAGGTCGTTTACGTAGACGACGGGTCTACCGACAACACCCTTGGAGAACTCTACCGCATACGGCACCCCCGCCTCAAGGTGGTGGAGTTCCGAAAGAATTACGGACAGAGCCTGGCCCTCATGGCCGGCATCGAACAGGCAAAGGGCGAGTACATCGCCACTATGGACGGCGACCTGCAAAACGACCCTGCCGACATTCCCATGATGCTCCGGCTGGCCGAAGAAGGCAACTTCGATATGGTGGCCGGCGAGCGGGCCAACCGCAAGGACGGCATGTTCCTGCGCAAGATCCCCAGCAAGATTGCCAATTTCATCATCAGAAAATCATCCGGTGTACATCTGAAGGACTACGGCTGCGCCTTGCGCGTATTCCGTGCCGAAATTGCCAAAGATATGGGCATTTACGGCGAGCTGCACCGCTTTATACCGGTACTGGCCCACCTGGAAGGGGCGCGTATCACTCAGGTACCCGTCCGGCACCACGCCCGAGAGCACGGCCAGTCGAAATACGGCCTCAACCGCACCTTCAAGGTGATCAGCGACCTGCTGCTCATGCTCTTCCTCAAAAAGTACATGCAACGCCCCATGCACCTGTTCGGCAATACCGGCCTATTCCTCTTTGCCATCGGGGCCCTGATCAACCTGTACCTCATCGTGCTCAAGATCCTGGGGCAGGACATCTGGGGGAAGCCCCTGCTCATCCTGGGGCTGATGCTGGTCATCGCCGGCATTCAACTGGTGACGATCGGCATTGTCATCGAGATACAGATGCGCACCTATTTCGAGTCGCAGCAGAAGCGGCCCTACAAGATCCGCAAAGTGGTGAAGGGGGGAGTACCGGAAAAAGTCAAAGCCGAATGAGCAGGCGCCGGCAAATGCCCGGTGGTGAGCTGAAGAAAAAGTAAATCTTTATAGGTTTTTACGACGCGCCGGCGAATAGTGGGCAAATTGAGCATTATTTCACCCACTAAATTTTTCTTCAGCTATGAAAAGCAATTTACTCGCCTTCGGCCTTTTACTATTTGGCGCCCTATGCATTGCACAGGAGCAAAAGTTCGAAATTTACGTCAGTGACGCCGGCGGTTTCAATGTCGGCAACCCCCCCTGGAGAATATATAAGTTTGATGAAAACGGCGAAAACGGGGAGATCTTTATTGAAGAGCAACTGGCCTGGCCTCAGGACATCGTTTTTCTGGACCACAGAAATTCCCTCATCGTTTCCAACCTGAATACGAATAAAATAACCGAATACGACGCCGAAACGGGCGATTACCTCGGCGACTTCGCCACCGGCATCGGCGGGCCGACCAGAATGAAAATCGGCCCCGACGGCCTGTTGTATGTCCTGCAGTGGGGAGGCGACGGCAAAGTGCTGCGCTACAGCCTGGACGGCAACCTGGTGGGCCGGTTTACCGACATGGGCGTATCCAACAGCATTGGGCTGGACTGGGACGAGGACGGCAACCTGTACGTATCTTCCTATGACGAGAAATATGTCCAGCAATTCAGCCCCACCGGAGAAAGTACGGGCAGATACATCAGCTCCAACCTCAGCGGCCCTACGAATATATGGTTCGACGACGAAGGGAACCTTTTCGTCGCCGACTGGGTAGCGGGAAATGTCAAAAAATTTGACGCCTCCGGAAATTATGAGGGCGTATTCATTAATGGCATTGGCCAGGTAGAAGGCGTTTCCTTTTTTTCCAACGGCAATATTTTGCTGGGTGACGGCCAGGACGGGTCCGTCAACCTGTACGACAGTGACGGTAATTTTGTGGAAGAACTCATCCCCGCCGGAACCCTGGGCCTGGCGACGCCCAATGCTGTAGTGCTCCGGGAAGTGGTCATGTCGTCCGTACGGGAAACCCCAAAGCAGTTCAACTTTATAACACCCACCATAGGTGCGGAATTTAACGCCATTACCACGCCGGGCGCACATCCTGCCATCGAAGCTTTTGAAGTTTATGACGTACTGGGCCGCCTGGCAGCCAGGATACCCTATTCCGGAAACGGCCCTTTCTGGAACGCTTCCGGGCAGGCAGACGGCCTGTACCTGATCGTGGCCCGGCTGGAGGATGGCAAGGCCTGGAGCCAGAAGGTCGTCGTCAAAAAATAGCGTTTTGGGATTATATCTCCAACAACTCCTTATGACCGATTCGTCAGATAAGCCCAACCGGGGCTGTCCGGTAGTTCGGTATTCGGCGTTCGCTCTTACGGGAATGGCTCCCCGACGGGCGAATCCCGAATACCGAACCCCGAATCTGCCCCCCGTTTAAGTTAGATATTCCTGATACCACTGCTCGTTTCCCCGCTCAATTTTTTTGTCGAAATCCGCCTGTGAGTAGTATATTTATTTCGGGAATTGATCCATCCCAACAGATATTGGGGCTATTCCGAAACCTCGCTATTCACTGACGCTATGATAAAAGACCTCCTCTTACACGGGTGGAAGGCCCAGGTGCGCGCCCCTTACTGGCAACGCAGCCTGGCCGTTAATATCCTCTTTGGCCTCCTCGTAGCCTATATGATGCTCAACTTACTGGTTTTAGGTTTTTTCCTGGATGTCATCCTTGAGGAAGCCATGCCGGATGCCGATCCGTATTCAACAGTCAGCGGAGCCCTGTTGTACGTCTTTCTTGCGGACCTTATTTTCCGTTTTTTCCTGCAGTCGTTCCCCATGATGGATGTGTACCCCTACCTGCTGCTGCCGGTCCGTAAGGAGCACCTTTTTCACTACCTGCTTCTGAAGTCCGTATTCAATGTGTTCAACCTCCTGCCGTTTCTTTTTTTCGTTCCCTTTGCCGGCAAGGTAGTTTTTCCTGAACTAGGGGCAAGCGCCGGCTGGGCCTGGCTGATGGCCATCATCGGCCTAACGCTTTTCAACAACTATGCGGCATTTTATCTGAAACGGCAGTTCAACGTTCGCCCTCTGGCAGTTTTCCTGGCTCTGGGATTGATCTTTCTTCTGGGGGCGGCCGACTGGCAGGGGCTCATCAATGCATCGGAGGTTTTTCGGGCTGCCATCGAGGCTGTGGTTTATTCCCCCTATCTGGCAGCCTTACCGTTTATCCTGGCCTCAGGAGTTTACCTGGCGTTATACCGGGCTATGCATTATTATACTTACCTTGATGCGTTTTCATCCCGGGGAGAGGCGGCCGGGACAACCCATGATTTTGCTTTCCTGAAGCGCCTGGGTAGCGTTGGCGCTTATATGCAGCTCGAGTTACGGCAGATCTGGCGCAACAAACGGCCGCGCATTCAACTGCTCATGAGCGTGATCTTACTGTTCTATCCGCTGCTGGGGCTCGATTACCTGGAAGAAGGGCGCTATGGGTTCATGCTGTTCTTTTGGGTGCTGTCTATAGGCTTTCCCATGGTCAATTACGGGCAGTATTTGTTTGCCTGGGAAAGCCCCTATTTTGACTTTCTGATGGCGCGGAATGTTTCCCTCAGGGAATTCATCGAAGCTAAATATTATCTTCTGGCCGGTTTCAACGGAATAGTAGCGGCGCCCTGTCTGCTGTACGGCCTTATCGACCCTCTGTTCCTGTTCGTCGTTCCGGCAGTAGCTCTGTTCAATGCCGGCGTCAATGTGTACTTCGTGCTCTACATCGCCACTTACAACAGCCGGCGGATAGACCCCACCAAAGGAGACTATCTGAACTGGGAAGGCGTGGGCGCCTCGCAATTCCTGATGATCATTCCTTTTTTCCTTTTGCCCATTTTTTTCTATCACCTGTTCAGTTTTTTTGGCGGCATGTACGCCGGCCTGGGCAGCCTGGCGGCAGCGGGCCTTTTGGGCATAGTATCCCGCCGTTTCGTACTGGCGCTCATCTTCCGGCAGTTTGCCACCCGCAAGCACGTACTGGCCAGCAATTTTAAAAAGAAATAAGCCAATGATAAAGATCAATAACCTGTGCAAACAATACGGGCAAACCGTAGTTCTGGATATTCCTGAATTGGAGATCCCCAATGGACAGCGCTTTGGCCTGGTGGGTAACAACGGCGCCGGTAAAACCACCTTGTTCAGCCTGCTGCTCGACCTGATCCGCCCGGCACGCGGCGAGGTGTACATCAACGGAAAAAACGTCGCTCATTCCAACGACTGGAAATCCTTTACCGGGTCGTTTCTGGACGACAGCTTCCTCATTGGTTTTCTGAGCCCGGAGGAATACTTCAATTTTGTCGGAAAATTGTACGGAATGAACGCCAGCGACGTTTTGGATCTCCTCGGCCGGTTCGAGGCTTTCTTCAACGGAGAGATCCTTGGGCGAGGCAAGTACATTCGCGACATGTCGAAAGGCAACCAGAAAAAGATCGGCATCGCCGCCGCCCTGATGGGCAACCCTGAAGTGGTGATCCTCGACGAGCCCTTTGCCAACCTGGATCCCAGCTCACAGATCCGCCTCAAAAAACTCATCGGGGAACTGGAAGCCGACAAGACGATCCTCATTTCCAGCCACGACCTGGCCCACGTCGCGGAGGTGTGCGAACGCATTGTGGTGCTGGAAAAAGGGAAGATCATCCGGGATATTCAAGGGAGTGAAGATACCTTGAAGGAGTTGGAGGATTATTTTGCGGCCTGAG
>JAGFJE010000392.1 GCA_024103175.1 Phaeodactylibacter sp.
TGGTCATCACATCGGGAGCGGGAATATCGGCGTAAGGGCCGATATTCTTCACGATCTGCCGGATCCACCCCCGGCAGATCTGTTCCTGTTCGAAAGGGCTGAGGTTGTGGGGGTCGCAGATGACGCCGCCTTTGGCGCCTCCCAGGGGTATGTCGGCGACGGATGTTTTCCAGGTCATCCACATGGAAAGCGCGCGCACGGTGTCCACCGTTTCCATAGGGTGGAAGCGAATGCCCCCTTTGGCCGGCCCGCGCGCATCATTGTGCTGGATCCGGAAGGCCCGGAATACTTTCTTGTTGCCGTCATCCATGTGAATGGGGATGGCAAAGTGGAATTCACGCATGGGGTTGCGCAAAAATTCACGAGCGGATTCGTTCAGCCCGAGCAGATCTGCCGCACGGTCAAATTGCTTCTGAGCCGTCAGGAATGGGTTATATGACGTTTTGACCATTTATGAAAATTTTCGGTTAGGAATCTACGCCGTTAACAAAAAAAATTTCGCCAGAATCAAATATTGAAAAATAGCTTTTTTTTGTTAAAAAATATCGTTTTTCCCTGCTTTCAGGGCTAATAAAGATAGGTTATTTTTTACACACTTGCTGGCGAAAACCCTACTATTTTTGGGCATTTTCACCGTTTCTCGGCCGCCCGGACGTTGCCCGGCAGGGCCGTGGGCGCTCCCCGCTGCATTTGGCCTCCCGGTTGAGGGCCGTATCGACATCTGCCGCGCTATCCGGCGCAGTATTAATTCCCTCATTCCGGCGGAAAGAGCGCCGGAGTTATAACCCCGTCCTGATATTTTGGTTAAGTTCACTTTTTTTGGCATTTTCGCATCCTGATCTAAGGCTAATGATGGAGAATATAAAGGAGTTAAAAGCTCTGCTGAGTTATCCAAAAGACATTGTTATCACCACCCACCGCAACCCCGATGGCGACGCTATCGGGTCTTCTTTGGGTATGTACCACTTCCTGAACAAGCTGGGCCATACGGTGCGCATGGTGTCGCCATCCGAATATCCGGACGTGTTCAGCTGGATGCAGGATATTGACAATATCATCATTTACGATATCGAGCCGGAGCGGTCGCAGGAAGTCATCGACCGGGCGGACCTTATTTTCTGCCTGGATTTCAACGCGCTGGACCGCATAGACAAGGTGGGGGAGCTGATCGACAAGGCCAGGGGCGCCCGGGTGATGGTGGACCACCACCTCTATCCGGAGCCGTTCGCGGAATTTATGCTTTCCGACACTACCGCCAGCTCTACCTGTGAGCTCGTTTTTGACCTCATTACCGGGCTGGGCTGGAAGGAGCACATGGACCACCTCATCGGAGAATGCCTCTTCACCGGCATTCTGACCGATACCGGCTCGTTCAAGTACAGCACTTCCGCCAAGCTGTACCGCATCGTGGCGGAACTGATCGAGTTCGGCGTCGATGATTACAAGCTGCAGGACCTCATCTTCAACAGCATGAAGGAAAAGCACCTTCGCCTGCTGGGGCACTGCCTGCACAACCGTATGGAGATCCTGGAAGAGTACCAGACCGGCATTATTACCCTCACCAAAGAGGATTATGCGGATTTTGACATACAGCGGGGAGATACCGAAGGCATCGTCAATTTCCTGCTCAAGATAAAGAACGTGAAAGTGGCGGCGTTCATCACCGAACAGCCCACCATCGTAAAAATCTCCCTGCGTTCCAAGGGGGATTTTTCGGTGCAGGAGATCGCCAAACGCCATTTTAAAGGCGGCGGCCATAAAAATGCTTCGGGAGGATATTCGTTCCAGACCTTGAGCGCCACCGTCCGCCGGTTCAAGAAAGTGTTGCCTTTTTATAAGGACCAGCTGACTACCTGATATGCGGCCGGCCCCGGAAAGGCCATTACTTCGGATCAACATCCATCAACTATGCGAATTGTACTGATCTTCGCTTGTTTGTACATCCTGGTTTGGGCTTCCTGTCAACAGGAAGAGCGCCGGCAGTTTACCAAACACGGCTACGAATACATCAACCATACCAACCTCGACGGCCCCAAACCTCAGCCGGGAGAATATGTGTACTTCCACCTTCAGATCAGGAACGGCGACAGCATCACCCATTCTACCCGCGCCCAGGGCGCTACCCCCTTTCTGCAGATCCCTTCGGTAGACAACCCCCAGCGCCGGCCTTCCCCGGTGGAGGATGTCCTCCGGGAAATGTCGGTGGGCGACAGCGTTACCGTCCTGATCCGCCTGGATTCCATCCGCGCCGGCAAGCCCA
Organism: Phaeodactylibacter sp.; assembly: GCA_024103175.1. Classification (GTDB taxonomy): domain Bacteria; phylum Bacteroidota; class Bacteroidia; order Chitinophagales; family Saprospiraceae; genus JACJXW01. The sequence goes on from JAGFJE010000392.1 coordinate 2,261, forward strand.
AGGAATTTGAAGGCGCGGAAATGTTCTTTTACGATGTCGTACTGCAGGATATCAAGTCGGTGGACAGCTTTCAGGAAGATGCCCGGCAGCAGCGGGAAGAGCAGCAAAAAGCGGCGGAAGCCACCCGGGCGAGGTACAGGGAGGTCGCCGCTCAGGTAAGACAGACACTGAAACAATACAAGGCGGGAGAACTGGATGAGGAACTACACGAAACGGATTCCGGCCTCAGATACATCATCCATGAACAGGGGGGCGGGCAGGAAGTCGGGCCGAAGGGCAATGTGAGCGCCCACTATTTCGGCGTGCTGATGAACGGCAAAGAGTTCGATAATTCCTTTAAGCAGGGAGACCCGCTTCGCCTGCCGGTAGGCGAGGGGCGGGTGATCAAAGGCTGGGATGAGGGCATGACTTTGCTCCGCGAAGGGGCAAGGGCCACCTTTTTTATACCCTACGAACTGGCCTACGGGGAAACCGGGTCCTCGCCTGATATTCCACCCAAAGCCGACCTGGCGCTCTATGTAGAAGTGGTGGAAGTATACTGACCTGTATCTTTTTTGACACTTATTTGTTATACTATATCGTATTGTTTAACCAACGGAGAGGTTTCACTCTCCTTAAACCAAAGGAGGCGTTATTATGACAGCCGATCAACTGAAGATGTTGAAGGACCGCCTGGGTGTTCTTAGGAGGTATCTTTGACGTCGATGAACGTCAATTTCAGATCGAAGAAAAGGAACAGCAGACGCTGAACCCCAATTTCTGGGATGACCCTCAGCGGGCTGAGGGTATCCTCAAGGAACTCAAGAGCCATAAGGCCTGGCTGGCTTCTTATGAGAAAGTAAAGGCAAAGATCGACGATGTAGAGGTGCTCTACGAATTCCTCAAGGAAGGCGAGGGCAGTGAAGAGGAAGTCGACGCCCGTTACGAAGAAGCCGTGGAGGCCGTGGAAGACCTCGAGTTCCGCTCCACCCTCAACAAGCCCGAAGATGAACTGGGCGCCGTGCTGGAAATCAACTCCGGCGCCGGCGGCACCGAGGCCTGCGACTGGTCGGAGATGCTGCTGCGCATGTACACCATGTGGGCGGAAAAACAGGGCTTTAAAGTCTCGGAACTCAACCGCACCGATGGAGACGTGGCCGGCATCCGCTCGGCCTCGATCGAGATCAAGGGAGACTTCGCTTACGGCCTGCTCAAAGGGGAGAACGGCGTGCACCGCCTGGTCCGGATCAGCCCGTTCAATGCCCAGGGAAAGAGAATGACCTCTTTTTCCTCTGTCTTCGTACACCCTATGGTGGACGACCGCATCGAGGTGGAGGTCAACCCCGCCGACCTGGAGTGGGACACGTTCCGCTCCAGTGGCGCCGGCGGCCAGCACGTCAACAAGACAGAGTCTGCGGTGCGGGTCCGCCACCTGCCCTCTGGTATCGTTGTCGAATGCCAGCAGGAGCGTTCCCAGCACATGAACCGGGATAAGGCTATACAGATGCTGAAATCCCGCCTCTACGAACTCGAGCTGGAGAAACAACAGGCGGAAAAGGAAAAGGTGGAAGCCGGCAAGATGAAGAACGAGTGGGGCTCTCAGATACGTAGCTACGTCCTGGACGACCGCCGGGTCAAAGACCACCGCACCGGCCACCAGACCAGCCAGACGGAGGCCGTGCTCGACGGAGGCCTGGATGATTTCCTAAAGGCTTTTCTGATGAACAGCACGGTGGAAAATTAAGTGGGTTTCGGACGGGCTGCCTTCAGGCGGCTCGTAACAAAAAGAGGTATAAGAGCGAGAAGGGCCTTGCCTCGTCCTCGTTACAGGGTGGTTACCAGATGACACCTTTCGCCTTCAAACAACAGTGCTATAAGCTATTGTTCGGAGAATAGGCGAAAGATGTCACCTGGGGCGCCGTTAAACGCATACGGCCGAAAAGCCCTGGTAATGGGCCATATTTGCTTGTGTCCTGTAAGGATGATAAAGACACTTTTCAGCCCTGAATATGAATAAACGCATTCCCTTCCTACTCATCCAGTCCGCCGCCGTCGCCGTATTCCTCGGCCGCGCCTGGCAGCATCTTATCTGGGACGCCCCGTACCGGGCCCTGTTCTGGGATGAGGCCTGGATGAAGGGGACAGTGGAGTTCAGCCTGGGCATAACCTGGCGGGAATATGTTACCAGCCCGCAAACCGACGCTTTTATTCAGAACCTGATCACCGCCACCGGCTGGTTTTATGTGGCCTGTGCTTTGGCGGCTCTCTTTGTCAACCGCCTGGGCAGGGGAGGGCGGGCAGTGCTCTGGATCGGCGCCGCCAACCTCCTTCTTCTCGCCGCACTCTACTGTAAGGAAAATTTCTTCTTCATCGGGCAATTCTTCGAATACACCCTCCAGTGGGGCGCGCCGGTGATGCTCGCCATCCTCGCCAGAGATCCGGAAAAGCCCTGGAGCAAGCGGTTCACCCTCTTTGTCAAGGTCGCCGTCGCCCTCACCTTCACCTGCCATGGCTTATATGCTGTAGGATTCTACCCCCGCCCCGGCAGCTTCCTGTTTATGGTGATGAACATCCTGCCGGTTGGCAATACAGGGGCGGTTTACTTCCTCAATACAGCGGGCGCGCTGGACTTTCTGCTCAGCATCGCCCTTTTTCTGCCCGGCCGCTGGGCATTGGCCGCCCTGGCCTACGCCTCCTTCTGGGGCTTTGCCACTTCCATAGCCCGGGTATGGGCCTATTTTTACTGGGACTTCTGGGACAGCGCCCTGAAGCAATGGCTGCACGAGGCGGTGATGCGATTTCCGCATTTTCTGGTACCGCTGGCGCTTTTGATGTGGTTGTTGTCGGTTAAGAATAAGTTTTCGAAGAGAATGAAGTAAATATTGGTTACAATGCCAGGATCTCCGCCATGCGGATCAGGTCCTTATCCGGCCGCTTGGGTTTGACGATGGCCTCCTGGAACGGAGTATATTTGATCTTGTTATTGACGAGCCCCACCATCATGTTCTCCCTGCCTTCCAGCAGCCCTTCCACGGCGTGGAAGCCCAGGCGGCTGGCCAGCACCCGGTCCATAGCCGTGGGCGAGCCGCCGCGCTGCAGGTGGCCGATGATGGCCACTTTGGTATCGTAGAAGTCGAACTGCTCCTTTACCATTTTAGCAATCTCCTGAGCGTTGCCGGTCTGGTTGCCTTCGGCTACGATGACGACGCTGAAGAGCTTTTTTCGGCGGGCGCCCTTTTTCAGGATGTCGATCAGCTCTTCAACGGTGGTATTGGTCTCCGGAATGATCACGCTGCCGGCCCCGCTGCCGATGCTGGTGTTCAGGGCGATGTAGCCGGAGTGCCGGCCCATGACCTCCACAAAAAAGAGGCGGTTGTGGGAGTCGGCCGTGTCCCTGATCTTATCCACGGCGTCTATGGCCGTGTTGATGGCCGTATCGAAACCGACGGTGTGGTCGGTGCCGAAGAGGTCATTATCGATGGTGCCCGGAATGCCAATAAAGGGAATGTCGTATTCTTCGGAAAAGATATTGGCGCCGGTGAAGGTTCCGTTCCCGCCAATGGCCACGCAGGCGTCAATGTCGAAGGCCAGGAGGGATTCATAGGCGGCCTTGCGCCCCTCCGGTGTCCGGAAACGTTCGCTGCGGGCCGTTTTGAGTATGGTGCCGCCCCGGTGGATAATGTTGCCCACATCCCCTCGTTCGAGGCGTTCGAAGTCTCCGTCGATCATGCCTTCATACCCCCGATAAATACCGTAGACGTGAAGGTCGTGAAAAGAAGCGTTCCGGACTACCGCGCGGAGGGCGGCGTTCATGCCCGGGGCGTCGCCTCCGGAGGTAAAGACTGCAATGCGTTTGATCTCCTTATTCATGGGTGATTTATGTTGTCCTGTCTGTCCGTGTTCTTAAGCGGGCGAAGTCAAAGCCAGGCCTACAGGATGGTGAATCAGATCTTGGTGTGGAAAGAAACCAGGTTGTCAATGGGTTTTTGAATGAAGATGCCGGAATGCATAACCCGCTCTTCCAGCACTATGCGAATGGCGTCCTGAAAATAATAGGCCACCGAGCCGATAAAGTGAATGGGCAGGGCCAGGTGGTTCTGGTATTTTCGGACGTGGCGGTCGATGAATTCGGCAAAAGAATTATACAATAACCGCTGAATGAAGGGATGGTCGATGTTCTGGCTCATAAATTTGGTGAAAGAAGCCAGGTATACATTCGGCGTCTCTTTACCATAAATGTTGCCGAGCATTTCCTGCTTTCCTCCCGGATAAGCTTCTTCCAGTTTTTTCTTCAGGCTGTGGGGCAGCTCGCGGTAAAAATAAGCCCGGATCAGGCTTTTTCCCAGGTGAGTGCCGCTGCCTTCGTCACCGATGAGGTATCCCAGGTTGGTCACGTTATCGATCACATTCGTACCGTCATACAGGCAGGTATTGGACCCCGTGCCGAGGATGCAGGCTATGCCGGGCTCTCTTCCGCAGGTCGCCCGGGCGGCGCCCAGCAGGTCGTGCTCCACTTCAACCTCCGCATTGTAGAATATCCGCGACAAGGCATTGTTGACCACCCCCTTGAGCTTGGCGTCCCAACAACCGGCGCCATAGTAGAATACCCGGGTGGCTTCAGCCGGCCGGATGCTCTGCCCAAAAACCTCCTGGAGTTCCTGATAGATCTTGTTTTCTGAATGGAAAACGGGGTTGAACCCCATCGTGCTGATGGTCTTCGTCCCGTCCCTATTGATCATCTTCCAGTCGGCCTTCGTAGACCCACTATCGACAACTACAATCATGGTTCAACAGGTGCTAGATTGGCAGCCAAAGGTAGTGTAAATTTTACACTAACTGAAAAAGGGCTTAAAAAAAGTACCAATTCTGACTCACTTCAGCTTGCTCACTGCCTCTCCGATGCGGCGGATCGCTTCCCGAAGCTCCTTTTCGGATGCCGCATAGGAGATGCGGAAGCAGTTGTCGGCGCCAAAAGCCGAACCGGTAACTACGGCGACATGGGCTTTGTGGAGGATGTATTCGCAGAAGTCATCGGCATTATTGATCTTCATGTTTTCAGCGCTCTTTCCGAAATAGCTGCTGATATCGGGGAAGATATAGAAAGCGCCCTGAGGTTTATTGACCTTCATTCCGGGGATCTGGCTGAGCAGTTCGATCACCATATCGCGCCGCTGCCGGAAGGCCTCCCTCATTTCAAAAGTAGGCGTCATATCGGAGAGCAGGGCATGGGCGGCGGCTTTCTGCCCGAAAGCAGTGGCGCCGGAAGTGAACTGCCCCTGTACTTTGGAGCAGGCTTCGGCGATCCAGGCCGGGGCGCCGATGTAGCCGAGGCGCCAGCCGGTCATGGCAAAACCCTTGGAGAAACCGTTTACGGTAACCGTTCTGTCCTTTACCGCTGCAAAGGCGCCGATGCTGGCGTGGTTGCCGGTGAAATTGATGTATTCGTAGATCTCATCCGAGATGATATAAATGCCTTCGTAGGCGGCTATCACCTCAGCGATGGCCTTGAGTTCGTCGTGCAGGTATACCGAGCCCGTGGGGTTGCAGGGGGAAGAGAACAGCAGGATGCGGGTCCGTTCGGTGATGGCCCCGGCGACCTGATCTGCAGTGACTTTGTAATCCTTTTCAATATCGGCGCTGACGATGACCGGCACGGCGCCCGCCAGCTTGACGATCTCGGCATAGGAGACCCAGTATGGCGCCAGGATGATCACCTCGTCGCCCTCATCGAGCAGGGAAAGGCAGATATTGGCGATAGACTGCTTGGCGCCATTGGAAACGACGATCTGGTTCAGGCCGAACTCCAGGCCGTTATCCCGCTTGAATTTGGTTTGAATGGCCTGCCGCAGCTCCACCAGGCCGGGAACGGGGGTATACTTGGTAAATCCGTCGTCCAGCGCTTTTTTGGCAGCTTCCTTGATGTGAGCCGGCGTATCAAAATCAGGCTCTCCGAGGCTGAGGCTGATCACATCGTGGCCCTGGGCCGCAAGGTCGCGCGCCATTTGCGCCATTTTGATGGTGGCGGATTCCTCCATCTGTTGTATCTTCCGAGATAGGTGTTGAATGCTTGCCGTTGCCATGTCCACTTTCTGATTTGGTGACATAAGAATTGATCATTGGCTGCAAATATAGGCTGAAAAACAGAAATGCATCCAAGTGTTCATTTTTTTCTATATTCGACGCCGGGTAACTATGGCCGATAACAAAAGAACAAAACAAGAATTTCTTTCATGAGTAAAAAGAGAAAGAGCCCGGCAGGTAAAAAACAGCGGGTGAAGCCATCGGCGCCTCTACCCCCAAAGGCGGCGCCGAAAGTGGGCCCGGAGCGCCCTGAGCAGGTAGCCCTCTGTAAAAAGGTGTTCAGGTATTCGGTGGTGGGTATCCTGCTCATAACGATCCTGATGTCTTTGTTCAGCGGCATTAACGGGGATGA
>JAGFJE010000395.1 GCA_024103175.1 Phaeodactylibacter sp.
CTCAGGCCAAAGAGAAGCTGAATATTCTGGCGAACGAACACACTTTTGTTTCCTGGATCAGGAAAGGCAAGCGAATTTGGTATATCCGGGAGGATGGCAGGGTTTGGGCAAATGCCGGGAACTCATCGGGTGAAAGCAGGATAAAATAGTTACACTTTGTCAATTAAGTTTTATGACGTAAAGAAAGACTTGACAAGTTTTCAGCGGAGCGCCTGCCGGGAAACTTGTCAAGTCTAACCTCAAGCAAAATCTGTTATAGCACTTAATCGACAATGTACTTACAAGTCTTCAAACTTACTCGTTCTCCGCTCCCCCACCCGTCGTAAAGGCCGCCTCCACAAAAGAACGGTTGCCGCCCTCCGCCACCGTGCCGATAGCCACCTTGTATTCGGCGCCGGGTATCAAAAAACCATCTGGTACAGGGAAAGATAAGGCGGAACCGGGCAGTGTCGCCGTAATTTTATCATTCCTTCCTTCTTCTTCGGCTTCGACCTCAACCATGTAGGCGGCAACGCCCTCCACCGGCTCCCATTTGACAACCAGGTTTTCAACGGGTACGCCCTCCCCTTCCGGTTCCGGGTACAGGATGGAGGCTGTGCCCGGGAGATTGTGGCTCAGGGTAGCTTCTCCTTCGAAACCATTGTCTTCTGTGTCTATAGCGGTAAAGCGGTAGGCCCCTTCCGGAAAGGCTTTCTTCAGGCTTTCCGTATCTCCGGGTTCCGGAGACTCCATGACGAATTTCCGGATACCCACGCTTTCATCGCCGTGGGAGGTGAAGTCGATGAGCATATCCCCTTCCGGAGAAACCACTTTGAGGCGGGTTAGCCCTTCGTCGCCGCCGGTGACTTCGAAAACCACCTCGACGTCGCCGTCCGTAGCGTTTTGTTCGAAACGTATGGTGGCGTACTCAAAAGGTTCATAGGAATCCGGTTCAGGTTCTGCTTCCTGGTTGGTTGTTTCCCGATGCGTTTCGGCAGGGTTGCACTGTGCCGCCAGCAGGGCCGCCAGCAGGGCAAGTAATGGTATGGGTTTAGACATGAGGCTGATGGTTATGGTTTTCCAAAAAGATCAACCGATGAATTTAACTATTTTTAATAGGTTGACGCTATCCTCCGCCAACTTTTTTTACGCCCTTTCCACTTTGTCATGCCAGCCCCAGAAACTCCCTCGGGTTTGCCCTTGCGATCAGGTTGAATTCCTCCTCATCCAGCCCCGCCACTGTATCCGTCATGATCTCTTTGTCTGATTTGTGGTTGCGCACCACGTAGAAGTCGGTGCCGTAGAGCACGCGGCGGCGGAGCTTTGCATTGCTTTTCTGCAGGGTTTGTTTAAGGAGGGGAAAGATCTCCTCATCGTAAAGGATATAGCTGATATCGCTGTATACATTGGGGAACTGCAGCATCATGCTGCAGATGATGGAGTACCAGTCGGCGTATTTCCATACCTGCTCGAGCTTGCCGGGAGAATATTCTCCCTGCCGGTTATAGAGGAAGTTAATTCCTCTGTCCGGATTTCGGATCAGTTGCAGGCTGTAGTTGTAGCGGTCGAGTTCAAGGTATCTTTTCCACTGATCGTCGCCGCCAAAGTGGGCGAAGCATACCTTCAGCCGGTTCAGGTTATGGCCAAGGGGCGCCTCCGGGCCGTTATATCCGAACAACCCGCGGATGCGTTCATCCCGGGCCTGGCCTACCAGTTTGCGCAACAGCGGTTCTTCCAGCAGGCAGAGGTAATTCATGGGGTGGGTGAAATTGAGCTGAAATTCCTCGTTCTTCCGCTCCGGCAGCAGCAAAGGCGCATAGCCGCCTCCTGCTATGGGTTCTTCAAAAACGGGATGCACATCCCACTCTCGTTTTTTCCTGCCGCGGTAGAAGATCGTTCCCCGGATGCAATGGGTGGTAATGGGAAGGCCTCTGTCGGCTGCATATTTCCACAAGGGCAGGAGTTCTTCCTCGAAGGGGTAGTACCCCAGGGCAGGGTAGATCTTAAAGCCGCTGAACCGGTGGCCCTCCATGTATTCTTTGATGAAACAATCCTCCAGGTTCACCTGCCCGTCCCGGAAGGAGTACTTAAGGAAAGCCTCATCTTCCCGGATACGCCGGGGGTCGATAAATACAAAAGGGAAGAAAGTATCTCTGTAGTTTTTATCCTTTTTGATGTCCGCCAGTTCCTGCATTTGTTTGTAAAAACCACCGTCGGCGCTCAGTTTGCCCGCTTTCATGTAATTCATGTCCATAGGAAGTACTACGAAGCCGGTTCCGGGCGGGTATTGGGCTTTGAGCCCGGCCATCACCCGATGCTGGTGTTTGTAGAGGGAATAACGGCACAGCAGAATGTAGCGTTCTATCAATTCGGTGGTCAGCTTACCGGGCAACAGCTGGAAAAAACCCCACACCCGCTTGAGGATGAAGAGGATAAAATTGCGCCCGGACTTGAAGAACACCATCACGGCAACCACGAGCGCCAGTTTAAGGAATAAACTGCCGATGTCAAAAAGGATATTCCATTCTTCCAGCCTTTCCCTCAGGGCCAGTATCCAGTCATTGATCACGGAAGCCTCCGGTTCAAATACCAGAGAAGCCCAGTCGTACAGGATGTAAAACACGTGGATGATGGCCAAAGCGGCAATGGCCCACTGCAGGATATTGAGCAGCCAGGTGCGCTTGACCCAGATGGTGAATTTATACCACATCCGCTTCGCCGCCCGGTAGGTGGGGGAAAACTGTATAGCGTCCTTCACCCGGTTCCAGGTTTTGACGCCCCAGAGGATCAGCGGCAGCGAAAGGATGTAATAAAACGGCCACCAGACGAAGGAACGGGCAAGGTGGGGCGGAACGTGATCTCCCGTAAAGATATGGGTATGGCAATTGATGATGGGAAGGCGGGGCGGTTTGGTTTTCGTTTCCATGTGCGGGGTCTTCTGCGTTCGTGTCAGAGCAGTAAGATACGCAAAATACTACTCAAAAGAAACGGCAAAACTGTTCAGGGGAATGAATCAAAAGAAAAATTTACCGCCTATTTGCGCATATTTCCAGATATTGGCCTAAAACTCGATTTGACATGAAAAAGAGATTCCTCATTATTATTATGGCGTTTTGTTTTTCACCCCTGCTCTTCGGCCAGGAGATCGACCCGGAACTGACGGAAGCCTGGGAACCGGTCCCAGAGAAGGTTACGCCCGGCATTTTTCCGGGCAGCCCTCCCTCCGATGCGGTCATTCTGTTTGACGGAAAAGGCCTCTCCCAATGGAGAAAAACCCTGGTGGGTTACGGAGGCAGTATGGCGGAAGTGGAAAAGGTGGCGAAAATACGGGCCGCCATGACGGAGTACGAAGAACAGGATGCCGAATGGGAGGTCAAAGACGGCGCCATGATCGTCGTACCGGGTACGGGCGCTATAGAGACCCGAAGAGCCTTCGGAGACATACAACTACACATCGAATGGCTTTCTCCGGTTGACCCAGGCAAAACCGGCCAGGGCTACAGCAACAGCGGCATCTTCCTGATGGGCACTTACGAGATCCAGGTCCTGAACTCCTATGAAAACCCGACCTATTCCAACGGCCAGGCCGGCGCCATGTACAAACAATCCATCCCCCTGGTTAATGCCTGCCGCCCTCCCGGCGAATGGCAATACTACGACATCATCTTCACGGCGCCCAGGTTTGCCGGCGACGGGTCCCTGATCAAACCGGCAACGATCACCGCCTTCCACAACGGCATCCTGATCCAGAACCACTTCGAACTGAAGGGGCCGTGTATCTACAGAGGGGAGCCTCATTATGTCCCCCACCCGGAAAAACTGCCGCTCCTCCTTCAGGACCACGGCGACCGGGTGCGCTTCCGCAATATCTGGGTGCGGGAGCTATGATACTTCGGCTTATGCCACTAAAACAGCAAGACACTAAAGGCCTCACAGGCAGGCAGGTTGTAAGGTGTACGGCCGAATCTGAATCATATACCGTATCTATTTGGTTTTCAGTTTATTAGAACTAATTACCAGAACCAAATAATACGCCCCGAAGCGCCTGGTAGCCCTAGATATTCACATATTCACTCCCCGTCTTCTCCCGATGATTACCGGGATCAGCCGGGTAAAATTCACTCATTCACTCAGACAATGTACAGGTTCCCCTCACCGATAGCAGTGTTTTTTTTGGCGGCGGTCATCCTGCTCACCCAATGTTCCCGCCCGGAGCAATTCATCCGCGTCCTGGTTTTTTCGAAAACGGAAGGCTACCGCCATGCATCCATCGAGCCCGGAATAGAGGCCATCAGGGGCCTGGGGCAGCAATATGGCTTCACGGTAGACGCTACCGAAGATGCTGAATTCTTCACTCAGGAAAACCTGCGGCAGTACAACGTCATCATCTTCCTGAGTACCAGCGGAGACGTTTTCGACGAAGCTCAGCAGCTGGAATTTCAGCGCTGGGTGCAGGCGGGAGGAGGGTTTGTCGGCATTCACTCGGCGACGGTCACGGAATACGACTGGCCATGGTACAACGAACTGGTGGGCGGCTACTTTGCCAGCCACCCGCCGGGAGTGTCCGAAGCGGTGGTCGAACGGGTGGACGCAGAGCATCCTTCCACCAAACCGCTTCCGGAAAAATGGGTGCGCACCGACGAGTGGTATAATTTCCGAAAGCTCATCCCTTCCACCCACAAGCTGCTGAACCTGGATGAAGAGTCCTACCAGGGCGGCGATATGGGCAACAACCACCCCATCGCCTGGTACCGCGAATTCGACGGCGGGCGATCCTGGTATACCGCTCTGGGGCACACCACAGAATCTTATTCTGAACCCCTCTTCCTGGAGCACGTATGGGGCGGTATCCAATACGCCGCCGGGCCGCAGGCGGCGGTTGATTATTCCCGGCCCGGCGTCGCTCCGGCAGAGAACCGCTTTGAAAAGATCGTTCTGGCGGACAACCTGAACGAACCCATGGAGCTGGACTTCCTTCCCGATGGCAAGATCATCTTCATCGAGCGCCAGGGAGCGGTGAAAGTGTATGATCCGGCACTCAAAGTAGTGAAAACCATACAGCAGATACCGGTAAGCACCAGGCATGAGGATGGCCTGCTGGGCCTGGCGCTTGACCCGGATTTTTTCAGCAACCGCTGGATCTACCTCTTCTATTCCGGCCCGGAAGCGGCGCAGCAGCGGGTGTCTCGTTTCACCTACACAGACGGCGCTGTTCCGCCCCTTTCTCAGGAAGCGGTGTTGCTCACCATTCCAACCCAGCGGGAAGAATGCTGCCATTCCGCCGGGTCTATTCAGTTCGGGCCGGACAGGATACTCTACATCGCCACCGGCGACAACACCAACCCCTTCAAGTCCAACGGTTATGCCCCCATCGACGGGCGCCCCGGCAGAGCCTTCTTCGATGCCCGGCGGTCGGCGGCCAACACCAACGACCTGCGGGGGAAGGTGCTTCGGATCAGGGTTAATGAAGATGGCTCCGCCTCCATACCCGATGGCAACCTTTTTCCCAAAGACGGTTCTGCCGGCCGGCCGGAAATTTATGTAATGGGCTGCCGCAACCCTTACCGCATCTCCATCGACCCCAAAAACGGCGCCCTGTACTGGGGGGATGTCGGCCCCGATGCGGGCGAGCCAAAAGCAGGAAGAGGCCCCGCCGGCCACGATGAGGTCAACCGGGCTGCCGCTCCCGGCTTCTTCGGCTGGCCGCTGTTCATCGGCAACAACAAACCCTACCATGCCTTTGACTTCAGCAGCCGGTCTTCCGGGGAGGCGTTCGACCCGAAAAGCCCGGTTAACCGCTCGCCTTTTAACACCGGATCAGAGGCATTGCCTCCGGCGCAACCCGCCCTCATCTGGTATCCCTACGGCCATTCCGACGAGTTCCCCGCAATGGGGGAAGGCGGAAGGACAGCCATGGCAGGCCCGGTATTCTACACGGATCAATACTACAAACATGACGGCCGTTACCCCCCCTATTTTGAAGGGAAACTCTTTATTTACGAATGGATGAGAGGCTGGATCATGAGCGTCACCCTCGATGAGAAAGGACAGATAGAACGCATGGAACGCTTCATGCCGTCCAGCACTTTTTCCAACCCGGTTGACCTGGAATTCAACAGCCGGGGAGAGTTGTACCTCCTGGAATACGGCAAGGGCTGGTTTACGCAGAATGCAGACGCCAGGCTGGTACAACTGAAATACAACAGCGGCAACCGGCCGCCGGTAGCCAGGATTGCTTATTCGGAGAAATACGGTACGGCGCCGCTGAACGTCCGCCTGTCCGCCGCCTCGTCGGAGGATTACGACCAGGACCCGATGTCCTTTGAATGGCATATCGACGGACAGTTTGTATCGGATTCGGAATCCGTCCCTTTTACCTTCGAAAATACCGGCAAACACCGGGTGAGGCTGATCGTTAAAGACACCCGCGGTGAGGCCGGGATCGCTACAGAAGAGATATGGGTAGGCAATGCAAAGCCGGAAGTCGACATCAAGGTTGACGGGAACCGCACCTTTTACTGGGATAACGAAGCGCTATCCTATCAGGTAATGGTGGAAGACCGGGAAGACGGGCGGCTCAATGAAGGTATTCCCCCCAGGGCGCTAACCCTAAATATCGATTACCTGGAAACCGGCTACGACATGACGGAGATCGCAAAGGGGCATCAGGAACAAGCCCTTGCCGCTCCGGGAGAACGGCTGATCGAAGAATCCAACTGCCTGTCCTGCCATCAGGTGGATAAGGCTTCCGTCGGCCCCTCCTACCTGCAGGTGGCGCAACGGTATCAGGAGGAAAGCCCCACGGTTGTAGAACAGCTGGCCAAAAAGATCATCAGCGGCGGCGCCGGCAGTTGGGGAGAAATAGCCATGTCGGCCCATCCCCAATTAAGCTCCACTCAGGCAAAAACGATGGTGGAATACATTCTTTCCCTGGACAACCTCGAGCAGGCCGAAGGGCTTCCGCCAAGCGGTTCCTATATTTTTCGGGAACACCTGGAGGAAAACACCGCCGGCATGTATGTGATCAACGCCTCCTATACCGACCGGGGAGGGAACGGCATCGGGCCACTTACTACCCATCAGCAGTTGATCCTGCGATATCCCAGGCTTTACGCCAGGAATTATGACATCAAATCACACTGCCAGCGCGTGCCGGTGGACACCGCCCTGTTTTCCGGGTTCGAGGAGGGGTATGAGGTTATCCGGTTGGACGTGGATCATTTCTTCGGCTTCACCGATATTGACCTAACCGGTATTGGCTATTTCAGACTAAACCTGCTGTTGCCGCCAAAAAACCAGGGGCAGGGGCGGATCGAGGCCCGCACCGGCGGGCCCGGCGGGGCCATCATCGGCAGTGCAGAACTCCGTGACAGCGAAACTACCGACGACGGATACCGGCAGCTTCTGGCGCCCATTAAAAAGACAGAGGGCATCCACGATGTACTGTTCTTCTTCCGGAATGCCGGGGGCGGGCAACAAACAGTGGATATTGACTCGATCGAATTTTTCAGGGATAAACCGGATAAAAGTTAACCGGTTTTCGCCATGGTAATTTTCCCGGAAGCCGGTTCGACGATCCGGGAAGTATATATCCCGGGCGAATAAATGTGCAGAGAAACCGCCGCTTCCGCAACCGGGTTTTCCACAATATGATAGGCCAGGGCATCGTGGATGTAGGATACCTCACCGCGGGAAAAATGAAATTCCCCCACCATCCGCCGCGGTTCAAAAGGGTCGAACCGGGCCTCCGTGAGGCGGCCCGACAGGACTTTCAACAGGCATCCTCCTTCCGGATGGCCGTGCTTTTTGCTGCGGGCATAGCCCTCCCAATAGATCAAAACCAGGCGGAAGTGTTCATTCTGGAAAAGAGGAGTGTTGCCCGGGCCGGTTACATATTCTCTCCAGTCTTCCCCTTCGCAGGCATTGAAGCGGGACAACAGGTAAAGGACATCTTTTTCTTCATTGCCAGGGGTTTGTGTTTCCAGGGCCCGGATCAGCTGACGTAGCGTTTTCATTGTGGTATTTTGGTTTTTTAGCCAAATTACAGCTTCCGCCATCAT
>JAGFJE010000413.1 GCA_024103175.1 Phaeodactylibacter sp.
TGGGGGCGGCGCCATGCTCCAACAGCAGGGCCACCATTTTCTCCTGCCCGTTCTGAACGGCTTCGATCAGAGGCGTTGTCAGCATCTCCGGGTGCTCGTAGTTGACGTCTACTCCCGATTGAATAAAATGCCGGGCCGATTCCAGGTCTCCGTCCTGAATGGCTTTCAATAATGCTTTCCAGTCGCCTGACGCCATGGTGTTCGGTTTTTTATAACCCCTTCCGGTAGCACACCACCCGGTTCACCTCCTCATATCCCATCCGCTGGTGAAAAGCGTGGCTCTCCGTATTGCCGAGCTCCGCATCGGAGGCCATTTCGGTACAGCCCTGCTCCCGGCACCATTGCTCGCCGGTTTCCACCAGCCGGCGGGCCAGCCCGCTTTTCCGCCAGGCAGGCCGGACGTAGATGCCCTCGATGTAGCCCACCGGGCTGCTCTGCGTGCCCTCCACATGGTCATGGCGAAGGGACAGCTGGATGAAGGCGGCGTATTCGCCCTCCGGAGCCTTGCCCAGGAATACGGCGTCCTGAGGGGAGCGCAGCAGCTTTTCGGCATTGAGGTATTCTTCCTCGTACCGGCATTCGGGCCAGAGCTCGAGGGTGAGGCGGGTGAAGGGCGCCAGGGATTCTTCGGAGAGGGGTTCTATCGTCATAGTTATCAAATTTCCAGTTTCATAAGGAGGTCCGTCTGTTCGTCTTCGCCCAGTCGGAAGAGGTGCTTGTCGAATTCTACAAAGCCGTGTTTCCGGTAGAATTGTAAGGCCGCGGTGTTCTTCTCCCACACCCCGAGCCAGATGGCATCCATCTCTTTTTCTCTGGCGATGCTGCATGCCTTTTCGAACAGGGCTTTTCCGATACCTCTTCCCTGGTAGCCGGACAGGACGTAGATACGCTCTATTTCCAGGGCGTTGTTCAGTAATGCCTCAGTTTGGGCCGCTCCCCAGTTTATTTTGAGATATCCCGCCACTTCGGGGCCCTCTTCAGCGAAGAAAAAAAGGGATCCAGGGTTTTCGAACTCGGCCGTGAGCTTCTCCGGGCTGAAGCTCACGGCCAGGTAGTTGTTCATATCAGAGGCGGAATTCCGGGCGCTGAATGCTTCGGTAAAGGTGGCTCTGGCGATTGTCCGGAGCAAATGCAGATCGGGCCTTTCAACTGTTCTTATGGATATATCGGCGAGCTTTGCCATTTTTTACTTTTTTGTTACTCAGGATTTAGTTAAAGAGTATCCACAGATAAAAACTGATCCCCAGGAAAACACAGCCTGAAGGGCCGGTCATTACATCGTGGTAAGTGCCTTTTTCCAAAAGAGCGACTGAGAACCCCGCCTTGGGGCTGCCTTCCCAGAGGATCTCGCTTTCGTCGAACACCTTATTTCCCCACCGGGCAAAAAAATCATCATCGATCAGCTGCTTTTGGGGTGTTTTCGGCTGCATAGTGTAGTAAATAGATCGCTAGTTAATTTCAATAGATAGTTTCCTGCCGAGTCCAATCTCGATAATTTTGATCAAAGTCCCCAGCTCTATGTCCGACTTGTTGTTCTCTATCCTGGAAATGTAGTTCTTTGTTGTTCCGCTCCTTCTGGCCAGCTCTTCCTGGGTTAAACCGGCTTTTTTACGGGCCTTTCTGACCAGGTTGCCGATCTGATACCTCCTGTTCCTTTCTTCATCCGGATCGCTTTCGGTGTACAATACTACGGGGTCCAGGTCAAATGCTACTTCGAATTCCATTCCATTGGATAATTTCGTTTTCCGGATGAGATTGGGCCATTGAAACGTCCCCTCATTCAGTTGCAGCTTCGAAAATTCTTCTTCGTTCAGCAATTTTGACCGGAACGGATCTTCCTTGTAATTCCATTTTTCGAAAAGGCGGGCAAAATCTATTACCCGGTGCTCACCGGTATTGAACGCACAGAAGACTTTGAACCCATCAATTTTATGTAGTTTAATGATCCGTGGTACTTTTGTTGATTTTCTCATGATCTTGCGCTGTTATTGTTCCAAATTTCCATCAGAATGTCTTGATTGGCCCTTGCCCATTGGATTACTTTCTTATGTTGCTTCGCCGGAAGATATCCCTGGTAGGTTTCGAGCGTTGTAATCTCGATCAGTTCCTCATACTCGGCATAGATGGCATGAAAATGAGGCGGAGCGTGATCGTCGAAGTACAGGTCGATCTTGATTCCATCAAATTTAAAATAGGTCGGCATTTGATTTTTTTGTTGCCTAATTAGGTTACAAATTTACACCTCTTTTGGTTGTGGTGCAATCTCTTTCAGAAAAGTTTTGAACAGCGGCCCAGGTGTAACCGGAGATCCCATCGGTATGTTTGTGGAAACCATTAGAGCTGCCCTTTCCCTTCAAAAACCAAATGCTACAACCATCCCTTCCTCTCCCTGAACCTCCCCGCCCATCGCTTTATAAAACTCCTGCGCTCCCATATTGGAACGCTCCACCATCAGCCACACGGTGGCGATATCCCTTTCTTTAGCGAACTGAAAAACCTCCCCGAACAACTGCCGGCCATAACCTTGCCGCCGGCGGGCCTCCACGACCTCGATGTCGTACAGGAACAACTCATCTTTACCAGAATACCACTGAGGCAGGATGTGAAAATAGCAGAAACCAATGAGGGCGTCCCCTTCCCGGAGGCAAAGCAGGAAGTGGCCTTCCCGCTTCAACAACTCCCTGGTCCGCTCAACCGGCAGGCTGCTTTCGTAAAACCGTTCCGCCAGGCGGAGGAGCAGGGCTTCGTCGCCGGAGCGCAACAGGTGGATGGATGGAGGGGTAGGCATGCGTTTTTAAAATGTAATTTACCACTTAGGCCGCATTTGTGCTATCTTGGAGCTCTCGTCATTATTCAACCTAACCTGCAAACCATGAACCGAAGAAACTTCCTGAAAAATACAGGCCTTACCCTCGGCGCCCTTTCTCTTTTCCCGGAAGCCGCCTTTCCCCACCCTCCCCGCCTGAGCCCGGATTTCCCCTCCCGCCGCCCGCCCGTGGAGGAGCGCACCTTTACCAGCGAGGCGGTGGAAGCGATGATCCGGAAAGTGAAGCCGGCCATTGCCGATGAGGAACTGGCCTGGATGTTCGAGAACTGCTTCCCCAATACCCTGGACACTACGGTAGACTACGAGGTGATCGACGGCAAACCCGACACCTTTATCATCACCGGCGACATCGACGCCATGTGGCTGCGCGACTCCACCGCTCAGGTGTGGCCGTACATGCCGCTGATCAAGCAGGAAAAAAAGCTGCAGGACCTCGTCCTGGGGCTGGTGAACCGGCAGGTAAAGTGCGTCCTGAAAGACCCCTATGCCAATGCCTTCTACAAAGACCTGACGAAGGAGTCCGGCTGGAAAAGCGACAAGCCTGAGCCCATTCCCGGCGTGCACGAGCGGAAATGGGAGATCGACTCCCTCTGCTATGTGGTGCGCCTTTCCAACGAATATTTCCGGCTCACGGGAGATGAAAGCGTATTCGACGCCGACTGGGATCAGGCCATGCGCCTCATCGTCGATACCTTCCGCACCGAGCAGCGCAAGGACGGCGAGTCTCCCTACTACTTCATCCGCCTGACCAACCAGATGATCGACGCGCCGGTCTTCAACGGCACCGGCAGGCCCATCCGGCCGACGGG
>JAGFJE010000325.1 GCA_024103175.1 Phaeodactylibacter sp.
CCGCTGATGATGTTGGTCACCTGTTCGTGGAAGTGTTTGTGGGCGGGCAGGGCGCTGCCCCGGCGCACCGTCACGTGGGCGATGGTTAGCTTGCCGGTGTGGATAAGGCGGGCGTTGAAGCCGGGGACAAGCTCTCGTTCCGGCAGTTTTTCCAGGTCGATAAATTCGTGCATGGGGGCTCAGTTGGTATCGAAGAAATAGAGCAGGTCGGAGACCGACTCTTTGAGGTCTTTGCGGTCGACGATGAAATCGAGGAAGCCGTGTTCGAGGAGGAACTCGGAGGTCTGAAAGCCTTCCGGCAGCTCCTTCTTGATGGTTTCCTTGATGACGCGGGGGCCGGCGAAACCGATGAGGGCCTTCGGCTCGGCGAAGTTGATGTCGCCCAGCATGGCGTAGGAAGCGGTCACGCCGCCGGTGGTCGGGTCGGTCAGGAAGGAAAAGTAAGGGATTTTTGCTTTCGCCAGTTGGGTGAGCTTGGCGGAAGTCTTCGCCATCTGCATCAGGGAAAAGGCCGACTCCATCATGCGCGCCCCTCCGGATTTGGAGATGATCATGAAGGGCGTACGGGTTTCAATGCAGTGGTCGATCGACATGGCGATCTTCTCCCCTACTACCGAGCCCATGGAGCCGCCGATGAACTTGAAATCCATAGCGGCGACGACCAGGGAGCGGCGGTTTACCTTGCCCTTGGCCACGACCATGGCATCATTCAGGCCGGTCTTGTTCCGGGCTTCCTTCAGCCGTTCCGTATACGGCTTGAGGTCCGTGAAATGGAGGTGGTCTTTTGATACGAGGCCTGTAAAAAGCTCTTCATAGTTGCCGTCGAAGAGGATCTCGAAGTAGTCGTAAGAATTGATCCGGACGTGGTAATTGCACTGGGGGCATTTGAAAAAATTCTCCTTAAGCTCTTTGACCGTTGAAGTTTCCTTACACTCTCTGCACTTGTACCACAATCCTTCCGGGGCCTCCTTTTTATTCCTGGTAGCCGTCTGAATGCCGTCCTTTAGTCGTTTAAACCAACCCATAAAGTCGTATTAATTTATCATTCAAACGCCCGGCGGGAGCAGCCACCAGGCTCCGGGGCGGAGTGCGTCCGCTCCGATTTGCAAATGCCAAAAATAAGGCCGCGCTCCCCTAATTTACAAAAATGGGGGCAATTATTTATACCGATAGCCTTTCACTGCCTGCACAAAAGCCCGCACGCCCTGCAGGGGCGTATCGGGATAAACCCCATGGCCCAGGTTGGCGATATGCCTTCCTCCGAAGGCGTCGAGCATATCGCGCGCGGCCAGGCTTATTTTTTCGGGCTCGGCGTACAGGTTGCAGGGGTCGAGGTTTCCCTGTAATACCTTTTCCGCCCCCACCCGGCGGCGGCCTTCTTCCGGGCTGATGTTCCAGTCCAGGCCAACTACCTGGCAATCCATCCCGGCGATGTCCTCCAGGGCGAACCAGGCGCCCTTGGCAAATACCGTAACCGGCACATTGGTAATAGCGCCGCAGATCTGATGCAAATAAGGCGCGCTGAACTCCCGGTAGGAAGCCGGGCTCAGTATTCCCGCCCAGGAATCAAAAAGCTGAATAAGGTTTGCGCCGCGCCGTGCCTTTTCCTGAAGATAGGCAATAATGGTTTCGGTGATCTTCTCCAG
Organism: Phaeodactylibacter sp.; assembly: GCA_024103175.1. GTDB lineage: Bacteria > Bacteroidota > Bacteroidia > Chitinophagales > Saprospiraceae > JACJXW01. The sequence continues at coordinate 1,647 of JAGFJE010000325.1, forward strand.
CAGGTGGTGAGCAAGATCAGGCTCCCGGTAAAGCAGGCGCTTGGCCCGGGAAAAAGTTTTACTACCGCTACCTTCCACCATATAGGCCAGCAGCGTCCAGGGCGCGCCGGAGAAACCGATAAGGGGCACGCGGCCGTTGAGGTTCTTGCGCGTCAACTCCAGGGCGTCATACACATACCCCAGGCGAGCCGCCGCCGCTTCTCCGGTAAGCAGCTTTTGAATATCCCCTTCCGAACGAATGGTTTCCGGAAACAACGGCCCTCTCTTCTCCACCATTTCATACTTCAGCCCCATAGCTTCCGGTATCACCAGAATATCGGAAAAAATGATGGCGGCATCCACATCCAGTTCGTCGACCGGTTGTATGGTCACTTCCGCCGCCAGTTCCGGCGTCT
>JAGFJE010000423.1 GCA_024103175.1 Phaeodactylibacter sp.
ATCAGGCACAGCAGCAGGCTCCCTCCGACATTGAGCAGGCCCAGGCCCAGGTGGCCGGCCTGCAGCAGGCTGAAGGTTTCATTGGTAAAAGTAGAAAAGGTGCTGAAGCCGCCGCAGAAGCCCGTCATCAGTAAAAGCTTATAGCTATCGCTGACCTGCCCGCGCAGGCTAAGCCCCACCAGCCAGCCCAGGACGACGCAGCTCAGCGCATTGGCCAGGAAGGTAGCCCAGGGAAAAGCCGGTTTGTATGGCGCCAGCAGGTGAGCGATACCGAAGCGGCAGATACTGCCCAGGCCGCCGCCCAAAAAAACAAGCAGATAGGAATTCATTGGAGAATGAGCTTTTTCTGTTTCTTCCGGAGGACAGCCTTGTGCAGCCAGTAGGTCAGCGACGAGGCCAGTGCGATGATAAGCGCCAGCAGCCCGTGCATTTCCAGCGCCCGGTTGAGTGAAAAAGCCAAAAGTATAAAAATTGTATTTACCGACACCAATATTCCGGTGGCCTGCATGTGGGAGAAGCCGTAATCGATGAGCAGGTGATGGATGTGGCGCCGGTCGGCGAGCAGGGGGGATTTCCCTCTCAGGATGCGGGTGACGGACACCCGCACCGTATCGTACAACGGCAGGATCATAATGCCGATGGCCACCGCGGGGCTGGCCATGATCTTCCCTTTCTGCCCGGCCTCCATGAAGTAATTCATGTCGATGAACTTGATGGCGAGGATCACGCTGGCCGTCCCCACCAGCAGGGAGCCCGAATCGCCCATGAAGATCCTGGCCGGAGAGTAGTTGTATTTCAGAAAGGCGATGATGGCGCCGACAATGGTGAAGGCGACTACTGCAAATTCGACCCGTTCGACATAGAAAAACCAGCACCCCAGCGTGCCGCAGATCAGGGCGCCGATGCTTCCCGCCAGGCCGTTGATGCCGTCGATCAGGTTGAACGCATTGATGACCATCAGGATGGCCAGCAAGGTCAGAGCGATGTAAACCGCCGAGGGCAAGCCGGCATGGAAGCCCAGGAATCCATAAAAGCCCCTCAACATGATATCGGACTTGAAGATCAGGATGGAGGCGGCCAGGGCTTGCCCTATGATCTTATTGTACGGGGAGATGGGGGAGATGTCATCCTTCACTCCTATCAGAAAAACGATGATGAAAGCGCAAAGGATATACTGCAGGTTGCCGAAATCCCGGAAGGGGGTCCACAGGACGATGGAAAAAATGGCTGCCGAGAAGATGCCGATGCCGCCCAGGGACGGCGTACTGATGGTATGAGAACTGCGCTCGGAAGGTTCGTCGCACAGATTCTTTTCCCGGGCAATATTGATCACGTGAGGCAGCGCGAAATAGGCAAACGTAAACGCGGTCAGAAAGCTGAGTATCAGGGTGAACATAGGTTTGGGGTTGGGGTTATGAATATCGGGATTTCTTAAGGGTTATCCGCAAATATACCAATTTTTCAGCTTGGCTGCCGGTTAGAATACCGAGTCATCCACCTGTTCCAGCCACTCGGTAATGACATCCACCACGGAGGCCACGCATCCGTCTTCGAAGGGAGAGCGCAGGTTGGCCATTTGGACCAGTTCGAGGAAGGGGCGGCTGCCGCCTGCCTTGCACAGGCGGACGTAATCGGCCCATGCCTGCTGATGGCCTTCCTGGTCTTTTTTCCAAAACTGAAAGGCGCAGATCTGCGCCAGGGTATAGTCGATATAATAGAACGGCATGGAAAAGATATGGCTTTGTTTTTGCCAGTACCCTCCATTTGCCAGGAAGGAATTGCCATCGTAATCGCGATGCGGCAGGTACTTTTGCTCGATCTCGCGCCAGGCGCGGTTGCGTTCGGCGGGGGAGATCTCCGGGTGTTCGTAGACGAAGTGCTGGAATTCATCCACTGCGACTCCGTAGGGAAGGAAGTACAGGGCGTTGGACAAGTGGCTGAATTTGTATTTGTCGGTATCTTCCCGGAAGAAAAGCTGCATCCAGGGCCAGGTGAAGAACTCCATGCTCATGGAGTGGATCTCACAGGCCTCGAAGGTCGGCCAGTTGTACTCGGAAATGCCGATATTGCGGCTGCTGTACACCTGAAAAGCATGGCCCGCTTCATGGGTCAGGACGTCAATATCACCGCTGGTGCCGTTGAAGTTGGAGAAGATGAAAGGCGCCTGGTATTTTGCGATGTAGGTGCAGTACCCCCCTGTGGCTTTCCCGGATCGTGCCTGCAGGTCCATCAGCTCTGCCCGCCGCATAAAGTCGAAGAACTCGCGGGTTTCCGGGGAAAGCTCGCTGTACATCTGCCGGGCCTGCCCGACGATCCATTCCGGTTCGCCTTTGGGTTGGGGGTTTCCGGAAGGGAAACGCAGGTCTTCATCGTAGTATTTCAGCCGTTGCAGGCCGAGGCGGCGGCGCTGCCGTTCATAGAGGCGGCGGGCGATGGGCACGATATACTCCTCTACCTGGCGGCGGAAATTGGCCGCCTCTTTCGGGCCGTATTCAGAGCGCAGCATGCGGGCATAGCCCAGTTCCACGAAATTATCGTACCCCAGTTCCCGGGCGATACGGTGGCGCACCTGCACGAGTTGAGCGAAGATGCCTTCGATCTCGGCAGCGTGCCCGGCGAAAAAAGCCCACTTGGCTTCGCCGGCCTCTTTGCGGGTTGCCCTGTCCTTGTCCATTTCGTATCTGGCAATGGTAGACAGGTTGTATTGCTCTCCCCGGAAGCCGATCTCGGCCTTGGCCTTCAGCTTGGTGTATTCGCTGCTGAGCTTGTTTTCTTCCTGCAACAGTTCGATAACCGATTCGTCAAAGGTTTTCAGGCTCAGCTCGGCAATGGTGAACAGCTGCCGCCCCCATTTCCGTTCCAGGCCTTCCCGGAATGGCGAGTGGATCAGCGCTTTGTAAAATTCGTTGATCAACCCTTCGTACGCAGGCATCTGCTGGTCGTAATAATCATTTTCCGCTTCATAGAATTCGTCGCGGGTATCCATGGTATGGCGGATATGGCAGACGTTAAACATCGACATAAACTCGTTGCGCAGTTCATTGATACGCGACAGGGCCCGGCCTTGTTCTTCCACAGAGCCGGCGCTGCGGAACCGGGCAATTTCTTCACGGAAAGAACTCGAAAACTGGCCGAATTGAGGGCGCTTATACTCAAAGTCTTCAAAGGTAAGGTTCATGGTTTCTGTTTATTTCATCCTTTTCGTCGCATCCCGAAAACAGGGCGAAAAACGCGGCAGGCGCTTTTTCCCGGCCTGCCAAACACGGCCCTGTTTTCAAAAGTGGGAAAATACAACGGTTTCCGCATATTTACAATTGTACCGGCACGGAGGGGCGCAAATAGTTGCCGCTACTTCACTAGTGCCTCATCCTGAAATAGTAAAACAGGCGCTGCGTTAGTATCAACACCACTTTATAATTGCGGTATCCTCAAAAAGTGCCCGCAGTTTAGTAAGTTTGCATATTTGATCTTAATAAAATGGCGCTTAATCACGAGTTGTTAGCGGAAAAAATGGATTTAAAGTCTCAGATCAACATTGAAAAACTGCCCCGCCACATTGCCATCATCATGGATGGCAACGGCCGCTGGGCCAAGCAGCATGGCAAACCCCGCGTGTTCGGGCACCGCAATGGCGTGACCGCCGTACGGGAAACCACAGAAGCGGCTGCCGAGCTGGGCGTGGAATACCTCACCCTCTATGCCTTTTCCACCGAAAACTGGAACCGGCCGAAGCTGGAGGTAAGCGCTCTGATGCGCCTGCTGGTCGAAACCCTCCACAAGGAAATTGACACGCTGAATAAAAACGACATTCGCCTGCAAGCCATCGGCGACCTCAGCAAGCTGCCGGAAAAAACCCGACAGGCCCTGCTGGCCGGCATCGAAAACACCAAGAACAACAGCCGGATGACGCTCGTCCTGGCCCTCAACTACAGCGCCAAATGGGAGATCATGGAGGCCAGCCGCCGCCTGGCCCGCCAGGTGCAGGCCGGCACGCTCAGCCCCGATGACATTGACGAGGCCACCTTTGCCGCCGCCCTCAACACCGGCGGCATGCCCGACCCCGAGCTGCTCATCCGCACCAGCGGCGAAAACCGCCTCAGCAATTTCCTGCTGTGGCAGATCGCCTACGCCGAACTGTACTTTACCCCGGTTTTCTGGCCGGACTTTCGCAAAGAGCACCTCTATAAGGCCATCATCGACTTCCAGAAGCGCGAGCGGCGGTTCGGGAAGATCAGCGAGCAGGTGGCGCCGTGATCGTGTATCCGTGTATCCGTGTATTCGTGGGGACTGCGGAGCACCGCGCCAGGCCCCCGGGAACTTATACACAACAAATGCACTCATGAGGGGGCTCCGTCTCACTCACACACTAATACACACCCAGATACAACCATTCCCCCTCCGCCCTGCTCTTTGTAGAGAGCCGTTAAAACCAACCGGTTAGCCACGGGGGCGGGCCATTTCCCGGCAAAATGTCCTGCGCTTATCAACTTTCGGCGATTTTTTTGATAATCAGGCAACTGAATATGTGGTTATCCTGACGGCAAACGTTATTTTTGCGGATCAAAAATCACAGCAATCCGCTGCCTTACAATAAACCTGACGATTGGAATGAGAGTAATTGCCTTGATCACCTTTTGCAGCTTCTTAATCCCTTTCTATACATTTGCCCAATCAGATACGGATACGATACCGGTGCTCCGGTACAGCGAACCGCGCGACTATGAGATCGGCGGAATCAAAGTCATCGGGGCTGATTTCAGCGATGACAACGCCATCATCAGCATCGCCGGCCTGAAGGTTGGAGATAAGATCCGCATCCCCGGGCCGGAGGTCCAGAAAGGGATAAAGGCCCTGTGGAAGCTCCGCCTGTTCACCGATGTGCAGATCATCAAGGAAAAAACCATCGGAGACATCATCTTCCTGGAGATCAAGGTGCAGGAGCGGCCGCGCCTGTCCCGCCACTCGTACCGGGGCGTGAAAAAATCCTACCACGACGACCTCAATGACGAAGTCGACAAATACCTGCTCAAGGGAGGCATCGTCACGGAGAACGTAAAGGTCAATGCCTGTAAGGCCATCGAAGGCTTCTTCATCGGCAAAGGGTACCTCGACACCCGCTGCCGGGTGGTTGAATCCCCCGACTCCAGCCGGGCCAACGCCGTTCAGCTCATCTTCGATGTCGACCGCGGAGAACGTGTAAAGATCCAGGACATCGTCTTCGAAGGCAATGAAAACATCAAGGACCGCAAACTGGCCAAGCAGATGAAGGGCACCAAGCCCAAGCGCCGCCTGTTCGCTTCCTCCAAATTCATCAAGAAAGATTACGAGGAGGACAAGGAAAAAGTGATCGCCTATTACAACACCCAGGGCTACCGGGACGCCCGAATCCTCGGCGACAGCCTCTGGCGCGAAGAAGACGGCGACCTGATCGTCAGGATCAACCTGGGGGAAGGCAACCAGTACTATTTCAGGGACATCAGCTGGAAAGGCAATTCCGTCTACGATACCGAGACCCTGGCCAGCGTGCTGGGCATCGAAAAAGGCGAGGTCTACAATAAAGAACTGCTGGAAACCCGCCTCCGCTTCAGCCAGGACGGACGCGACGTCAGCACCCTTTATATGGACAACGGGTACCTCTTCTTCCAGGTAGACCCCATTGAAGTGGCTGTTGAAGGCGACTCCATCGATCTGGAGATCCGCATCTTTGAAGGCCCCCAGGCCACCATCGACAAGGTGGTGATCAAGGGCAACGACCGCACCCACGAACACGTCATCCGGCGGGAATTGCGCACCCTGCCCGGCAAGAAGTTCAGCCGCTCCGATATCATCCGCTCCCAGCGGGAGATCATCAACCTCGGCTACTTCAACCCGGAGAGCCTGGGCATTAACACGCCGGTGAACCCACAGCGGGGAACGGTAGACATCGAATACACTGTCGAGGAAAAACCCTCCGACCAGCTGGAACTCTCCGCCGGCTGGGGCGGCGCCCAACGGGTGATCGGCACCCTGGGGGTATCCTTCAACAACTTCTCCCTGCGCAACGTCTTCAACAAGGAGGCCTGGAAGCCGCTGCCCCAGGGCGACGGCCAGCGCCTGAGCCTGCGGGCACAGACCAACGGCGACTTCTACCAGTCGTACAACCTGTCCTTCACCGAGCCCTGGCTGGGCGGCAAGAAGCCCAACTCCCTGACCGTGGCCGCCTTCTTCAACCGCTTCGCTTTCGGCCGCCGGGGCACCGACAGCTACCAGAGTTTCAACATCCGGCAGGCTTCCATCAGCCTGGGCACCCGCCTGAAATGGCCGGACGACAACTTCGTCTCCAGCACCGCCATCAACATACAGACGCTGACCCTCGACAACTGGGTCCGCGGCCTGTTCCGCTCCGATGAAGGGGAGATCGTACAGGAAGGCAACTACAACAACTTCAGCATCAGGCAGACCATCGCCCGCTCGACGATCAACGACCCCATTTTCCCCAAGGAAGGGTCGCGCATATCGCTGTCGCTCCAGCTGACGCCCCCCTACTCTCTTTTTGATAACCAAGACAACTACAGCGAGCTGCCGGCAAGGGAGCGTTTCCGCTACCTGGAGTACCACAAGTGGCGTTTCGACGCCGAATGGTACCAGCCTATCGTCGGCAACCTCATCCTGAAGGCCCAGGCCAAGATCGGCCTGCTCGGCTTCTATAACCGCGAGATCGGTTCCTCGCCCTTCGAGCGCTTCCAGCTCGGCGGCGACGGCATCAACAACCAGCAGTTCGGCTTCGCCGGAGTAGACATCATCTCCCTGCGCGGCTACGAGATCAACGAACTGGAGGCCAACGTGATAACCGCTTCGGGCGGCACCTCGGCCACGCCCCTGTTCGATAAATTTACGGTGGAACTGCGCTACCCGCTGTCGCTCAACCCCAGCTCGACCATCTACGTGCTGGCCTTCGCCCAGGGCGGCAACGCCTGGCGGGAATTCCGAGACTTCAACCCCTTCGACGTGAAGCGCTCCGTGGGGATGGGCCTGCGGGTCTTCCTGCCCATGTTCGGCGTGCTCGGCTTCGACTACGGTATCGGCTTCGACAAGAACGTGGCCGACCGCTCGCTGCAGACCCTGGGCGACTTCAACATCGTCCTCGGCTTCGAGCCGGAATAGGTTTTTCTGCCGTTTTTCCCCGAGCCGGGAGGTGGCGGTGGGGAAAAACGGCAGGATCACATACCGCCCCGCCTTTCATAGAACCGCTTCAGGTATTCCAGCTTGGTATCGGGGTGGTCCCTTCTTTTTTCTTCGCGGAGCGCTCGCACCAGTTCCTCATCCTCCTTGATGATATCCCACAGCAGGCGTAGAGACAAGTTTAGTATCTTTTGTTCGCGGGGTTTGTAGACATAAGCATTACTGCCGGGCCCGCTCGCCGCGCCGGCAATAGCGCCGCCGATGGCGCCGCCCAGGATGCCGCCGATGATCACGCCCTGATTGTTCATCCTGGCCGGCGGCGCTTTTAAGGGGCTGTATTCGGTGATCTTTTCGAGCCTCGCGTAAAAATCATAGCCCAGTAAGGGGGTGAGGTTGAGGTAAATATGAGCGCCGTCGCAGAAGCCCCAGAAGGCGGGGTTCTCTTTCAGGCCGATCTCCTTTCCCTCCGGGCCGGTTATTTCCACGTGCTTGAACTTGAGCACGGAAGCATCCTCTTCGGTAATGCGGATGTCCACATCTTCTATCCCCGGATCGTTGGCAATGAATTCAACATAAGAGCGGTAAATGCCTTTTTTCAGCTGCGTGGCGGTATCGATCACAAAGGCGGGGCGAGGTTCTTGCAGCAGGCCCGTCAGGCTGGTACGGCCGGTTTCCTGCGCTTCGTAGCTTTCCAGCAGGGTTGCTATTTCTCCCAGCAGATCTTTCATTGTCCGGATGACGGCTTCCGGGTGGTAGCGGGTCACATCGATGCCCCGGTATTCTTTATAGAGGTCGAGAGACTCCATTTTATACAGCCCTCCACCCTGTTTTTTGTAGCAATCCACCAGGGCGTTGAGCCGGCCGATATTGTCCAGTTCGGAAACCTGGAACTCCCGTACGAGGAGCACGACGGAATCTTTGGCGCCGCTTGTATATACTACCAGTTCATCGACGGCCCTTTCGAGCTCGGCGGGCAGGCGCTTTTTGAATTTGGCCGCTTTCCGCTTATTGCCCATCCCAGTCAGGGCGTAACCGATATTTGTAGTATCCACCCGGCGGTCGATAATTGCGCTGACGACGAAGCCGATCTCCAGCCGCTCCCATTTCGGCGGGAAGGGCCGGAGCTTTACGTAATGAACCTGGCTGGAAAGAAGAACGGGCGTGCACAGGGCAACGAGAGCAAGGGCGCGTAGCATGGGTATTCGGTTTTTGGAGAAGAAATGTACGCTATTTTTGGAGAAAATAAATGCCGGGACAATATTTAATCTCTCATAGCATACCCAAACATAGGTTCAGCGCCTGGTATCCGTTTTTCCTGAAGAGCCCAATGGGCTACTTTCAAAGGAGCCCCTGTGAGCGCAATACAATGTCTTCCGTGACAATAATAAAGTTTTCCTTTTCGCCATAATTGTTTTCCCCCGGAAGGCAAGAAGCAGCCGGTAGAATTGTGTGTGCAGTTCTGATCATGTTTGTGCCTGTTATGTTAAAACGCTGTGAAAAAGTGTTGGGGGAAATGTGCTTTCGCACGCTATCTGTATAAGATGGCCTGAAAGGAAATGTGACGGGAAAAAAAGCTTTTTTTGATTATTTTTTCGCGGGAAAGGCCAGGCCTGGCAATTTCCCCTTACCCAGTAATAAGAACAACCCTACTACAAGGGCCAAGGCAAGGAGGATCTCCACGGCCGGGAAAGAAGGAGTTTGGGGGGTATTCAATTCTCCAATGATGATAAAATTTGCCCAATAGAAAGGATGCTGTTGGCTTGGGCGTGCATTTGCCAGGTAATCCAATTTTGCCCGGTGCAGGGCCAGGTCATTTGGATTTCCATTTTGGATATTCTGAAGGAAGGCGGCCATAATTTCCAAAGAGCTGGCCTCAGATGCGCTCCATAAGCTGGAAAGAATAGTATGGGCGCCGCTTAACATAAAGGCCTTACTCATTCCCTGCACGCCTTCGCCCCTGTAAATTTTCCCATTGGCGGAATGGCAGGCGCTGAGTATGACCAGGCCTGCATTTATCTTTAGGGAATACAGGTCGGAAGCGGAGAGGACGAATTTTTCCTGGTGGTCATCGAACAAGATGCTGGACCGGAGTGGATCCTCGAAATCTACAAGCCCGTGTAAGGACAGGTGAATTATCCGGGCATTGGAAGCATAAGCGTAAAAATTCTCGAGAGTGGCCTGTTGATCGAGGAGTTCTTTACCGGCGAAGATGGCCCTGCCCCGGTCTATTTCTTTCCTGCCCAAAACCAGCTGAGAAAGGTTTTCCTGCCCGAATAACAGCCTCCTGTTCTTTAATTTTTTGGAAAGATCAGCGGTATATTGAGTGCTGACTCCCAGATAGGGAATATCATACGATCCATTCTTTTCTCGGAAAAGCAACCCTGCCGAATAGGAATAAGCAATGCTGTAATCTTCAATGAGAAACCGGTTTTTTCCTTCCGTAGCGCTATTCAGGGCTTCAAACGGGACCGTGTGCAGCAGGTCGTCAGGAATGATGCATAAGCGGTTTATACCACGTAATGCCTGGTTGTTGAGGCCATTGGCGATCAGTTTTTCATACAATAAATGGCCCGTCGCACTGGAAAGAGGAATATTGGGGTCATGGCATTGGTCCACATAATTGCTAATGGCCCGTTCCAGCCCTTCATCATTGCCGATAGAGGCGTGAAACAGGTGGCTGCGCGTTATCCAAAAACTATAGATCGTATCTGACCGGTAGAAATACTCGATGATGGCCAGCCCTTTCGGCAACAACTTCTGAACCTCATCCAGGCCCGGGGGAGAAATGAACGCATACTTATTTTTAAAATATCCGGGTTCTTCCTGCTCAATATCGAGGAGGAACCGGTCCATTTCTCTCTGGGCCTCAACGTATTTCCTCAGGAGGGCGCCTTTTTCTGTCCCGCTACTGGAGAGTTGTTCCTGAATGGAGGCCATCTGTTTAACCAGGGCCTTTTCTCTTTTAATGACCTGCGGAGAAGCGACGGCCTGAAAAGCATTTGCCTCATTCAGCTCATTGCGGAGGATGATCGCTTTGGTCTTGGCGGAAAAAAAATAGGCGGAGCGCAGATACTCCTGATCTCCACTCAGCTCATACAATTTTAAGGCATCCTTTATCGCTTCGCCGTAATAACCCTGCACCAGCTCCAGGAAATTCAATTTTGATTTCTGGAACTGGAAGAGCAGAAGGTGTTTGCTGATAACAGAATCTATCTTGGCATGAAGGCTAAGGGATTTTTCCAGAATGGCCGGGTTTCGGGTAGCAGAAAACTCGCTCCGCAAAAGTTGTGCTTTGAGAGACAGCAGCCGGACAAAGTCAAGGTCGTTGATCGCCAGTGACCGCCCCACAACAGGGGCGCCGCTTTCGTCAAAAACCGCCTCTGCCAGTAAGGTTTCAAAGGCCTTTTGCAGAAAGGCTTCGGCCCGTACGGGTTCGCCTTTATCCTTGTACACTTCAAAAAGGTTCTCGTAAGCGTAGGCCAGCTG
>JAGFJE010000427.1 GCA_024103175.1 Phaeodactylibacter sp.
CGCGATTATTAATATTTTCATGTGTATAATCGCTAAAAAATACTGTATCATGCTCCGGGAACCCATTCTAATCGGAAGAAAGCAGGAAGCTGAGGTATTGAAGCGTATGCAGGACAGTTACAAATCGGAATTTTTGATCTTGTACGGAAGAAGGCGAGTGGGGAAGACGTTCCTCGTCAATCAGTTTTTTGGCGGCCAGTTCACTTTTCGCATGACCGCCCTGGCCAATGCCACGACGAAGCAGCAGCTTCTGAATTTTCATACGGCCATGATGGGTTTTGACCCTGGCCTTGCCGGTTCTTCTCCGCCTTCAAGCTGGTTTGAAGCATTTCAGTTGGTTATCAAACTAGCCTCAAAAGATGAGCGGGAAAGGAAGATCATTTTTTTCGATGAATTGCCCTGGTTCGATACCCATGGCGCGGATTTTCTGTCTGCGCTGGAGCATTTCTGGAACAGCTGGGCGGCACTGAGAAATGATATCCTGTTGATCAGCTGCGGATCTGCGGCATCCTGGATGATCAACAACCTCATTCGGAATAAAGGCGGGCTCCACAACCGCGTTACGGAGCGCATACTCCTTCAGCCCTTTACCCTGAGCGAAACGGAAGCCTTCCTCCAGGCAAAAGGAGCCGAATACGACCGTTATCAACTGCTCAAGCTGTATATGGCCATGGGCGGAGTGCCGTTTTATCTCGAAAACGTTCAACCCAACCGAAGCGTCGCTCAGAATATTGACCGGATGTTTTTTTCTCCTACCGGGCTGTTAAGGCTGGAATACGATTCGCTGTATCAATCCCTTTTTAAGCGATCCGAAAAGCACATATCCGTGGTGGAAGCTTTGGCGCAACGGCCCGGAGGAATGCTGAGAAAGGAATTGATCTCGAAATCGGCCCTATCGGAAGGGGGGGCGGCGTCTGATGTATTAAACGAATTGGAACATTCCGGCTTTATCAAACGCTATGTGCCTTTTGGCAAGAAAAAACGTTATGTGATCCATCGCCTGTCCGACCCCTACTCTCTTTTCTACCTCACTTTCGTAAAAGATTCCAAAGCTCAGGGCGAAGGCGCCTGGTTGGCTCGTTTGAACAACCCGCAGTGGCGCGCCTGGAGCGGGCATGCCTTTGAATATTTATGTATGAATCACGTAAGCGCCATCAAAAGACACCTGGGCATCAGCGGGGTCTATACGGAAGTTTCTCCCTGGCGTAGCCAGCAAACGGAACCGGCCGCCCAGATCGACCTGTTGATCGACCGAAACGACCGGGTCATCAATATTTGCGAGATGAAGTTCTCGGTTGCGCCGTACAGCATTACCAAATCCTATGCCGATCAACTGGCTAATAAGCTAACGGCCTTCCGGATGGAAACCCAAACGAGGAAAACACTTTTCCTCACTATGATCACCACCTTCGGGTTGCAGCAAAACCAGTATTCGCTGCGGCTGGTCAAGGATACGCTGGATATGAATGCTTTGTTTGATTAATGGTCACACCTTCCACAACCGCAGCAACAACACCTCCGCCGCCAGGAACACCAGCGCCAGGATCAGGCACCACCGCCACAGCGGCGTGCCCTGGCTCTGCTCTTCAATGCGGGCGGTGAGCACGGCCGTATCGGCGATATTGATGATGTTGGCCTGTTCGCCGATCAGTTCCCGGAGGGCATCCGGCGCGTAGTAGTCGAGGGCCGACTCCCGGCGGTCGTAGTTGAAAGCGTAGGTTCCGAGGGGATTGCCCTCCTGGAGGAAAAGGGTGTAGAAGCCCGCGTCCCGCACCTGGTTGTTGACGCTGAGGAACACCTTGGAACCGATGATGCGTTGTTCGGGGATGAACTCCCTCCCCTGCCCTTTCAGTTTGTAGACGATATCCGAGCTGGCCGTCTGGTGGCTGGCCTCGATAACCTCATCTCTGCCGATGGTATAGGCAACCTTCTGGCCTTTGCCGGCGGAGATGGCCATTTTGTACAACATGGGGATGAAGATCTCGCCGTTGCGGACCAGGCCATTGTATTCTTCATCGAGGGGAGCGGCGCAGAGATACAGGTTGCCTTTTTCCACCTGGTATTTCGACAGGAAGGCGTTGCCGTCCCGGTAAGTCAGCAGGCGCTCCTCGCCGCGGCTGGCGGAGGAAGACAGGCGGAAATTGCCCTGGGTGGCCGGTAGTTTCAGGTTGGCGCTTTTGTTTTCAAAAACGTCGTTGAAGATGAACTCTTCGGTATTGACCTGGCCGACGATGCGCGCTTGTTCCTCAAAGGGCAGCAGTTCGTCGGCGGGAAAGGAGGAGAGGAAGCTGCGGTAGGACTCCAGGTTGGCGTTGCGGCCGGGGAAAACCAGCAGGTTGCCGCCCTCTTTGACGAATTGGGACAGCTCGAAGGCCAGGCCGGTGGAGATGTCGTTCAGGCTGTTGACAATGATGAGCTGGTAGTTGGCAAAGCTCGAGTAGTCGAGGTTCTGGCTCAGCAGGTTGTCGAGGTTGAAGTTGGCCATGCCGGCGAAGGCGGCGGTGAGGTAGCGGCCGGGCTGCGCCTCGTTGATGGCCAGCACGTTGATTTGTTCTCTGACGTTGAACGAGAAATAATAGGTGTCGTCAAACTGCACCGGGTAATCGGTGATGGCCAGTTCGGCCTCGTGCCAGCCGGTGCGTTGTATGGAGAGGTTGACCGTATCCAGTACGGAAGCATTGGCGGGAATCGACAAAGTCCCGACCGGTTTGGTTTGCCCGTCGTAGCGGATGGACAGGCGGATATTTTCGGCGTCTTCTCCGGTGAAGTTGCGCACCTTGACGATGACGGCGTTGGTTTGGTTGGCCATAGGTACCGGGGCGTCAAACCAGGCGGAATCGATGCCGATGTTGCGTTCCTGCACGGCCTGCAGGGGGATGAGGTTGAGTTCCAGGGTGGTGTCGGCGTAGCTTTCGATATCGGTGATGTTGCGCTGAAAGTCGGAGATGAGGTAGGCCGCGTGGTTGTCCGTCCGCCCGGTATTGAGGGCCTGCTGCTGGCGGGTGAGCACGCGGGAGAGGGCTTTCACCTCGGGGCTGATGGCGGCCTCATCGATGAGGGCCAGGGCGTCGTCGCGGCCCACGAGGCGCTGGTGGCGCCCTTCGAAGTCATTGGTCAGGATCTGGAACTGGTCGTCGGGGGCGTAGGCCTGCACCGCTTCGCGGGCCCGTTGTTTGGCCTTCTCCAGCAGGGGCACGTCCTGGCTGAGGGCCTCCATACTGAAGGAGTTGTCGATGAAGATGCTGACGGCCTTATTGCCGGCCTTTACTTCGGCATCTTTGGCGGGAATGAAGGGCTGGGCGAAGGCCAGCACCAGAAAGGCAATGGCCAGCAGGCGCATCAGCAATACCAGCAGGTTGCGCAGCTTGGAGCGGGCGCTGGTCTCTTCCTTGACCTCCTTCAGGAAGCGCACATTGGTGAAGTACACTTTCTTGAACCGCCGAAAATAGAACAGGTGGAGGATGATGGGGATGGCCAGCGCGGCCAGGGCGAACAGAAATGTCGGATATAAGAACTGCATACTATAGCGTTGCTGTTGCGTTTATGTGTTATTGCATTTTACCCCGGCGCCCTTTACTTCCTCGCGATATTTTTGTATGGTTCCCGCCATTGGGAAGGATAAAATGCAATTTACTGCCCGGGTACATGGACTGAAGTAAATAACAAATCTGCCGCGGGGAGGTTGCGTAAGCTTTCCAATAAGGAACGCAAATGTAGGGTATTTCTTTTGGGGTTGAAAGCTAAAAAACAAAAAAACGGAATCCTCCCGCCGGGTTTCCATATAGTTCCGGAAAGTCAAACCCGGCAGCGCCTACCTGGCAGTAATGGCAGGCAGGCTGTGCCAACGGCAGGCAGGTTTTTCGGAGATGTGGCAAGGTGGTGCGGCGCTGCCGGCGAAATTCGATTGCCTTGCGGTATTTATTTCCTGCAGGGCGCCTCAGGAAACTGTACCTTTGTGCACAAGATCATTAAACAATAAGCCTGTGGCAATACTCATCACCGGGGTTTCCGGCTTCCTGGGTTCTCACCTCGCCCGCCTTCTACAGGAGCGGGGGCGGCCCTTTACCGGCATTTACAACCTGAAAAAGCCGGACATTCCGGCCGAGCAACTCGACCTGTTCGACCGGGAGGAAGTGATGGAACGGCTGGAAGAGATCCGCCCAACCGCTATCCTCCACCTTGCCGCCGCCTCCAGCCCCAACTGGTGCGAGCTGCACCCCAAAGAATCGCAGCTGATCAATGTGGATGCCGCCATCAACCTGGCGGCCTACGCCCGCGATGCCGGCATCCCCTTCCTGTTCACCTCCACCGACCTGGTCTTCGACGGGCAGCATGCGCCTTACGACGAAGAGTGGGCCCCCTCTCCCATCTGCACCTACGGCATGCAGAAGGCGGCGGCCGAGCAGGGCGTGCTGCTCACCTATCCGGAGGCGGCCATCGTCCGCCTGCCGTTGCTCTACGGCTGGGGCAATAATTTTATGAAGCAGTGGGTGGAAAACCTGCGCGCCGGGCAGCCCCTGCCGGCTTTCGTCGATGAGTACCGCAGCCCCGCCTACGTGGAAGACGCCGCCCACGGGCTGCTGCTGCTGCTGGAACTGGGCGCCGCGGGCTTCTACCACCTGGGCGGCCCGGAGCCGCTCTCCCGCTTCGACATGGCCGTACACATCGCCCGCGCTTTCGGCATCGACGAACGGCTGGTGCAGCCCGGCAAACAAGCCGATGTGGCCATGCCCGCCCCCCGCCCCGCCGATGTGAGCCTGAGCAGCGAAAAGGCTTATGCCCTGGGGTATCAGCCGCGGGGAATAACGCATGCGCTGGGGAAGCTGAGCCGTTCTGTTTGAGCATAGGGCTGCGCAGGTAAGGGACACGGAGGGGCCTGGCACACGGATTATATAGCTGAATGGTCATATTGTTGTGGCTATAGGGGGGCTTCATCATGTCATAAAAACCCTGCATAGCCATGCATATCGCATTCTTCTATCAGGCTTATTTTTCAGAGAAATATTTTCGTTTTCGAACCAACCTGGAAAGCCTGCCGGATACTCTATAATTCACCTAAGTGTGATTAAAAAACACCGCGCTCATGAAAAAATCATCATTCTTTTTCTTCCTTGCCCTTCTGTGCGGCAGCCTTCCCCTCTACAGCCAGCTGCAGCCCAAAACCATTTTCGCTGCCGGCGACTGGGCGCTGATTTCCGACCTGGACCGCTACGCCGCTCAGGACTACAACGCCCGGGCGGGCATCCTGCTGGACGAGAACCTGACGCTTGGCGGCTTCGCCAACCGGCAGCGCTACGACCGCTTCAGCGATGGCGGGCCGGACGTCACCCTGCAGTATCAGGGGTTGTTTACCCGCTATTTCTTCCAGGGGAACGGCAAGGTGGCGCCCTTCCTGTCCGGCGAGGTATTCTTTGGAAACCGGGATTTCAACTCCGACATCGACGAGCTGAACTTCAACCGAAACCTCTGGGGCTGGCGCTTCGGCGCCGGAGCGGACTGGTTTCTCGGCCCCACGGCGGCTATCGAAGGGCAGGCTGGAGTGCAGTGGTTCGATGAAGAAGACGTTGATGCCCGCACCAATATCCTGGCTGATGTCGGGCTGTTCTTCTTCCTTCCGCCTGAAGGGGAGAGCCTGGGCCGCGCCAACCCGCCCATGGCCACGGGCATGCTGATGATCGGCGGCCGGGGTTCCTTCCGGTGGGAGGTTTCAGAAAGCGATACCGGCGCCGACCCGGTGATCGCCATCCTTCCTGTTTTCGGATACCAATTCCACCCCCGCTGGATGATCGGCGGTGAATTTCGTTTCACCAGCGGCCAGCAGGAAACGGGGGGCGGCGTCATCCTTGACGAATCGGACCTCACCGTAGCGCTTTATCCTTTTCTGCGCCTGTACCTCAACCCGGACGACAAATTCAAGGTATTCACCGAAGGCATGGCCGGGGCGGGCTTCCACCGCAACAACTTCAACAATGAGTACCCCTTCCGCCTGCGCGGCAGTGCGGGGCTGGACTTTTTCCTGTCGTCCAATATGGCGGTGGAGTTTTTCCTGGGTTATCAGGGCGTCAAAGGCCTGAATTCGGATCTGGATTGGGAAGACGGGCTGACGGGGGGGCTGAGCCTGAGGGCCTTTGTGGGCAAGTAAGCTACCATTCTAGCGCTGGACAAAGTCGGAAGTTTACCCGGCTGAGGGACGAAGACGGGCTTGCCCGGAAGAGCGCAGCGAAGACGGGGCGGAAGTCGGAATGACTTTGGACGTTCCGCAACATCTTGGCTATCAATAGTGTTCAACCTTAGACGAGTGGCCCGCAAGTAAAAACCGGGCGAAGTGAGGGGACACATACAAAGCATAAGCTCCGGGAAAGAGCTTGATTGAAGGCCATCCCCGAACTCGGAACTCGATTCGGGGATGGCCTCTAAACATACTACTCTTAAAGCCATTTTTCCAAAGCAAAAACCAGTGCTCCGTAACATAGGAACTCTTCTTACGTAAGATATTTCTGTATAAGTTTACCTACTGTGGAGGTAACCATTTGGCCTGTAAACAAATCCATAAGTAGCCCCCCAAACCAGATCATTTTACAGTTTCTGAGTTTCCTTTTTACTATGCATCTATCCCTGCTTTCAGCGCGAAGAAAAAAGAAGCTTTTACCTTTGCTTCTGACGCTTCTTTTCCCGGTATTATTTCCAGGTATTCCGGCTGCCGGAAGCATCCCTTCTTATAGCTTGGAAAAAGAGCGCCTGCCGCACATCGAACCGAGGCTGCCGGAAGGCCTCGCCCGGGCAGAATCACTCTTAACCTCCTTTAAAAATGACAGCGCCCGCCTCATTCTGGCCCCGATCATCGATGAGTTGCAACGATCAGGGCAGCTGGATTCTCCCTTCGGCATCAAAGTACAGTTGGCGGAGGCGACAGCACTGGAGCAGGGCCAGCAGGATGAACGGGCCGTACAAAAGCTTCTGCATGTCAAGGAGCTGAGCCGGGAGAAAGAGCAATGGGATATATTTGCCAGATCCTGCCTGGTGCTGGCTAACCTCTACGAAAAGATCGGGCGTAGTAATAGTTGCCTGAA
>JAGFJE010000469.1 GCA_024103175.1 Phaeodactylibacter sp.
TGCGCTCCATTGAGGGAGGAACCTACCGGATGGGCAGCGAAGAAGGCTATGCCGATGAAAAGCCGGTGCACGAAGTTACCGTGAGCAGCTTTCAGCTGGCGGCCACCCCGGCGACCTGCTGGCAGTATGGCCTGTTCTGCCTGGCCACCGGCCGGGAACTGCCCGGCGACTCCGGCTTCGGGCGGGGCGACAAGCCGGTGATCAATATCCACTGGTTCGAGGCCGTGGCGTACTGCAACTGGCTGACCGAGTGGCTCAGCCCGCTGGATGGGGTGGAGTTGGAAAAGGTGTATACCATTGACGGGGATGAGGTAGCGGCCGACTGGAGTAAAAACGGTTTCCGCCTGGCCACGGAGGCGGAGTGGGAGTACGCCGCCCGAGCCGTTTTATCCCCCTCCGGGAGGGGGCAAGGGGGAGGACATATCCGGTTTGGGAATGGAAAGGATGTGGCCGATCCGGCGGAGATGAATTTTGATGCCGGGCATCCCTACAATGAAAAGTACAATCCGGACTGGTATGTGAAGGGTAAGGGCCGGGGCGCTACCACCGGGGTGCGGGAGTTCGCGCCCAACGCCCTGGGACTGTATGATATGAGCGGTAATGTGTTCGAGTGGTGCTGGGACTGGTGGAGCAAAGGGGAGCGTAGCTACTACCGGCAGAGTGAAGGGGTCAAAGATCCTGCCGGGCCGGAATCCGGGGATTATCGAGTGGTTCGTGGCGGGTCCTGGCTCAACTATGCGGATGCTTGCCGTTCGTCCTACCGCAACAGGAACCACCCTTTAGAACGTAGCAATAATGTAGGGTTTCGGGTATCCCGGCGCCTGTAGCCCTTTTTTACTTTTTCCCTTTTATCCTTTTCCTTTTTCCGGCGCGAAGCGCCGATTTTTTTTATTTTTCGAGGCTTTTCAGCCATCCCCCGCACATACGCCCGATCTCATTGATGCGCTCAGCGAAATCTTTGTAGCGGAGGGAGTCGTAGAGGCCGAGGTCATACCCGAGGCGGAAGAAGTAGCGGATCTTTTCCAGGAGGATGTTGGTGTGCAGCAGGATGTCACGCTTCCTGGCAGGCGGCGAATAATAAGCTTCGATCAGGCGTTCCAGCAGGTCAGCCAACATGTTCTGCAGCCGGTCGCCGAGGGTGAATTTATGGCTCCTGGGGAGCTTGGCAATGAGTGGAGAGCTATATTTCAAGAGATCGTAAGCCTTGGCAATGATGGTATCCTTACTCATATAGGTTCTTCTTTTATGAAAACGTACAACAATCTTTATCCACAAATTACATCATTCGACAATCTGCTGCTTGCTGCAAAGAATGCCCGCAAGGGCAGGCGCTTTCAGAAAAATGTCGCGGCATTTGATTTTCAGCTGGAGCGTAATCTGCTCCAGTTGCAGGAGGAACTCCAAAGCAAGGCCTACCAGCCGGGAGAATACCACTCCTTCATGATCTATGACCCTAAAGAACGCATGATCAGCGCGGCGCCTTATCGCGACCGGGTGGTACATCATGCTCTGATGAATATTACCGGGCCTATCTTCGAGCGTACTTTTATTTACGACAGCTATGCCAACCGGGTGGGTAAAGGCACACATGCCGCCATCCGGCGCTTTCAGGAATACGCCTGCCGTTTTCCCTATGTGCTGAAGTGCGATATCCGAAAATTTTTCCCGAGCATCGACCATGAGTTGTTAAAAGAAGAGATCCGCTGGAAAGTCCGCTGCCCGGAAACGCTATGGCTGATCGATAGGATCATAGACAATTCCAATCCTCAGGAAGAACACCTGGCTTATTTTCCAGGTGATGACTTGTTTACGCCCCATGAGAGGCGCCATGGCCTGCCCATCGGCAACCTGACCAGTCAGTGGTGGGTGAATCTTTATCTGAACCGTTTTGACCATTTCGTCAAGGAAGAGCTCCAGGTTCCAGGCTATATTCGGTATGTTGACGATTTTGTGCTCTTCGGGCAGGAGAAAGCCCAATTGAGAATATGGGCAAAAGAGATTGGGGATTATCTGGCCGGTTTACGGTTGCTGTTACATCCGAATAAAACGCAGATCTACAGGGTGGAAGATGGCGTGCCCTTCCTGGGGTTCCGTGTATTTCCCCGCTACCGGCTGGTGGGTAAACAAAACATCAGGAGATACCGGCGTTTTCTCCGAAAGAAGATGAAGATGCGAAAAGAAGGCCGGCTGTCGCCTGAGCGGCTGGAGTTGGCATTGAACAGCTGGCTGGGCCACATTCGCTTCGGCCAAAGCCAGCGCTTGGAATACCAGGTTTTTTGGTATCTTCGATCCCATGGGGTAAACCTGTTCAAACACCCGAGTGGTTCGTGGCGGGTCCTGGAACAACAATGCAAATGAATGCCGTTCGTCCTACCGCAACAGGAACCACCCTATAGAACGAAACAATAATATAGGGTTTCGGGTATCCCGGCGCTTTCCGGCCTTTCTGCCAGAGTTGTGCCGCCGTAAGCCGGCATGAGTGTGCAGAGGTAAGCGCGAGGTTTGTCCCGTCCTGGTTTTCCGGGACGAATACATCGCCACTCAGGAGCGGCTGGTACCAGGAGGGAATGCCGCTCCTGTTTGTAGTTGTTTTTCACCCTACC
The DNA here is from genome assembly GCA_024103175.1 of Phaeodactylibacter sp. Taxonomy (GTDB): domain Bacteria; phylum Bacteroidota; class Bacteroidia; order Chitinophagales; family Saprospiraceae; genus JACJXW01. The sequence continues at coordinate 2,604 of JAGFJE010000469.1, forward strand.
CACCACCCATTCCTTCCTTTATCCCCTCGCTATTGTTTTCAGCATTCTCCGGAACGCTGATGATATCGGCCCCAAGGGCCGCCTC
>JAGFJE010000472.1 GCA_024103175.1 Phaeodactylibacter sp.
ACGATGGGCGTGATGCCGCCCTGGCTGGACGCTCCGATGATCTGCGTCTGGTTGTCGATGAAATCCTGGAAGTCATCCCGGTAGTGGTCGATACCATATTTGTAATCCAGTTCCAGGAAATCGGTCACCTTCCAATTCAGGTTGATATTGGGCAGTATACGCACCAGGTTGGCGTTGCGCTGGCGGTAGATCTCGGTGAATAAGGGGTTGACGCTGTTGTCGCCCGTCGGGTTGGCCACCAGGTTGCCGTTCTTGTCCCGGTAGGTAAAGTCGACAAACGGGTAAGTGGTAGATACGGCGCCAATAGCGCTGAACACGTTATCTTCCCCAACAATGGCTCCGGTGTTGTTATCACCCCGGATGAAGTTGGTACCGATATTGACGTTGAAATCTTCGAACAGTTCAAAGCCGACGCGGGCGCCGAAGTTGAAGCGCTGGTTGCGGCCGCGGATGGCGCTGGCCTGCTCGTTGAACGTACCGGTAATGGCGTAAGTAACGGCATCGGTTCCGCCACTAACCGAAAGGCTGGTGCGGTAGTTGGGAATATTGTCCCGGAAGATCTGGTCGAACAAGTCGTACGTCGGCTCGACGTACTCATTATCCGTCTTGGCATCGGCGTCATCCTGCAGCAGGGGGCTGCTCCATACGCCGAACTCGTTTTGCTGAAGGGCAGTACCTCCACCTGAGGTGATGCGGCCATCGGGCAGGGTCTGATAAGCGTGGAGATCCGCGTATTCGAAACCGCCCCGCAGGGGGTTGGCCACGCTGTAGCTGCTGGACAGGCTGATCCGCGGCTTGCCCTTGCTTCCTTTCTTGGTAAAGATCTGGATGACGCCGTTAGCGCCCTGAGCGCCATAAATGGTGGCGGCGGCGGCGCCCTGCACCACCTCAATGCGCTCGACGTTGCTGAAGTCGATGTCCGCCAGGCGGCTGGTCAAAGCATTGTTACCTCCGTTGAAGTTGTTGTCGGTGCTGATCTGCACCCCGTCGATGAGGATCATCGGGGTGGTGCCGCCCAGAGAGTTGATACCCCGCAGGATAATGTTGGCCTGCTGGCCGGGCTGGCCGGAGCTCTGCTGGATGTAGGCGCCGGCAATCTTACCGACCAGGGCCTGGTCGACCGAACCGGAAGCTACCGTCGGCAGCTCGTCCGAGCCAATGGCCTCTACGCTAATGGCGGTCCGCCGACGGTCAGTGGCCACGCCCGTACCGGTGACGACCACCTCGTTGATCAGGACGGCCCCCTCTTCCATCGTAACGTCGTAAACACTAGCTGCGGTCAACGGAACTTCAGCGCTCTCAAAACCAGTGTAGCTGAATACCAGCGTTTTGGCATCAGCCGGCACGTTTAGGGAGAAGTTGCCGTCTATGTCGGTAACTGTACCGGTAGTGGTGCCTTGAACCAGAACGCTGGCGCCGATCAGCGGCACACCTTCTGTGTCAGTCACCTTACCGGTCACGGTGCGCTGCGCCATCGCAAAGGAGAAGGCGAACAGCACCATCGGCAAAACCATTAAGAGTTTTTTCATAATAAAGCCTTTTGATTTGGAATAGATTGTATAGAGTTAGAAAATGTGTTGCCTGTTTTCTATTCCGTCGGGTGACTTTATTGTTTACTAGTCCGGCTATTGACTGAGGCGAAGTAAATGGATAACGGCTGAGGCTTCCTCAACGCTTCTTTAAAAATTAAAATATTGTTTGAATGATATTGGGCAAGTAATATTTACCGTAGAGAATTTCCGGTCATATAAAGGTTTTTTTCTAAAATTATCAAGGCCGGCACTTACGAAAAATTGTACCCTATTGAACAGTTCTAAGGAAAATGGCCCTTAAAAAAACTGCCCGGAACCCACTTTTGCGTTACCCTCCTAATTTACACCGGCTTGAAATAATTGTTCACGGGCCGGGAATATTTTTTCCGCACGGAACCGACGGCATTGAATGACAAAAAAGAGTTTCTCCAAACATCCTCCGCAGGTAACCCGTCAGAAACCAAGCGGCCCGCAAAAGACACAAAAGTCCGCTGCGGGCCGCAACATTCGGTTCTGTACTTCAGTACTTTAGATCTTGGTCAGCCTCAGCACCAGCGGCTCACCCACCGGTTGGCCACAAGCCCCCGCAACATTATCCAGCAGGGTGATCGTAAATTCCTTATCGTCCTCGTACTCGTTGATCCCGTCTTGCACGTAGACAAAATCGGGGTCAGGGCACCCCAGGCCGGTATCCGTACGGGGCACCACCAATATGCCGCAGGTCACAACAAAGTTGAAGTCCTGGTCAAAAGTTAAATACTTGCCGGTAAATACCCTGCCTATAGGCCCGGTGGCGGTAATGGTGACCTCGCCGGGCCCCCAGCGGTAATCATTACCGAAAAAAGGGTCGGCAGGGCCGGAGACCTGCTCCAGCATATAATTGCCGGTGGCAAACCCCTCGGGCAGCGGGCACTGCACGAATACGACGATGCTGGTCGTAAAACTGGTCGTCGCCGAAGAGTTCTGGATATTTGGCGTCACATTATTGATGGTGACCTCCTCATTGACCTCGATCACCGAAGGGTACACCCTGCCGTCCTTCAGCGTGGTGGTATTGTAAATGGTGACCTGGTCCAGGCCGTCAAAATCCGCCACTTCCAGGCCCAGAGCAGTCCTGATCTCATCAAAGGTGATCTCCAGGCCCCGCAGCACGCCGTCCTGGAAACTGCCGGGGTCGACCGACCTCAGGAAAGAACGATCCGAAGTAGTGCCTTCACTGAAGTCAAAAAAGTCAACATGGAGGTCGACCTTTTCCACATCTTCGACATTTTCAGAATAGAAATCCAGGACGACTTTAGCCGACTGCGGGTCCTCCTTATTAATGGTAGAAAAATTCGGGTCTACCACGATGCGCATGTTCACGGCATCCTGAAAGTCCGGAAAGGGGCTGTCATCCTCCACACAGGAATTCAGAAAGGCGAGGGCGCCCGTAAGAAAAAATACAAGCAGATATTTTGATGTCTTCATAATCGTTTTTGCTTTTGATATGGTCATAAAATGTTGAGCCAATTTCGGGGTTCGCTATTCGGCATCCGGGGTTCGCCTGCTTCGGATTGCCACCTGCGAACACCGAACAGCGAATACCGAACAGCCTACTTATCCCAGAACACCCCATCGGTGGTAATATTCCTTTGTTCCGGAGCATTGGGATTTCGGTTCAGCTCACTTTGCGGGTAGGGGAAGGCCAGCGGGTAGAGCCGGCTCGAAGCCGTCACGTTGAGGTTGTCCGTATTGGGGTCGTGCAACTTCGGATAACCGGTGCGGCGGTAGTCGGTATAGGCGTCTACGCCGAAGCCGTAGGTAGCGATCCACTTCTGGGTCATGATGTGCTCCAGCTTGCCATCGCCGTCGGCGGCATCGTAACGCTCCAGAACGGCGGCAATGTAGGCCTCTACATCGTCCTCTACCAGGGCCGGGGCGCCGGCGGCGGCGGCGATCTCATCGACCTTATCGAAAGAGGCCCGCATGGCTTCTTCGAAGAGGGCGCGGGCATCGCCGTCGGTAACGCCGGTGATCGCCAGTTCCGCTTCCAGATACAGGCGGGCGTAGTAGGTCAGCATCCGCTGGGGGGAGTCGGCCGCGCCGTTGAAGTTGACCTGGCCACCCTCGCCGTCATCGTAACGCCCGCCGATGGGGTACAGCCCCATGACCGTTGCGGAAGACGACTGGTCGAACCCCTCATTGGGGTCGATATTAAAGGAGAACATCCAGATGGACAGGAAGGGAGTACCGGAGCGGGAAGGGCAGTAAGAACAGGGGTTTTCTGCATCCGCATCGGTTGCGCCCTCCGGCAGTTGGTTGTAGAAGTAGTACGGAATGCGCGGGTCGGTAATGCCTTCGTAAATGTTGTCATCGAAGAAGGTGTTGATCCCGCTCAAGATCTCAAAGAAATAGGGGCTAATGTAGTTGAACGCGCCGCCCTGTGCATATTCCTGAGCATAGCCCGGGTTGCGGTTCTCGGGAGCGGCGGAAGTACCGTACAGCATCTGAAAATCCTCCCCCGGGCCGATGAGGTCGTCCTCCTCGATCAGTTTGCGGACTTCCTCGCTGACATCCTGGGCCAGGCGCACCTGGGTGTACATTTTCAGCTTCAGGGTTTTGGCGAACTTGCGCCACAGATCCAGGTCGCCGCCGTAGATCAGGTCGTCACTTCCCGGCGTAAAGGAAGATTCCGTTTCCAGGCCGGCAATACCCTCATCGAGCATAGCGAACACGGCATTGTAGATATCCTCCCCGTTGTCAAACCCGGGGAATAGTTCATTCGCTCCCTGCTGAGCGTCGGTAAACGGCACGTTGCCCCACATGTCCACCATAATGGAGTACATGTAAGCCTTCATGATCTTGCCTATTCCAAGGTAGGGCCCGGCCTGCAGCTCTTCGGCCTGCGCCAGCATCTGTTCCAGGTCATTGAGGGCAAAGGTATTCAGGATGCGCCAGGGGGTGGATACGCCGAAGTCGTCGCCCCGGAACGCGTAATCATTCTGCTGAACGCCCCGCTGTACCGTATGGTGGGTGTACATTGAGGTAAAATTGCCCAGCCCACCGGTGGAAGCGCCCAGGGCGCCGGCCATATTGAGTTGTACAGAAGGCAACACCAGGGGAAGGTTGGCTTCCCGGGGGTTGTTCGGGTCTTCGTTGATATCCAGGAAGTCGCTGCACGAAGCAAGGACCAACATGGATAGGGTTAATATGCTTAAAGCTATCTTATTCATGGCTTTTTCTTTTTAAAGTTTTTTTCAAAACTGCACTCTCAGGCTTACGCCATAACGGCGAACGGTAGGCGTAGCGCTGTATTCGATGCCCTGCTTGTTGGTGGAGCCAAACTGGTTGACCTCGGGGTCGAAGTTGGTAAACTCCGGAAAACCGGGAGCGAGGAACCAGAGGTTTCTGCCGGTCAGCGAAATGCTGGCGCCGGTAAAGGGCGTATTCTGCAGCAGGCGGCGGGGGAAGGAATAGGAAAGCACCACTTCCCGGAGCTTCAGGTAGGAAGCGTCGAATACCGCCCACTCATTGGCGCCGTTGATCGCGAAGGTCTCCCCGAAGAAAAGGGTGTTGACCTCCACCATAGTCTGGTTGGGGATCTTTTCCCCGGCCTCGTTGAGCACCGGCTGCAGGGTATTCGGGTCGCCGTATACGCCGGGAATAACTTTCATGACTTCCCGGTCTTCGTTGAACTTGGTCACGCCCCGGCCAAGCAGGGAAAGAACGGTGTTGGAGAACAGGTCGCCGCCCTGCTGCCAGTCCAGTACTGCCCGCAGGGAGAACCCTTTCCAGCTGAAATTATTGATAAAGCCCAGCCGGAAGTCGGGGTTGGGGTTGCCGATGATGGCTGATTCCGGTGCGCGGATCAGCTGGCCGTTGCTGCGGTCGATCAGCAGGTTGCCCTCGTCGTCCCGCAGGTTCACGGAGCCGAGCAGCATGCCGAATTCCTGTCCCGGGCGGTGAACGCCAATGACACTGCCGGCAAAGGACGAGCCTTGTTCGATCTGTATCTCTTCCACCCCTTCAGTCAATTCCTCGATGATGTTGCGGTTGCGGGTGAAGGTGGTGAAGGTGTTCCAGGTGAACCCGTTTTCATTGCGGAAAGGCGTAATGCCGAGCGCTACTTCCACACCCTTGTTGGAGATCTCTCCGAAGTTGGTCAGGTACTGCTCGAAACCGCTGGAATTGGGGACGGACACCAGGGCGATCTGGTCTTTGGACCGCTTGTCGTAATAGGTGGCGTCCAGGGTTACCAACCCACCGAACAGGCGCACATCCATACCTACCTCGAACTCATTGGTCCGCTCGGGCTTCAGGTCGGGGTTGCGTTCAATATCGGTGAGGGTCAGGGCCGGCGTGGTCGTCCCCCCGGTCGGGGTGAAGGGGAAGGAAGCGGTCGGGGCCGGGTTGGTGACCAGCACACTGTTTACGTTGTACACCTTGCTCAGCAGGTAGGGGTCCGTATCATTACCCACCTGGGCCCAACCGGCGCGCAATTTCAGGAAGTCGATATTCCTGGGGGTGATGGCTAGTGCATCGAGGATGCTGAAGGAAGCCGAAGCCGCAGGATAGAAGTAGCTGCGGTTATCGAGCGGCAGGGTCGACGACCAGTCGTTTCGGCCGGAGAGGTTGAGGTACGCCCAGCTGTTGAAGCCAAAGCGGAACTCACTGTACAGGCCGTACAGGCGGCTGCGCTGATACCCGGGGCTGCCATCGGGCAGCGGATAGGGGATGACATTATTGGTATTGTCCAGGTCGTCAATATCGAAGATGACGTAGTTGAGCCCCTGGAAGGCCTGCTGGTCGACGGTCGTCTGGTTGAGGTTGTAACCCACCAGCCCGTCAAAGGTAAGCAATTCACTGAGGTTGGTATTATACTCCAGGAACAGGTTGCTCTCGATCTCCTGGTAAGCGATATCGTGATCGGTCACCTGCCCGACGCCCGGGTTAGAGGAAGGGCCGGTGGAGCCGGGGCGGATAAACTCCATGTTGCGCTGGGAGTAGGCATTCAGGCCGATGCGGTAGTTGAGCGCCAGGCCACTGCCAAAGCTGTACCGGGCATTCAGCACCGAAGCGATGCGGTCTACATCCGAACGGAAGCCGGCGTTGCGGTACGACCACAGCGGGTTGTCGGCCTGGCCGCGGGCCACCATAAATTCGCTGCCGTTGTCGATGGGGTTCTGGTAGGGCTGGCCGTGAACATCCCAGTTTCTTCCCAGGTACAGGGCCCGGGCAAATGCCGAGGGGTTATTGCCACCCAGTGCTCCAACGCCGGAAATGACGCCGTCCTGGTCCGTACGGGTATAGTTCAGGTTGGCCGACATGGAAAACCGGTCGGAAAGCTGGGCCGAACCGCCCACGCTGAAAGCAGCCCGGGTAAAGCGGGTATTCGGGACGAAGCCTTCATTGCTCAGGTAAGAAACGGTAGCGCCCACGCTGGCGTTCTCCCCTCCGCTGGTAATGGTAATGGCATTGTCGGAAGTAACGCCGGTACGGAACAGGTTTTTCACGTTGTCCGGGTAAGCCCGGTAGGGTACGGTAACGCCGGCCAGGTCTTCAAACCCGGGGCGCCCCTGATACCAGTGCGGTATTTCCTCCAGCGTGGCGTATGGCCTGGTTCCCACAAAGGGCGCTCCCCAGGAGCCGTTCGCCTGCTGGTAGTTGAAGTTCGTGCCGGTGCCGTAGGTGTTCTGGTAATCCGGCAGGTTGGCGATCTCTTCAAAGGCAAGGGTGGAAGATACGCTGATACCCAGCCCTTTTTTCTGGCGGGAGCCCGTCTTGGTCGTGATCATGATCACGCCATTGGCGGCGCGGGAGCCCCAGAGGGCCGCCGCGGCCGCTCCCCGCAGTACGTTGATCGTTTCAATATTATTGGGGTCGATGTCCGCCATGCGGTTGGCGTAGGCGCCACCGTTGTTCAACCCCAGGTTGGTGCGGTATTCGGAGTTGTCGTAGGGAATGCCATCCACTACGATCAGGGGCTGGTTGTTACCCAGCAGAGAGGAATTACCCCGGATGGTGATGCGGGTGGCGCTGCCCGGAGCGCCGCTACTGCCCAGGATGTTGACGCCGGCCACCTTGCCCTGCAGGGCCCGCAGGGGGTCGGGTTCGGCCACCTGCTGTATCTGGTCGCCCTCCAGTGACTGGACGGCGTAACCCAGGGATTTCTCCTCCCTTTCGATACCCAGGGCCGTCACCACCGCCGTCTCGAGCACGACGCCTTCGGAAAGCGTAACGTCAACGACGTTGGATCCGCCCACAAATACTTCTTCTGTAGAATAGCCGGTGTAGCTGAAGATCAGCACATCTCTATCCTCCGGCAACCGTATCGAATAATTCCCGTCGATATCGGTAACCGTTCCGGTAGACGTGCCTTTAACAACCACGTTGGCGCCGATCAGCGGCTGGCCTTCGGTGTCGGTCACGACCCCGGTTATGGTTCGCTGCGCCATGGCCACAGCCAGGCTCAGGACAACCATCGGAACAACCAGTAAAAGCCTTTTCATCATAAAAAAGTTTTGGTTAATAAATTGCATATAGAGCTGCCGTGCCGTTGCCCGGCAGATACCAGGACGGCAGGCATAGGACGCCCCTATCATCCATCTGCGCCACAAGCAGGCCACAGCGAATGAAACAGGGTTCATTTGCGGTACAATGCGAGGTTTGAGAGCTCCTTGTATGTAGTTTGATGAAAAGGCGCTTCAGGGCGTGTTCACGATCTTTCCGGGAATGGAAAAGGTTGCCGGGGCATCCCGGCAACAGAAACACAGATTAGTATGAAAAAAACGCTCAATAGTTCAAGGTCCTGGTCAGACCATGCCTACCCGGGCGGCCTTGATGAGGGCCTCGTGACGAGAGTTTACCTTGAGCTTTCGGTAGATATTTTTCAGGTGAAAGCGCACGGTATTCGGGCTGACAAACAACCGTTCTCCGATCTTGCGGTAGCTGTACCCTTTGCAGAGCAGGGCCATGACGTCAAATTCCCTTTTGGACAAGAGCGGCAGCGGGTTTTCCAGCTGGCTGAAAGAACGCACCACCCGCTTGGCCACCGAGGGGCTCATCGGCGCGCCACCGGCTTTGACTTCCCGGATGGCGTTCAGCAGATAAGAAGGGAAAAAGGTCTTGGAAATATAACCCAACGCTCCCGCCTTAAAGGCGGCAAAGATCTGTTCCTCGCGCAGGCAGTTGGTAAACATAATGACCTGCAGGCCGGGAATCTCTTCCAGGAGCAGGCGCACACAATCGGCGCCCTGCATATCGGGTAGGCCTGTTTCGATCAGGAGGACATCAGATGGACGCTCCGGCAGGTGCTCCAGGGCAGACTGCCCGTCGGCATAGGCGCCAAGGCAACAAAAGCCATCACTGGCCTCCAGTATGCCCTGGACGCCCTCTCTCACGTCCCGTTTGGCATCTACAATTGCAACGGAAATCATTTTTAGTCGGGTGTATTCTTGTTACCAAGGACAACCCAGAATCCTCAGGGTTGCCTCTCTTTTACATTGCCCCTAAGATAAGTGGCTCATCTACAGCGGTCAACCTTATTTCGGCCGCATTGTATAAACACTCCCTATCCGCGGGCCAATGCCTTTTATCGTTGCACCAATGTACAAGGTTATTGAAGGCCATCATACTACACAATTGGGTAGTTGAGGGCATTTGTGTGTGGGAAGACATTAATGTGTAAAGGGGCGTAGGTGTAAAGGTGTAAATGGCCGGCGGCACTTTTACACCCTTACACCTTTCCACATTTACACATTCTCTACCAGCAGGGCCGCCCCGAACACTCCGGCGCTATCGCCCAGTTTTGGCCGGAGGAACTTCGTCCGGAGGCTGTCGTTGAAGACGAACTGCCGGGCCGCGGCCACCCCTTCGGAATAGAGCAGGCCGATATTGCCCAGGCCGCCGCCCAGGACGACCACATCGGGGTCAAGTATGTTGATGACGGCGGCAATGCCCTTTCCGAAAAAGTGAATGAGGCGTTCCACGGTGGCGGTAGCCGCTGGGTCATGGCCGGCTTTATGGCGTTCGACGATCTGTGGCAGCTTCCGTTCCTGCCCCGACCGGCGGGCGTAGTATCGCTCCAGGGCCGGGCCGGAGATGACTGTTTCTACGCAGCCGGATCTGCCGCAGTAACAGGCGCCGCCCGATTCGTCCAGAAAATTATGGCCCCATTCGCCGGCGATGCCGTGGCGGCCCGCCAGCAGTTTTCCGCCGACTGTGACGCCCCCACCCACGCCGGTGCCCATGATCACGCCAAACACCGTTCCGGCTTCCGGCGCCTGTTCCCGCACCACGCCCAGGCGGGTTTCGGCGACGACAAAGCAGTTGGCGTCGTTGGCCAGGGCCACGGGGACGCGCAGCGCCGTTTCCAGGTCTTTAAGCAGCGGCCGGCCGTTGAGGACAGTCGTATTGCAGTTTTTCATGAGCTGTGTGTCCGGGTCGGGAACGCCCGGGCCGCCCAGGCCGATCCGGGCAGGCTCCAAACCCGAGGCGCTGCGCAGCAGGCCCACCAGCCGGCCGGCCTGGGCAACGATGTGTTCATAGCCCTTTTCTGCTTCGGTAGGAATGCGCAGGCGGGCAATTACATCGGCCGATTCCGGGCCATTAAGGATCACGCCCTCGATCTTCGTCCCCCCAAGGTCTATACCCCAAAGTGGTTGCATGATCGTTATTTTGTAGCCACAAAAATAACCACCTTCTCCGAATGCCGCACAGGAGCGGCAGGACAATCCGCATATCCGGGGCCCATTGGTTCACCCAGGATGTAATAAGTAGGCAAAGCAGTGGTTTTTGCTGCCCATTATTTCTTAATTTTGTAGACTTTAATCCTACTTTGTTCCTTTAACAAAGCCGCAGGTAGCGGCGAAAATTTAAAGTGACAAAATAGTATCAGGGCCCGGCGAAGAACAGCTCCCCCACCTGCCTGCCTCACCGACAGGCAGGCAGGTTTGAGGCGGCGATTTTTCTCCGGCCCGTTAGGGAAACAGGAAAACGCGATATGACTGGCGAGATACCGTCACCACAACATACGGCCAAAGGCAGAGAAACCCTGTCGATCCACCTGACTACAACCGAGGATAGCAGTGATACTGTGTATATATCCGGCAACTTCAACGGTTGGAAAACCGGCGACGAGCGATACCGCATGAAAAAGGAAGGGCCGGGCCGGTTCAGCATTATTTTCCAAGATAAACATCTGCTGCCCGGCCAGTTGGAGTATAAGTACCACCGGGGAAGCTGGGATGCCGCCGAAGTGGATGAGTACGGCAACCCTGCGCCCAACCGGCAACTGGAAACGCGGCAGGCCCGGGAGACGCACGACCACGTGCCGCGCTGGCTGAAAAACGCCCTTGCATACGATCCCGCCTTTCTGCCGGAGATACAGGTCATTTCCGAACAGTTCGAGATCCCCCAGCTGATCAAAACGCGCCGTATCGCCGCCCTGCTCCCCTACAATTACCGGGAAAGCGAAAGGCGTTATCCGGTGCTGTACCTTCAGGACGGGCAGAACCTGTTCGACGATTATGCGCCCTTCGGCAACTGGGGCGTGGATAAAAAGCTGGCCGTGATGGCCGAAAAGGGAATTGGCGACATCATTATCATTTCCATCGACCACGCCGAAGAAGAGCGGATCGCAGAATTTACGCCCTCCCACCAAACCCGGCTGGGATCCGGCGACGGAAAAAAATACGTACGCTTCCTGGCCGACACGCTGAAAACCTATGTTGACAAACACTTCCGCACCTTACCGGAAAGGGAGCAGACCGGTATCGGCGGCAGTTCCATGGGCGGCCTGATCAGCATTTACGCCGGCCTGATGTACCCGGAAGTGTATGGCAAGCTCATGATCTTTTCTCCATCATTATGGGTAATGCCTAACATTCACTTTCACTTTCTGGACTTCCACGACACCCAGGATATGGACATTTACCTTTACGGGGGCGGCGAGGAAAGCGTCAATATGGTGCCCAACATCCTGCGGTTTCAGGAAGCTTTTGAGGATAGTGGAAATGCATCCGTAAAATTCAAGCTCTCGGTTGACCCCCGGGGCCAGCACAATGAAACCCGCTGGGGTGAAGAATTTCCGCGGGCGGTAGAGTGGCTGTTTTTTTATAAGTAGTGTTAAAGAAACCGAAACAATGATCCTGAAAATCTCCAGTGCCCTGGAAAACTTACCGCCGGTAGTTATCGTACCCGTTGCCGTCGGCAACCTGCAGGCTGCCGCCCGCGCCGTAGCGCCCGCCGCCGGTATTGATGCAGAGCTGATAACAGCAGACTTTAAAGCCGAACAAGGCGAAGTACACCTCATTTATAAAGGAGAAACCCGCCTTTTCCTCCTCGGCCTGGGCCAGGCCCCCGCTTTCCCCGATGTCCTGAAAGCATTCCGCTCTTTCTCTCATAAGAACCGCCAGAAGCTTCCCGCCCATTTGGGCATCAGCCTTTTACACCAAAACCGCTCCGGCGATGCGGCCATCTGGGTGGAGGCGGCCGTCAACGGCCTGGCGCTGGGCGCCTACCAGATCGGCCACTACAAAAAGGCGCCCAATGCCAACGGGCAAAGCCACAGCCTGGCCGCCCCGGGCGCCACAGTCGACATACTGGTGGAAGAGAACCGGGCGGAAAGCTGCGAACAGGCGGCAAGAAGGGGCCTGGCTATCGCCGAGACGCAAATGGAGATCTTCCGCCTCGTCAATGCGCCCAGCAACAAGAAAAACCCTGAAACCCTCGCGCAGTGGGCGCTGGAGTCGGGGAAAAAATACGGCTACCGGGTCCGCGCCCTCATGAACCGGGAAGAAATTCTTGCCGAAGGCCTGCACGCCCTGCTGGCGGTTAACCGGGGCAGCGAATACCCTCCGGCCTTCATCATCATGGAATACCACCCGGAAAAGGAGCCCGTCGGCGGGCTCCGGAAAATAGGACTGGTTGGCAAAGGCGTCACTTTTGATACGGGCGGGTTGTCGATCAAGCCCTCCGCCAATATGCACTACATGAAAAGCGATATGGGTGGGGCTGCCGCCGTCTTCGGCGTTATGGAGGCCGCCGCCAGGCTGCAGCTGCCCGTGCACCTGGTCGGCATCGTACCGTCCACCGACAACAGCGTCGACGCCAAGGCCATCAAGCCGAGCGATGTGATCGACTCCTACAGTGGCAAGGCCATAGAAGTGATCGACACCGACGCCGAGGGGCGGCTGATACTGGCCGACGGCCTGTGCTATATGGCCAGAAACTACCAGCCGGAAACGATGATCGACCTGGCGACGCTGACCGGCAGTACGGTGCGCACCTTCGGCTACCATGCCGCCGGCCTGTTCGCCAACAACGACGAACTTGCCGAACAGCTGTCTGCCGCCGGCGAGCGCACCGGCGAACGCATCTGGCGCCTGCCGCTGTGGGACGTGTACAAAGACGACCTCAAATCTGATGTGGCCGACCTGCGCAATTTCAGCGGGCGCCCCATGGCGGGCGCCATCGGCGCCGCCAAGTTTCTGGAGGCCTTCATCGAGGGCCATCCGGCCTGGGCCCACCTCGACATCGCCGGGGTGGCGTTCAGCGACTCGGAGTTTTCCTCCCAGAAAAGCGCAACCGCATTTGGCGTAAGGCTTTTGCTGGATTATATTAGCCACCTGGAATAACCGCAAAATTCAAAACCACAAAACCGCAAAACCGCAAAATGTAAAAGTGTGCCGCCAAGTGGCGACAGCTCCATGCCCTGTTTTACATTTTACATTTTTCGGTTTTACATTTTGACTTAAACCCACTTATGCCTCCACTTACCTTTCTCTGCATCTCCTGCTATTTCAAAGGGCAGGATTTCCTGCGCGCCTGCAAAGCGGCCGGCAATACCGTTTTCCTGCTCACCCGAAAATCGCTGGAGCACCAGCCCTGGCCGCGGGAATCGGTCGATGAGTTCTTCTACATAGATTCGGAGGAGAACACCCCCGAAAACCTCAGCAACATCGCCCGGGGGCTCGCCTGGCTGATGCGCAATAAGAAAGTGGGCCGCATCGTCGCCCTCGACGATTTCGATGTGGAGAAGGCCGCGTTCCTGCGCGAGGAGTTCCGCATCCCCGGCATGGGGCAAACGACCGCCCGCTACTTCCGCGACAAGCTGGCCATGCGCATCCGGGCCGCCGAGGCGGGTATCGACGTGCCCCCCTTCAGCCCCCTTTTCCATGATGCCGACATCAACTATTACACGCTGCGCACTTCCCCTCCGTGGGTGGTAAAACCCCGTTCGGAGGCCTCCGCCACCGGCATCCGCAAAGTGCACAGCAGTGAGGAGCTGTGGCAGGCCATCCACAGCCTGGGCGACGAACGCCACCACTTCCTGGTGGAGCAGTTCAAGCCGGGGGATGTCTATCACGTCGACGCCATCACCGCCGGAGGCAAGGTACAGTTCAGCCGGGCTTCCCGTTATCTGAGCACCCCGCTGGAGGTGGCCCACGGCGGCGGCATCTTCCGTTCACACACCATCGAGTTCGGAAGTGAAGAGGATAAAACACTCCAGGAACTGAACGCCCGGGTGATGAAAGCCTTCGGCATGCAGTTCAGCGCCTCCCATACCGAGTTCATCCGGTCGAAGGAGGACGGCAAATTCTACTTTCTGGAAACCTCTTCCCGGGTTGGGGGCGCCCACCTGGCGGAAATGGTTGAATATTCTTCCGGAGTAAACCTGTGGCAGGAATGGGCGCGCCTGGAGAATGCCATCGCCAAAGGGGAAGCCTATGAAGCGCCAGCTCCCGAAAAACTGCACACCGGCATCATCGTCTCCCTTTCCCGTTTCCAGCACCCCGACAATTCCGGCTTCGACGACCCGGAGATCGTCTGGCGCCTGCAAAAAGATTACCACATCGGCCTGATCGTCCGCTCCGAACGGCGGGAGCGCATCCTTGAATTGCTGGATGATTATGCAGGGCGTATTCAAAGGGACTTCCACGCCAGCGCCCCGGCGCCGAAGAAGCCTGCGGATTAGATGATTGGTTGATTGGGTTGATTGGTGTGATTGGGTTGATTGGGTTGATTGGGGGGGGCATCCACCCAATCAACTAATCAACTAATCAACTAATCACCCTCCTTCAACGCCTGGAGGCGGATCTTATAACTATACTTTGGAGTCTCCTGGTAGAGGCTTTCGTAGAGTTCCAGGGCGCGTTTGCGGTAGCGGCCGTCTTCGGGGAGCAGGAGGAAGAGCTCGAAGTTGACGGCGGCGTGCTTGGGCGGAGGGAGGTTTTCGGCGTTGAGCGCATGGAGCATTTGTACAGCCTGCCCGGTATTCCCTTTTTTGTTTTCGTACTTGGCGGCCAGTATTTTCGCATCGAAGATCAGGTCGGGGTTGCCGAGGTTTTCGGCGATCTGTAGTGCCTCTTTAATGATGGCTTCCAGGTTTTCCATCCTGTCCAGTTCCATGAGTACGACGCCTTTTTCCACCAGGCTGGCGCCCAGCACCAGGCGGTTGTTGATCTTGCGGGTCACTTCGATGGCGCGGTCGTAGAAATGGAGGGAGCGATCGTACTGTTTGGTGAAGTAAAACACATCGCCAAGCGTATTTACGGCCTTGGCAATGCCTTTCTGGTAGCCCAGTTCTTCACACAGCATCAGGTTTTTCTGAAGGTACTCGATGGCGCCGTGGAAGTCGCCTTCCACGCTTAGCAGTTCGCCGATCAGGCCCAGGGCAATAGCTATGCCCTGTTTGTCGCCCAGCTCCTCGCAGATGGCGAGGTCGTGCTGGAAGTTTTCCATAGCGCGCCGGTAATCTCCCTTGCGTTCATACACGCTGCCGATACAGCCGATGGCGATAGAGGTCAGCAGTTTATTGCCCAGTTCTTCGGAGAGGGCCAGTCCCTTTTGATAGGTTTCCAGAGCGGCGTCATAATCGCCTTTTTCGAAATAGACGATGCCCATATTGGTATAGAGGGTGGCCATGCCCTGTTTGTCATTGTGCTGCTCGCAGAGGTCGAGCTGGGCGCGCTGGCAACGGATGCCCTCGTCATAATTGCCCTGGTTCATATAGGTGAGGCCGAGGTTGGCGGCCACCTGGGCGTTGGAGGTCGGTTCGATGCGGCTATGGCCGATCTCGAGGCTTTGTTCGAAGAAACGTTTGGCCTGATCGTACTGGCCCTGCCGGAAGTAAAGGTTGCCGAGGTTGCCGAAGGTCTTGGCGATGCCCACCTTATCGTCGATCGACTCGAAGAGGCCGGCGGCCGTCTGCAGGATGGCCATCGCCTTGGGGTAATCGCCCTTGAGCATCAGCAGGCGCCCCAGGCTGTTGTTGGCCTGGCCGAGGAGCAATACATCACGCGACTGCTTGGCCAGCCGGAGGGCGCGCTCGTAGGCGTGTTCGCATTCGTCCCACTTGCCGATCAGCTCCAGCACTTTGCCCTTCTTGAGGTGGGTCTGTATCTGGTCGGCCACATCCTTCTGGCGGCTCAGCTTTTTAAGCAGCCGCTCGTAATAATCGAGGGCCTGCTGGTTCTGGTAGTTGCTGCGGGCGTAATCGGCGGCCTTGCGCAGGTATTCGCAGGTTTTGTCGAAGACGCCGGCCTGTTCGTAGTGAAAGGCCAGGTCGACGTAGCGCTCGTCCAGGTTGTCGGCATAGAGGCGCTCGATGGCCTCGCCGATGTGGCGGTGCAGCTGCTGAAGCCGGGCCCGCAGCTGCATGCTGTAGACGGCTTCGCGCAGGAGGCTGTGCCGGAAGATGTACCGCAGCTCGTTCATGGCGTGCCAGATCTGGCCCCGCTCCGCCCGTTTGATCTGTTCTTTGAGCAGGGCGGTGGCGTTTCCGTTGCGGCGGATGAACTCTTCCTGGGTCTTCATCACCTCCGACAGGATGGGCACTTCAAATTCCCGGCCGATCACTGCCGCCGCCTTCACCGTTTCCTTGACCAGCGTCGACAGGCGGTCGATGCGGGCGGTGAGTATAGCGTTGATAGAACTGGACAGCTTGACGTTCTTGTCTCTTATGGTCCATTGGCCGTGCTCTTCTTCCAGCAGGCCGCTTTCCGAAAAGTATTCCAGGATCTGCTCCAGGTAGAAGGGGTTGCTGTTGGAGGTACGCACCAGAAGTTCGAAGAACTCCTCGTGGATCGCCCCGCCCAGGCGCAGCTCGGCAAAGTCTTGGACGGCCTCCGGCTGCAGGTTGTTCAGGTCGATCTCCAGCATTGGTATGTCCTGTTCTTCGAGGAGGCTTTCCGGTATCAGTTCCGGTTTGGTGCCGTCATCCTTATAGCGGGAGGTGATGATCAGCAGGATGGGGAAACGGCTGATATGGCGGACGAGTTCATTAAGCAATTCCCGCGAGTTGTCATCCAGCCAGTGTCCGTCTTCCAGCTCGATGACCACCGGATGGATCAGCGACTCTGCGACCAGCAGGTTGATGATGGCCGAGAGCGTATTCTGATACCTTCCTTTGGCATCCAACTGGTCCCAGATGGAATTCTGGAAGTTCAACCCGATGAGCGCCGCCAGTACGGTGCGGGTGCGGGCCAGTTCCCGGCGGATGGCCAGGGCTTCCGGATGCGCCACATCGGCAAGGCTCTCCAGCAGCTGGTTGAAACGGCCTTCGAAGTTCTGGATGTTGGCCAGGGAAGTGCTTTCCGGGTATTGTTCGAAATAATTCTTCAGGAAATACAGGAAAGGGTTGAAGGGCTTTTTCAGGATCTGGTCGGATTGGCAGGTATGCCAGTAAACCAGTTGCTGGCCGTAGAGTACATTTTTCAGTTCATGGACCAGGCGGCTCTTGCCGATGCCCGCTTCTCCGTATATATAGGCGGCCCCGGCAGGCAGGCCTTCGAAAAGAGGCCGGCAAAAACCGAGGAGTCGCTGCAGTTCCGCCTCCCGCCCTACCATATCGCCGGCATAGGAGGTATGGGCCTCGTAATTGCGGCCCACCAGGCGGAAGGTAGGCACCAGGCCTTTGATGCCTTTATACTCGATATCCCCCCGGTTGAGGAAGTGAAAATGGTGGTTCTTCTGGATCTCTTCATCGACGAGCACCTCGTCCCAGGCGGCATAGGTCATCAGGCGGGCCGCCAGGTTGACGCGGTTGCCTACCGCCGCATACTGGCAGCGCTCCTTCCCGCCCACGATTCCGGTGTAGGCGGTGCCAATGGTTACCCCGACCCGGTAGCGCAGGCTGCTCTTGGCCTGCAGGCCCCGCAATTCCTCCCGAATGGAGGAGATAAACTCCAGGGCCCGGTCGCTATTGTTTTCGAAAGAGACCGGCGCCCCGAAAAAGCCGACCATTACCCCACCCTTATCGCCGTAGTCGATCTCCTTGAAGTAGCCCGAAAAACTGTTGATCTGTTCCAGGATGATGGAGGCAAAATCGTCGAGCAACTCGTGGGTCTCCACCCCTTCGAAGGAAATGAAAACGGAAATGACGGTCCGGAACTCCCCTTCCTGGTTGTAACGGGCCACTGCATCCGGCAGGAATTTCATGGCCACACCCCGTTCAATAGGGGGCAATTCTGCGGGAATGATGCTGGCCTCCTCGGAAGGGATACCGCCCTTGATCTTGTAGAAGCCCGCTTCCTGTTCCATTAGTGCGAACTGCCCTTTGGGCATATGCCGGCGCAGGGCCTCGTCAATAACGATGTCTTTATCCTGGGCTTTCATCTGGCAGGCCGCACAGCCGTCGACCGGAGCGCCGCGAAAGTAAAAGGCTTTGGCATCCCGGCCGACGATCCCCCACTCCACCGTTCCGTAAGACAGGCCGAACTTGATGCCGATGGTAAAATTGCCAAAGCGGAACTGCCGCTGGCTGAACAGGTTGCGCGCCAGCATGGCGCCCTGTATGATCTCCTTGGCGCCCATCGGTTGCTCCGCAGCCGGGAAAATGGCCGTAAAGGCGTCGCCGGCAAAATAGGGAATGAACCCTCCTTTGGCGTAGACCATGCGCACCAGGGGCTCGAAGATCTCATTGAGGACGATGGAAAGCTCCTCGGCGCCCCGTGTCCCCTGCCGCATCAGAGCGTCCGTCAGCGGCGTGAAACCCGACAGGTCCACAAAGAGGGTGTACGCCTCGATGCGGCCGTGGGTATTGCCACTTAAGTATTGCTCCTGAATGAAGTGTGGAATTAGGTTCTTCACAGCTCGCTACGTCCTTTTCTGAATAAAGGGCAAATTACGAATTTATACTGACGGCTGATAATCCTGTGCCTTTACAGGAATTTGTTTTTCTACCAAGTGTTAACGAATTGAGACGGGAGAAAGTATGTGCCGAATTGAAGTCGGAAGGCGGAAGTCGGAAGGCGGAAGGCGGAAAGGCAGGAGCCGGACGCCCATTGAGCGCCACATTTCGACTTCCCACTTCCGACTTCCGATTTCCCCCGCAGCCCGTCCGAAAGTCAATAAGCTTTGGCGAAGAGGACGCGGCGCTTCGAGGGCTTGCCGGTAAGGATGCACTGCCCTGCCTCCTCTTCGGCATCCAGCGGGATGCAGCGGATGGTGGCCTTGGTCAGTTCCTTGATCTTGAGCTCTGTCTCGGCCGTGCCGTCCCAGTGCGCGGAGAGGAAGCCGCCGCCCCAGGACTCGGGCATGCCTTCTTTGGGCGTTTCCACGATGGCCTTGAAGTCGTCGAAGCTGTCCACTTTGGTGGTATTTTCTTCGCGGAATTTTTTGGCCCGGTTGAAGAGGTTCTGCTGAATGTCATCGAGCAGTTGGGCGACGTAGTCCGCCACACCGTCGAGCGGAGCAAAGCTCTTTTCCTTAGTGTCGCGGCGGGCGACTTCCACCTGTCCTTTTTCCAGGTCGCGCATGCCGATACCCAGGCGCACCGGCACGCCCCGCATCTCGTGCTCGGCGAATTTAAAGCCCGGGCGCTTCTGGTCGTCCTTGTCGTACTTGACGGTGACGCCTTTATCGCGCAGGGCTCTCATGATCTTTTCCGCCGCTTCACCGATCTCCGGCGACGGCTTCGGGATGGGCACAATGGCCACCTGCACCGGCGCCAGCTTCGGCGGCAGCACCAGGCCGCTGTCGTCGGAATGAGCCATGATCAGGCCGCCCACCAGGCGGGTGGAGACGCCCCAGGAGGTGGCCCAGACGTATTCTTCTTCGTTCTTATCGTTGACGAACTTTACGTCGAAGGCTTTGGCAAAGTTCTGGCCCAGGAAGTGGGAAGTGCCGGCCTGCAGGGCTTTGCCATCCTGCATGAGGGCCTCGATGCAGAAGGTCTCATCGGCGCCGGCGAAGCGCTCGTTCTCCGTTTTAATACCCTTGATGACCGGTACGGCCATGTATTCTTCGGCGAATTTGGCGTAGATGTCCAGAATGCGCAGGGTCTCTTCCATGGCCTCCGCCTTCGTGGCGTGGGCGGTATGGCCCTCCTGCCAGAGGAATTCGGCGGTGCGGAGAAACATGCGCACGCGCAGCTCCCAGCGCACCACGTTGGCCCACTGGTTGATGAGCAGCGGAAGATCGCGATAGGATTGTATCCAGTTGCGGTAGGCGTCCCAGATGATGGTCTCGGAAGTCGGGCGGACGATGAGCTCTTCCTGAAGCTTGGCCTCCGGGTCGACGATGACGCCGCCGCCGTTCGGGTCGTTCATCAGGCGGTGGTGGGTGACCACGGCGCATTCCTTGGCGAAACCCTCGACGTGCTGGGCCTCCCGGCTCAGGAAACTCTTCGGAATGAAGAGCGGGAAATAGGCATTGACGTGGCCCGTTTCTTTGAACATGCGGTCCAGTTGATCACGCATGTTTTCCCATATGGCATAACCGTTCGGTTTAATGACCATACAGCCGCGCACCGCCGAGTTGTCGGCCAGGTCCGC
>JAGFJE010000476.1 GCA_024103175.1 Phaeodactylibacter sp.
AATTATTCCCGTTTTCCGATGCTTCTCTCCCTCTCGCCTACGGCGATATGAACCACCTGTGCGAAGGCCCCGGCGGCAACCTCTGGTTCACGATAGCAAACCGGGCGGAGATCTTCCTCTTCGAACCCGGCTCCGGGGCTTACCGCTACTACGCCGGCGCAGCCCGGGATGGCGCTCAACCCCGCCGGAAAACAGCCCTGGCAGCTGACGAAAAGGGAGGATTATGGATCGGCGACGCCGCAACCGGCCTCTACCATTTTCAGCCGGGCGACAGTGCCGACAGCCTGCACCTGGAAGGAAAGCTACTTCATTTTCCGGCGATCCCCGAAGAGGGAGGCGATCATTCCGCCGGCCCCCTGTCCAATACGATCCATGCGCTCCTGCTGCATCCTGATGGAGACTTATGGATTGCCACAAAAAAAGGCCTCTCGCGGGTAAAGGCCGGCCAGCAGCCGGATAACGGGCTGAGCTTTGTCCATTATCATCAAAATTCCGCAACGCCCATCCGCTTTGAAGCAGCAACCGCCCTGGCGCCCGCCGCCTCCGGAGGCCTCTGGGTGGCAGAAAGAGGGAACGGCCCGGAAGGTGGCCCGGCCAACGCCATCGAATATTTTGACCATTCCACCGGAAAATTTCAGCCTGTTCCAACCGAATTAACGGGCCGGGCGCCAATTTCCAGCCTGCTGGAATCCGAAAACGGGCAATTGTATATCGGTACCCTGGGCGATGCCTTGTATATCCTTCCTCATGCAGCAGGCACGCTGGCAGGGAAACCGGGCCAGGCCAAAAACTATAAATTCGAACCGCGGTCGACCTGGAGTAACGACCACATCGTAGCCATCACTCAGGGGCGCTTTAAAAACATCTGGATCGCTACGGGCATCAGCGGCCTGTATAAGGTAAACCCCCATTTCAATCAGTTTTCCCACTTTAAGCCGCCACTTGCTCCGGCAGGCGACGGCCATTACTTCACCTGCGCTGCGGAAGGGCCGGGCGGCAAAGTATGGATAACGAGTAGCTCTTCCGGCGTTTATTGTTACGATCGGCGCCGGAATACGTTCCGGCATTTCCTGCCCGAAGAAGGCAACCCCTACAGCCTGGCCTCAAAAACGGCAACCTCCGTATCCATCGACAGGGACAGCAACGTATGGCTGGGCACGACTGCCGGCCCCAACCGCTATGAGCCGGAAACCGGCCGGTTCATCCGCTATCCGGAGCCCCGGGGGTTTATCCTATGTATGTACGAGGACGGCCAGGGTTACCGTTGGTTCGGTACGATCGGAGGGGGCATTACCATTCTCGACTCAGCCGGGCAGTTCGTGGCCCGCTACCGCCATAGCCCCGACGCCCCGAAAAGCCTCATTCACAATAATGTATGGCAGATCTATGAAGATAGCCGGGGCGACATCTACATCCCGACCTCCGGCGGCCTGAGCCGGGTCATCCGCAACGGCCCCCTGCGGGTAGACAGCCTGCAGTTCGAGCAGATCCCCACTCCCCATTCCTTTATAACCTGGATGCACGAAAGCCAGACAGGGCATTATTGGCTGAGCTATCTGGGGTATGGCCTTTACCGCTGGGATCCTCTTGAAAATTCCTTCCTGGAAAACAAATTGCCCTCCGATATGGCCAACGTCATCCTGGAAGACGGGCGCGGCCGCCTCTGGCTGATCGCCTCAGGAGGTATTTACTGTTTTGACCCGGAAACCGAAACCCTGCAGCGCTATGAGAGCAGCTACGGCGTTCCCTTTGCCAGCCTCGGCCGCTTTGGGACACAAAACGCCAGGGGAGAGATCACGCTGAGCGCCGGTGAATTCGGCTTCACCATCTTTCACCCCGACAGCATCCGGGCCAATTCCGTTCCGCCCGTGGTAATGATCACCGGCCTGTACACCCAAAGGGGAGGAAGCGAAAGCACTTCTCTTTTATCGGGCTTAAAGCAGCCGGAAAAATTATCCCTCCCTTACAGCAAGAACAGCATCACCATTGAATACAAAGCCATACATCTCAGCCAGCCGGATCTGATCCGATACGCCTACCGCCTGCAAGGCCTGGATGAAGGCTGGATCGACGCCGGCCAGAGCCGGGTGGCCCGGTATTCCAAAATACCCTCTGGGCAATATGCCTTCCAGGTGAAGGCCGCCGGCGCCGACGGGGTGTGGAGTGAAGTAGCAACCAGCAGTCCGATCCGGATTGCCCCGCCCTGGTGGCGCAGCACCGGGGCCTATGTG
The DNA here is from genome assembly GCA_024103175.1 of Phaeodactylibacter sp. Taxonomy (GTDB): domain Bacteria; phylum Bacteroidota; class Bacteroidia; order Chitinophagales; family Saprospiraceae; genus JACJXW01. The sequence goes on from JAGFJE010000476.1 coordinate 2,232, forward strand.
GCCTATGCCCTGCTCCTGGCCGGCGCCATCGCTCTCTACACCCGGTTTCAGCGCCGACGGTGGAAGCTGGAGTCCGAGCTGGCCCTCGAACAACAAAAAGCCGCCCAACTCAAGGAACTGGACGACTTTAAAAGCCGCTTCTTCACCAACATCACCCACGAGTTCCGCACCCCCCTTACCATCATTCTGGGCATGGCCGACCAGATCAGGATACAGCCGCAGAAATTGCTGGGCGAAGGCCTCGATATGATCACCCGCAACGGAAAAACCCTGCTGCGCCTGGTCAACCAGATGCTCGACCTGGCCAAGGTGGAATCCGGGAAGTTCAGGCTGAATAATGTACAGGCCAATATCATCCCGTTTTTAAAATACATCATCGATTCATTCCATTCCTATGCCGCGAGCCGGAATATCGAGCTCTCTTTTCACAGTCCGGATGAGGTGCTCCGAATGGATTATGATCCCGATGGAATACAAAAGATCTGTGGCAACCTGATCTCCAACGCCATTAAATATTCGCCGGAAGGAAGTAAAGTGTGGATAGAGGCAGAGCGCCGTGAAATGCCGGATGAGCACGATACGGAAAGGGGAGATCACCCCAGGTATGCCGCCACCTCCCGACAGCTGACAACCGGCCCGTTCCTGTCTCTGACGGTCCGCGATTCCGGCATGGGCATCGCACCGGAAAAACTCCCCTATATCTTTGACCGCTTCTTCAACGCTCCTGCTTCCCGGGAAGGTGGGGAAGAAGGCGGAACCGGCATCGGGCTGGCGCTTTCTAAGGAGCTGGTGGAACTCATGGGCGGAACGCTAACTGTGGAAAGTGAAATCGGAAAGGGGGCAACTTTCACGGTGGCCCTGCCCATCACCCGAAATGCAAAGGTTCCGGACACTTCACCCGCCTGGGAGGCCGCGGACACGGGTATTTCCAGGCCTGAGCCCAAAGGGCAGGGAAAGCAGGCCGGGCGCCCCGCTTCAGTACCCCCCGGCCTTGCATCACACCGGCCATTATTGCTCATCGTGGAAGACAACGCCGACGTGAGGCGTTACCTGAAAACCCTGCTGGAAGGCCGGTATACCATCCGTACCGCCCCCGACGGGGAAAAGGGCGTTGAAGTGGCCCTGGAAATCGTTCCGGACCTGATCATCAGCGACGTTATGATGCCCAAAAAGGACGGCTTCGAACTCTGCCGGGCCCTGAAAGCCGACCGGCGGACCAGCCACATCCCCATCATTCTCCTGACGGCAAAGGCCGACGTAGATTCCCGTCTTGCCGGCCTGAGCCAGGGCGCCGACGCCTACCTCGCCAAGCCTTTCAACCAAAGAGAACTGGACATTCAGCTGCGGAATGCCCTGGAGCTGCGCCGGGCGCTGCAGGAAAAGTACAGCGGCTGGGGATACAAGCCGCCCGCTGTTCAGGATCAGGATAGCCCGGATGCCCAATTCCTGCAACAGGCCCGGGAAGCCATCGAAAAGAACCTGGACAACCCAGATTTCGATATTGCCGAACTGCAACAGGCCCTGGGCGTCAGCCGGACGCAGTGTTTTCGAAAGTTCAGGGCGCTGGTTGGCGCCACTCCCTCCGAATTCATCCGCCGGCGCCGGCTGGAACACGCCCGGGCGCTGCTCGCCGACAAGGGCCTGAGCATCAGCCAGGTGGCCTACCAGTCGGGATTTAAAGACCCCGCCAATTTTTCCCGCCTCTTCCGCAAGGCCTTCGGAATGTCTCCCAGCGAATTTCGCGATACTGCGCAGGGCGATAACCGGGCTTTTTAGATAACGTGAATTCGAGATGTGCCCGGGAATGTGGGTATCGTCTTCGACGCCAAAAAATTTTGGCGATCCAGGGGGGCGTTGGGTATCGTCTTCGACGCCAAAAAAATTTGGCGATCCAGGGGGAGTGTTGGGTATCGTCTTCGACGCCAAAAAATTTTGGCGATCCAGAGGGGCGTTGGCTATCGTCTTCGACGCCAAAAAAATTTGGCGATCCAGGGGGGCGTTTGGTACGATCTGCCAAGTTTTTGGTACGCATTTACAGGCGCAGATAGCGTAAAAAGGCCATTTTATTCCTGAAACCAATGGAATTAACAAAAAACATTACCGACATGAAAAGGAAAACCTTACAACCAATGCGCCGCCTGATGATCCTGGCTTCAACCGCCTTTTTATGGGCCCTCCCCTCCACTTTCCTGCGGGCTCAATTTGTAGATTTCGACTTCCAATATTCTTTCGACGACAATTTTGCCGCCGGCATACTGGTGTGCGACTACGATGAAGACGGCCTTGAGGATATATTGATCCTCAATGGCAGGACCGAAACCTACCTGTCGAATTCCCTGTACAGGAATACGGGCGCCGGGTTTGAGGATGTGAGCGCGGACATCCTGCCCACTCATTATGGCAGATACAATGCCGGAGCAATGGCCGATTTCAATGGAGACGGGCACAGAGACCTTTACCTGGCCGCCTGGAACTTCAGCAGCACCAATTACCTGGAGAATATATTACTGGCCGGCGACGGCAATGGCGGGTACAACGAAGCAAGCGCCGGCCCGCCCACTACCGATGAGAGCAGCACCGCCGGCTGCAGTTGGGCCGATGTGAATGGCGACGGCTGGGTGGACCTCTTCCTGGCCAACCTCAGCACCTCCTTCAGCGCGGCGCCCAACGCCCTCTACACCAATGAAGGTAACGGAACGTTCAGCAGCAACCCGGATAACCTCCTCGTCAACGGCGCCTCCCGTTTTTCCTTCTCCGGCAACTGGGCCGATGTGGACGGCGATAAAGACCTGGACGTCTACGTCGCCAATGCCCATGCTTCCGACCAGCTTTATTACAATGACGGAGCGGGCAATTTCACCATCAATACCGACGATGTAGAGTTCAACCAGATTAATACCATCTCCTACCGCGCCGCCTGGGGCGATTTCGACAACGACGGCGACCTCGATTTCTTTGTACCCACCGAAGTGGAGTTCAATTACCTCTACGAAAATGACGGCGCCGGCCATTTTACCAGAACAGCAGGCCCGTGGGAAGACGACGATGACGACACGGCCTGCGCCGCCTGGGCCGATTTCGACAACGACGGAGACCTCGACCTGTTCCTCACCTCTTTTTATGGCAACAACAACTACCTGTTCCGAAACGACGGCGGAGTGTTCATCCGGGAAGAAAGCCATTCCATCCCTGTCCTGGACGGCTTCTCCGGCATAGCCGATTTAGACAACGACGGCTTCCTGGACATCGTGATGGCCAACGGAGGTTTTCCCGATACGTATCGTCATGTAGCTGTTTATTTCAACCAGGGCAATGACAACCACTGGCTGGAGTTCAACCTTCGGGGCAATGCGCCCAACACCATGGCCATCGGCGCCGTCGTCCGGGTGAAGGCCACCATCAACGGGCAGGAAGTATGGCAGATGCGGCAGGTGGCTTCCAGCTCACACGAGAGCAACAGCCCCCGCCTGCACTTTGGCCTGGGTGACGCCCTTTTCGCAGATGAAGTCGTCATAGAATGGCCGGATGGAGCGGTGGAATCCTACGAAGGATTTGTCGCCGATGGAATTTGCACCATCGTACAGGGAGAATTACCGGCATGCCCGATGGTCGGCATCGATGAAAAAGGCCGGCTGCCGGCAACGCTCACCCTGGCGCCCAACCCCGCCCGGGAAACCACCCTGCTGAACCTGGAAACCGAAGCGCCCATCGGCCGGTGCGCCATCCGCCTGCTAAATCTCACCGGCCAGGAAGCCTGGGCGGAACAACAGGCAGTCAATGGCAAGTACCTCAAGCGGGAGATCAACCTGAAGGGCCTGCCGCCCGGCCTGTACGCCGTACAGGTGCAGGCGGAAGGCCAACAAATTGTAAAAACCCTTGTGATAACCCCATAGAGCCTTCGGGTTATTACCCGACAATCTGTTTTATTTGAACTGGGGCCGCCCCGGAACGGGGCGCCCTATTTTTCATAGACCTCGTATCGGTAGGTGACCTCCCGTTCTTCCCCCGGTTTCAGAGTGATCGTCCAGGTAGCCTCCGAGATGGGGTTGGCGGCGCCGGTTTGGTTGAAAAAAGCGGTGGTTTCCCAATTCGCGTCGGAATCGAGCAGGCGCCCTTCCAGGCGGCAGCTGGCCTGGAGGGTGATCTTTTTGCCTTTGAAATTAACGGCTTTCACCTTGCCTTCCACCGTAATGAGGTCTTTGTTGTCGCGGGCATTGTTCTTCCTCCCCACTTCCCGGGCGGCGCCGGACACCAGAATATCCGGCGCCACCGCCATCTTTACCACAGCGTTGCCTTTTGCGGGAGTAAACCCCAGCTCGTTCTGGCTGATGGGGCTCAGGCCTTCTTTTTCTGCGGAATAAAAACTGATGGCGCCCGTGGTTAACGGTGCGTCCGCTTTGTTCCTGAATTTCAGGGCATGCCAGGCCCGATTTCGGGGCTCATCCTCTGCGCCGTAACCGGCCTGCCCCCGGCCCTGTTGTATATCGACGACGTACAGGTCTTCATAGGCCACTTCCTGCTCCAGTATTTTGAATAGCCCTCGCCCTCCCCGGGGCAGGGACACCTCATCCCGATTGTAAAAGAAGAGGTCTTCTTTCATCAGCCCTTCGAAATCAGCAACGAGATTTGTGCCGAACCAAATATCTCTGTTGGCGCTGGCTCGCTGCGTGGTGATCATATTAACCATGGATACCGGTCCTTCGGCGGGGGCATTTTCGAGATCCTGCAGAAAGCTGCGTACGGTTTGCCGGGTAAAGAGGGGCTCCTCCAGGTAGCCGAACCGGAAGGAGGGGATGCCGACGGCAAAGCTAACGGGGACTTTGTCGAGCGCCTCAATATCGTTCATCAGGTTGGCGTAGAGAGACAGGCGCGCCTTTCCGTTGCCGAGCAACACCATCTGGTAGTTCGGGAACCAGCTCATGCCCTTCTGCAGGTAGGCCAGTCGAAGGGTTTGTTTTTCGGCGGCGCGCTCCAGATTCAGGTGGAGAGAAGGCATTGTTTCGGTTATTTCCTCCTCGTAGACGGCATCCGCCTCGAACTCCAGGCGCTGTATGCTCTGCACGGCAAACTGGTGGAGGATCTGGCCATCCCGCAGCAGCAGCTGGCCGGGAATATTGCCGGCGCCATCCCCGGAATGGCCGACGATATACCCGCAGTTGTTGGGGCCTTTGGTATCTTTGGTCCAGATGCAGACTTTCCTGCCGACATTGAGCTGCAGGAGCCGGTGCAGGTTATCGGCCGGCACCTGCCGGGCCTCTTCCCGGCTGCCGGCCACCACATCCAGGACCTCATTTCCGGGCGCCGACCAGCGGACCGTGCCAAAAAGCACCGGCAGGGCCGAATTCCGGGAATACCCCGGATCGTAATAGGAAGGCGGCACGTCGGTAACCGCATCGGCGGACAGGCGGGCCTCAACGGGGTACTCCGACAAGCTTACCGTCCCGGAAGCGGCGTCCACCTCCGCTTCCTTTTCCAGGAAGACGGTTCCGTCCTTGAAAACCACCACCCGGCGCAACTGAAAACCGCGTTCCTGTCCGGCTGCCGCTAAGACAAAAACGGCCAATAGCACTAAAATTGAAATGATACGCATAGCCTTTTCTTAATCTAAGTATTCACAGGAATAAGGCCTACCTGACCCCATCGGAACTGGGCTGCCGCTTC
>JAGFJE010000501.1 GCA_024103175.1 Phaeodactylibacter sp.
CTCTCCCATCCGGATCCAAATACTTCACCGGATTCCCCAGCGCATAAGCGTACCGGTTCCACGACTGCGGGTTTTTCGGCTTCCAGCTTTTCGCCGGGTCCACACTCAGGAAACGGCCAAACAGGGGGCTGTAGAACCGAGCGTGCATATAATCGAGCCCTTTGCCAGGTTCCATAGCGTCCCGCTCGTGCCCGGTGAACTTCAACGGGATGGCGTCGGCATTGGAGTTGGTGTACTCTTCCCCAAAGCCGAAGTAAAAGTGGGTGCTCTTCACATTGCCCTGGGCATCGGTATAGCCCATCGGGCTGCCGAGATGATCAGGGTGAGCGTGCCGGACGCCCTCCGTCATACTGTTAGTGGCCAGCAGCGTTTTCCCGCGATACACATAATCCCGATCGATAGTGAATTGTGCACCTTCGGACTTGAACTGCCGCAGCAGGCGGTGGCCCAGGTCGCGGATGGAGAAAACGCCTTGCTCGAACGTTTTGCTCGATTTCCGGTAACGCAGATGCCATGCCCGCTCGTCATCGGCGGTGTAAATGTTGAAAAAGAACAGGTCGCCGCAGTCGATACCCCAGATCATATTGAGTGAATCGTACTTGTAATGGGCCTTGGCAATTCCATTCGACGGCATATCGTGTGAATGCAGTTGGTTGCCGGCGGCGTCATAACCGATGGCTTTAAAGCGGTTCGTCCTCGTGTTAACGGCGAGGTCGCGAAACTGGCCGTTGTTGTTGATCTGGTGGAGATTGCCGAAAGGGTCGAAGCTGTACTGCTGCCAGCCGCCGCCGCCATTGCGGCATCTGGTGAGCCGGCTGACGTGGTCGTATTCGTAATCTTCAAAAGCCTGGTTTGCACCTTCAATCCGCATAATGTTACCGGCGCCGTCAAAATGGTGAGGCCCCCGCAAGAACGCTCCACCATTGGGAAACTGTACCCGGATGATCCAGGGGCGGGCCATCTGATGCGGGTGTTGGTCCCAGATGTAGCGCACGCCGTTGCCGTGCCGCACTTCGTGGGGTATCCCATTGGCGTGGTAACTGATCTGAGGCGCATAGTTTTCCTGGAGGGCGCCATTCGCCCTCAGGCCCTGCACACTTGTCAGCCTGCCTGCGGTGTATTCGTTCTTTATCGACCTTGGAAGGTTGTTCCAGGGGTTGTCAGGCGTTTTGACGGGGTAATGGAGGCGGGTGATATTGCCCAGCGCATCGTATTCAAAGGACTGCTCAAAAGTGTGGCCGTCATTTGTTCCCAGGTAAATATTGGTATGGCGCCGGGAGGGCTTTCCCAGCCTGCCCTGGTAGGTATACGTTTCGGTGACGGTAACCGTCAGTTCATTATTCTGGCCGGGAATGGTGACGTAATTCTTGCGCATGGCCTTTTCAACCTTCCCCAAACGCCAGTTCCCGCCGCCGCCGTTGCTTGTGGCGTATTCGAATGATTTCCACAGTTTGCCTCCTTCCCAGACGGAGGCCAGCCGTTCGGCTTTGTCATAGACGTAGGTTAGAACGGAGCGGTCGTCCTCCACGTTGCGCGCATGCCCTCTGGCGTCGTAATTGGAGTATTTGACGACGCCATTTCCATTTACCCCCTTTTCCGGATGTTGTTCCTGCTTCAGCAAGCCGCGATTGTCGTAGGTGAACCGCCTCGCCTGGCTAACGCCCGAACCGTACTGAACGGCCGTTTCCAGGCGGTTGCCAATGTCATAGGAATAGTCAATGCGGTTCATACCGCCATTGGGGCCCGACGGTTCCTCTACCCGGAACAACCGCCCCAGGTGGTCATAGTATTCAATAGTTGTAGCCGGCCTGAGGACGGGCTGGGCGCCCTGCGTGGTAGTGCGTACCTGGGCGGTTCGCCTCACCTCCCGCTGCCCTTTGTATTGAAAAGTCGTTTCCTGGCCATCAGCAGTGATAATTTTACCAACACGGCCGAATGGGTCGTACTGGCGGTATTCAGTGGCTTTGCCGGTATGGCCGAAAGCCCATTCCGTCACTTTGGCCTTCTGCCCATTCTCGTTGTATACCGTGCGCTGTTCCGCCCATTGAAGCGGATCGAGGCTATAGGCGTTTTCTTCTTTGACAACCCTGCCGAAATCGTCGAAGTGAGTCCGGCTACGGGCCAGTTCCGGCTGGCCGGGCGCAAATTCGTCTTTACTAACGGTATTGATCTTACTGCCGCCGGGCCTGACCGTGTACTCATGAATGGTGGACGCGCCTTTCCCGTGGACGGGTTTCACCTTGCGCAACCGGCCCATTTCGTCATATTCAAAGGTAGTGGCCATCATCGAAGTGTCCCATTCCTTGCTGGCCAGCCCGGATGGCTTGTCAATCTGCCGGTTCAGCAAGTACAGGCTCTCGGTCCCGGGGCCAGTGTACTTGGAAGTCTTCCGTACCCCGAACTGATAGGTATTCACGATTTCGTAATCGGGGGTGGGCAGGTTATTGGCCAGGACGCCGTAATCATTGCTGGCGGGCAGCCCGCCACCGTCGCCGCCATAGTAGGCTGTGCGAAGTACATTTCCGAACCCATCGGGCTGATGGAGTTCAAGCAGGTCGTCGGGGTGGGGCTGGTTGCCAAGCTGCACCCGCTTTCCGAGGACAAACCCCGTTTTTCGTTGAACGAAATACTTGGTTTTGGATTGCCTGCCCTGTTCCTGGCGAATTTTTGCAACGACAATCTTCAATACCCAGGGATCTGAAGACAGGGGCATCTCGAAGTCATTCTTTTCGTATTGATTGTCCATCCGGTCGTAGTCAAAATGGCGGCTGAAGGGGTTCCAGTTGGTATAGTCCACCGCCGCGCGGACGCCATGGAGGTTGCCCTTGGTTTTTACCCTACGGAAATTGCCCAGGCCATCAAAATCCGAAAAGGATCTTTCAATATAGCGCTGGCCGTCATCCCAGAAGACCGTCCGCTGTGCAGTCATCCGGGGGTTGGCGGCCCGCAGAAAGGCCACCGGGTCGGCCGTATATCGCACATATTCCTTGCGCAGCAGCCGGTTGTTCTTGTCAAATATTTCTTTGGAAAGGAAGCACTTCAGGCCATCCACTTCGTGTGATTCCACCAGAGAAAACGGCAATCCGGTTTTCCAGTCCGTCCCTTCCCGGTAAAAGTAGTGCATGGTGCGGTTTCCCGCCGGGTCGGTTACTTCCACCCGCGTCTGGGTGTTTTCGGGCGTGCCGGGCCGGGTGGTTTTGTTGCTAATCGGACGGTAACGCCACCGGGCTTCCTGCTGCCCATCAGAACGATACATTTTTTTGTAGAAAATACCATCGTCGCCGGAAGGACTGCGATAGGGGGGGCGGCCGCCATTTCCACCTGGGTCAGGCTGGCCGGGCCCGGAGTATTCGATATAGTAATAACTTGCATATTCCCACTCGTAGCGCCCGCCGGCCGGCAAGGTGAGCGACCGGATGCGGCCGGGTACCTCAAATAGAGTCACTCCGGAGCCTTCCGGGTCGTTTTTCTCAACATTCTTCAAAAAATAATCAAAATTGAAGAAAGAGCCATCGGGTAATATCAACTGGTCCAGCAAAGGAGTTCGGACCGAGGCGTTGATCTGCGCTTTCCGGTAAATTTCCACCGGAATATTTTTGCGGTACTGAGGCGTTTCCCGGTACCGAAACTGATACCTTACCGCCTGTCCGCCAAACCCCTGGTAGTTAACCTCGCTGACTTGAGGTTTGGCTTCACTTTGGTTATTTGGATCTGTAATACTGGTATCAAATAGAACGTTGACAACCCTGCCGTGCCGGTCGATGATCCGCCAGTTTTCACCGGGGTATTGAACCCTGACAAAATTGCCATGCCGGTCCCGTAGTTCCGTAGGGCGGCCTTGCTGATCGAAAGACTGAATTCTTCCATCCGGAAATTCAATCGTCCGGGTATTATTATTGAGCAGCGTTAAACGGAGGTAACTACCGTCTCGGGTATAAAACACCTTACCCTGATCGCCGGCCGGCACCGGCATGCCATGCCGCAGGCTCTCATTAAATTGGTGGGAGGAACCGTCACTGCTGATGTACACCCAGTAACTGGGATGCCCGCCCTTTTCCCCGGGCTGATGCAAAAAGCCGAAGGAGAGCCACCAGCCCAGGCCGGCATTGAAATGGACGTCGACATGGCCGCGTTTTCCAGGTTCATAATCCCAGACCTTGGAATTGTAATGTAGGTTGAGCCCCCAGGAAAAACTGCCACCCACCGGAAAGGTGAGCCCGATCGGTATTTTCAGGGCCAGGTTGCCATTGAAGATATTTACAGCGTCAAGGCTGCCGAAATTGAAGGCGCCCGGGCCGGCCACCCCTTTTTGATCGCCAGGATGGGTTCCGGTGGCATCGCTGCCAATGGATCGGGCACGCAGAATTGTGGAGGAACTCTGTTCTGTTTTTCTCATAGTTGATGTTTTTATATTTAGGTGTTGTTTCCGAAGCTACCGCTATCGGCCCAGGCTAAAAAATTATAATAGCATGGATATCCTTTTGGCACAGGGCGTAAGAAATAGTCCATAGGATAGGATAGATTGGGGAGTCGCCCGGCAGAAAATGATCTGTTTTGTGTAGAAACAGCCTATAATTTACAAATGATTTTCAGTTATTGTCAAGTGCAGGTAATTAGTCGGACATATTTAGTACTACTTTGTTAACTTAAGATCAGCCGCGTAGCGGCGACAGTCCCTTGCCCGGAGCGTCAGCTCCGGGTTGGGAGTTCCAAAGGGGAGAAAGCTCCGTAGGAGCGATAGAACGGGCATATGGGAGCTCTCTGTCGCTCCTACGGAGCTTAATACCCCTGAATTCTTTACCAGGGGCTGACCCTGTGGAATTTGAAAACTATTCCACAGGGCTGACGCCCCTGGCTATGTGCCAGGGGTGCAATTGAGCTGCGTAGCAGCGGCACAGCCTTGGGCTTGGACAAATGACTAAATTTGAGCTTAAAAAATAAAAATATGAAAAAAAGACATTAAGCCGAAGAGGCCTTCACCGTTATGCGGAACGTTATGGGCCCTTGTTCAAAGTGTATCGCC
>JAGFJE010000560.1 GCA_024103175.1 Phaeodactylibacter sp.
TCGCCGGATGATGTGGATGATGTTGGTTTTATTGGCCGGTTGATCGATACGGTTGCGGCAAACTATAGTATTGACCCGGCCCGGATCTATTCAACCGGCTTCTCCAATGGCGGCATGCTCTCCCATATTTTAGCCTGTGAGGAAAGCCGCATTGCCGCTATTGCGGCAGTAGGTTCGACCTTGCCCACCACCTGGCCTTGTACTACCAGCCGCGCCGTGCCCGTTTTGCAGATCACTGGGACGGAAGAAGGGGCTTTGGACTATGAAATGGGCTTACCTGGCCTGCTCTACTCTGTCCCTGAAACCATTGAATTCTGGACAACGCAAAACGGATGTGGCGCAATGCCTGAGATCACAACCCTGCCGGACCTCACTACAGCAGACAGCTCTACGGTGGAATACCATCAGTGGTTCGGTTGTGATGCCGAAGTCGCGCATTTCAAAGTGTTCGGCGGAGGGCACCAATGGCCCGGAGGCATCAACCTGCTTCCCTTTCTGGGAAATCTCAACCTCGATATCAACGCCAGTGCGGAGATCTGGAATTTCTTCAACCGAAACCCGCTAACGAGCACCAAAGCGCATCTGAAACCTGCTGAGATCAACCTCCGCGCCTTCCCCAATCCGGCGGCGGCCCAACTCAACTTTGAATTTGACCTGCCAGAAGCGGCGCGGGTACAACTCACTCTGTATAACCCCCTGGGCCAGCCCATACATATACTCGCCGATGAACAACTCCAGGCTGGCCGGCAGCGGATCAGCTGGCGGCGGCCAGCTTCGGTGACTGCGGGATGGTATTATTACCGCCTGCAGATCGGCGAGCGCTTTCTGGCGCGGCCGGTGGCGCTGAGGTGAGCCCGCATGAGTAGGAAACTTTCTGTTGGTATGTGTTTAGCGCTCAGCCAGGTGACATCTTTCGCCTTATATACCGGACTTTAGCTCACATCACTGCAGTTTACAGGGCGAAAGAGCTTGTCCCGGCATTTTGTCGGGATGTCATCTGGCGAAGTGAGATGACACCTTTTTTGCCCTTCAATCCGCCGAAACAGGCTTAATCGCCAGGATCTGGGGGCAAAAAGATGTCACCTCACCTCAGCGCTAAACACATACTTCTGTTGCCTGCTCATTTCCTTCATGGAGCCAAGTCAACAGACAAACTCGCATGCCTTCACCACAGGCTCCGGCAGCCGGGGAAAGTTGTCAGCTGACACAGGCCAGCTCACTTCTTTCTCGGATGGCTGTCCTTACGGTACGCCGTCGGCGTCAAGCCGAAATCCTGCTTGAAGGCGCGGGAAAAGTAGCGGGCGTCCTGGAAGCCGGTTTCGAAAGCGATATAGGATATGGGGTGTGCCGTTTTTCGGAGCAGTTCGCGGGCATGGGCCAGGCGGAAAGAGCGGATGTAACGGTTGGGGTTCATACCGGTGAGGGCGGTGAGTTTTCGATACAGGCTGGAAGGGCTGACGAAGAGCTCCTGGGCCAGCTGTTCGACGGTGAACCCGGTATTGTTTAGGTTGTCCTCAATAACCTGATTGATCTTTTTCAGAAATGCCCTTTCCTGGTTGGCCTCTTCGTCGGGAGGGGCCGCCGGAAGGGCCTTTGGTGTGAAAAGGCCAGCCTGTGAACGGTAGTAGGCCTGCAGTTGCCGCCGTTGTTCCAGCAACGCTTTGATCCGGACTTTCAGTTCTTCCTGCAGGAAGGGTTTCGCCAGGTAGGCGTCTGCTCCGCGCCTCAGGCCCGCCAGGCGGGAATCTACGTCTGCCTTCGCCGTCAGCATGATGATGGGAATGTGGCTGGCCATAGGGTGGCGCTTTAACTGTGTGCAGAGTTCAAGCCCGTCCATCTCCGGCATCATCACATCGGTGATAATGATGTCGGGGATCAGGGTGGCAGCTTTTTCAAAGCCCTGATGGCCATTGTAGGCAAATTCCAGGTTGTATGCCGATTTGAAGCAGCCCGTCAGGTACCGCACCAGGTCCGGGTTATCTTCGACGATCAGCATCAGCGGCCTTCCCGATCGTTTTTCCGGCTCCGGGGCGGGCGCTTCCGGCGGTACGGCAATATCCGGCGGGCCGGCCTCTATTGTTTTTATTGCTTGCCGCCTGCTTACGGGTAAAGTGAGCGTGAATTCACTGCCTTTCCCCAGTTCGCTTTGAACGGTGATGTCCCCGTTCATAAGTTTGGCCAGCTCTTTGGATAAGGCGAGGCCGATGCCGGCGCCACCCAGCCCCAGCCTCCCCCTAACCCCCTCCAAAGGAGGGGGGATCGGCTCCTGGTTGGCGGCGCCCATTGAGCCTTCTCCCTCCCCCTTGGGGAGGGCGGGGGAGGGGCGTGAGGACTGAGGGGGGCTATAAAACCGCTCAAAAACAAACGGCAACTGCTCCGCCGGAATGCCGACACCGGTATCCTTGATTGTGATCTGCAGCTTTTTTTGCTCTTCCAGCGCTTCCACCGAGCAATAGACATTTCCGCCCTCCGGCGTGAATTTAATGGCGTTGGACAAGAGGTTGGAGATGATGTGCATCAGCCGGACGGAGTCGTAATCCAGGTAATACGTTTTCAGGCCGCTCAGAAAATGCAGGCGTATCTTTCTGCTTTCCGCATAGGAATGGAAGGATTCCATCAGGTACTGCAGGTAATTGATGATGTCGCCCTGTTCCATGTCTAGTTTCAGGTGGCCGGATTCCACCTTGGAAAGGTCCAGCATCTGGTTGACCAGCCGGAGCAGTTGCCGGCCGTTGCGGCCGATGATCTGCAGGTGGCCTTTTACCTGTTCGCTCACCTGGGTTTTTACCTGATCGGCCAGGCCCAGGATGATGGTTAAGGGCGTGCGAAATTCATGGGTGATGTTGGTGTAGAACCGGGTTTTGAACGCGTCCAGCTCCTGAAGGCGGCGGGTCTCGGCCAGGGCCAGGCGGCGGCGAAGCTGGAAGCGGAACAGGCCGAAAATTATAGCCAGAGCAGCCGCTGCGTAGAGGATGTAGGCCCACCAGGCAGCCCACCAGGGCGGCAGTATCCTTATGCTGAGGGAAGCCCCTGCTTCATTCCAGGCGCCGTCCGCATTGGCGCCTTTCACCCGGAAAATGTAGCGGCCGGGATCGAGGTTGGTAAAACTGGCCAGGCGGTTGTTTGCATCGGTTTCAACCCATTTATCGCTATACCCCTCCAGCATATAGGCATATTGGTTCCCTTTCGGCCGGGAATAACTGAGCGCGGAGAAGGCAAAGGACAGGTCGTTCTGCCAATAGGGCAGCGTGACGGATTTTGTGTAAGATATGTGGCGGGAAAGGGGAGGGCCCCAACCCAACGTGTCGGCGAAAGAACCCTTTACCGGCACAGCCACATTAGAGAGGTAAAAGTCTGTGATGACAATATCGGGCACATGGCCGTTCAGGCGAATACTGTCCGGATGGAAATAGGTAACGCCGCGGTTGCCGCCAAAGTACAGCGTACCGTCTTGCCCTTTGTATTTGGAATCGGTAAACTGAAAGATCTGGCCAGTTACCGTATGATCGTAATTCTTAAATTGCTCCGTCTCCGGATCGAAGCGGGAGATGCCCCGGTGGGTGCTCATCCACAGTGATCCGTCCCGTGCCTCCAGGATAGCGTACACCCGGTCGGAGGCAATACCAGAATTGTATTCCCGGAAATGCCGGAAGCGGGGATCGGGCCGGCTCTTTTCCGCCGCATCGAGTTTGACCAGCCCCCCGCCATAAGTCCCGATCCATAAATTTCCTTTTTGATCGAGGTGTAGGGATTCGACGTCGTTGGAGCTACCCCCCTTCTGCTGATGGCCCTTATATCGGTAGCGGAAGGCCTGCTTCTTTTTCAGGTCGATCTTTTCCAGCCCTTTGGGCGTGTTGCCCAGCCAAAGGTAACCGTCGGGGTCTTCCAGGATCATGCCCTCAAAGAAAGGATCGCCCCCCGTTTTCACATCAAAGGACGCCAGGTCAAGAGACTGAATGAACGCTCCTGTTCGCATATCGTATTTTTTGGGGCCCTCCGGACTGTCAAACCACAGGTGTGAGGGGTGAGAAAAAAACAGAGGTGGTGAAAATCCGGGAGGAAAAAGTTGAAGCCGGGAGTAGGTATTCGTATTGTTGTCGAACAGGTAGGGGTTGGCTTCAGAGTAGAAAACCCAGGCTTTCCCATTTCCGATGGTTTTAATCACTCTGGAAAAATCTACGGCTCCGGGGCGCTGCCTTTCGGCATGAGGATAGAAAACTACCCGCTCTTCCGCCGGATGCCAATGGGCCAGCCCCGCGTGAAAGGCCAGGGCCCAAAAGGCGCCAAGGCTATCCTGGGTGATCCTCCATACTCCGGCTTCCTTGCTTTCTTCACCTGCTGAATACTGAAAAGCCTTGAATCCCATTTTCTTTCGGTAGGGGTCCAGTCGGTTGTAACCGCCCTTCCAAAGGCCCAGCCATATTGCTCCGGCGGCGTCTTCGTAGGAAGCCCAAACCTGCGCGCCTTGTAGTTTTTTGGGATCCTGGCGGCCGCTGCCGATGTAGGTGAGCTCGTCATTCGAGAGGTTGTAGAAATAATAGCCGCCCAGTTGCGTGCCCCAGCCCAGGCGCCCCTGTGAATCGGCCAGAGGCGCCATGATGGAGGTCTTTTCCCAGGAAGCTTCGCCGTGGGGCAGTGCTTCCCATTCTTCCGGGTTGAAGGGCAAGCGAGTAAGCCGCCCGTTTTGGACGGTATACTTGAAAATGCCCTCAGTGGTAAACAAAAACAAATTGCCTTTTCTATCTCTGCACAGGGGGGGGAACCCGAACAGGGGCCGCCCCAGTGAATCGGGAAGTGCTTTGCTTGTCCAGGTCCGGGGGGCAATTTGAATAAACCGGGATTGCTCATCTCCTGCCCATACCATTCCGTTGCCATCCACCATGACGATAGGGTTCCGGCCCTGCACGATGCGGTAAGGGTTGCCCGGGTCTTCGGGGAAAAGCCGGAAAGTTTCGGCCTCGGGGTCAAACCGGATGGCGCCTCCGTTCTGTGAGCCGATCCAGATGTTGCCATCCAGATCCTGATCCATCGTGACGATCCTGGCTCCGGGAAGGCCTCCCGGAAGGCCGGGCCGGGGAAAGTAATTGGTGAAGGTTTCGGTTTGCAGGTCGAATTTGCTAAAGCAATTCTCTGTACCCACCCACAACAGGGGGCGGTGGCGGTCTACCACCAGGCAGGTGACATAGTTCATCCCCAGGCTGGTAGAGTCCAAAGGATTGTTGCGAAAGAACTTGTACTGATAACCGTCATATTTCACCAGGCCGTCGGCCGTGGCCATCCAGATCAGCCCCTTGCGGTCCTGTACGATGGCCCTGATGTGTTCTTCCGAAAGCGGATCGTCAAAGGGTAGCCGGATGAGGGCGGCATCCTGCGCCTGGCAAAGTGCCGGGAAGAGGCCGAAGAAGCACAGGGGCAGGGAAATGTATAGAGCTTTCGACATCGTTCTGCAAAATTGATCCTAAAAAATAAATGTGTCCGGCTACTTCAATACCCCGGGTTCTGCTGCAAATTCGGATTGACATCCAGGGCAGTTTGCGGAATAGGGAACACGTTACGAGATTCCGGCACGGGCTGTTTATCCTTCCAGGCGCCCTCGGCGAAACGGCCGAAGCGGATTAGGTCCTGTCGGCGCCAGCCTTCCCAGTAGAGTTCAAACCCCCTTTCTTTCACCAGAGCCTCTTCCGTCAGTTTATCGAGCCCGGGCACACCTCGTTTCTCGCGCAGTTCATTGACCAGGGCCAATGCTTCCTGCGGCCGGCCCAGCCGTAGGAAGGCCTCCGCCTTCATAAGGTGCAGGTCGGCAAAACGGAAGAGGAGAAAATCACAACGGCCCAGGAAATGGAGGTTTCCGGATGCAGGGTCGGGTTCATACTTCAATACGCGCACGCCTTCCCACTCCGCGGCGTTGTAGAGATCTACCTCCACCGTGTAGGCAAGTGGTTCTCCGTCGGTTGTCAACACCGGGCTCCCATCCGGATGGTATTGAGGCCCGGCGAGAAAGCCCAGATTAGCGCCGGTAGCCGCCCGGATGCGTTCATCCTGAAAGCGAGGGTCGCCCTGCTCCCAGGTGTAGAAGAAATCGGGAACCGTGCAAAACCCATTAAACGTCCAGAGGGAAGTGCCCAGCCGCTGGTTCCAGTGCAGGGTGACGGCCGGCCCCAGAAAAAGCTCCAGGGATTGCTGGCTGCTGCCACGAAGGACAAAAACGGCTTCCGTATTATCTGCCTCATTATCGACGCTGAACAGGTGAAAATAATCTTCGGCAAGCTGATACCGGCCGGTATTGATGATAGCGGCGCACTGCTCCAGGCACTGCTCCCAGGCAGGCTCTTCGGTGTACACCGCTGCATTGAGATAGAGCTTGGACAGCAGGAAACGGGCGGCATCCATGGTGGCCCTGCCGTAATCCTGCTCAACCAGGGGTTTCATATCCGGCAAAATGGACAACAGTTCGTTTTCGAGCCACTCAAAGGCCTCCTGGTTCGTCAAAACCGGCGGCGGGTCCAGATAATCCCTGTCGTTTTCATCCCGAACCGGTATCTGCCGAAAGCAGTCATATTGCCAGTAGCGGTAAAGGGCCCGCAGTAGGCGCAGCTCCGCGCGCAATGCTCCGATCAATGCGGGGTCCCGCTTCCCTTCCAGCCTCTCCAGCAGGAGTAGGCCGGTGTTGGCCCTGGAAACGCCGGTTTCGAGCGCCGTCCAGAGATCGAGGATGGGGCCGCTGGCAGCATCCCAGGAGTGCCGGTGCATTTGCTTCCAGACGCCTCCGTCCTCCCAATCCTGCCCCCGGGTTGGAACAACCACTTCATCACTCGACACTTCGTTGAGCGCCCACAAGTTGCCGGCAATGACTGCTTTCAATTGACTGTAGACAGGGGCCAGGAGGTTCATCTCGATGCCGGGTTCTTCCAGCAGGTTCTCTCCGCTGCTCTCGTCCAGAACCTCTTCCTCCAGCGAACAGCTGAAGGCCAGGAAGAGGGTTGCAAGGGCCAGGGGTAAGTAAATGGACTGCCCGTCTCGTTTGAGCCGGATAAAAATTAATGAAGGAGTGAAGGAGTGAGTATCCGGGGGCTTGGCCACGTTTTTATACCTCAGTGTTTTTGTCCTTGCACTTATACGTTCTTTTACCATCGTCAATTGGTTTATCAGCAGTTCTCGTTTTAAGATGCCACTAAACCACAAAGGCACGAAATCCCACAAAACTTGGTGCGGATTTCGTGCCTGCCTGCCCGAGAGGCCCACGGCCGAGCAGGCAGGTTTTCGTGCTTTTGTGGCAAGGTTTTAGACATCATTTTGCCAAACTGTTGGTTTATTCTTTAAAATACAGAAAGCTCGGCGCCCAGCATGATCGTCCTGGCCGAGGGGTAAGCATTAAGGTCTACCCCCAGCGGAGGAATATTATTGCTGCGGCCGAAACGGCCGCGGGTGGAGGAGGGATAATTCACCTCCGGGTCAAACCCCCGGTAAGCGGTTAACAGGGCGAGGTTGTTGCCGGCCAGGTAAAGCCTTAGCCGGGTATGAGCCAATTGGAAAGTATAACCCAGCGAGAGCATATTGAGCCGGATATAGGAACCGTCTTCAATATAATAATTGGAGAAGAACAGCGCATTGTCAAAAGCCTCCTTTGAGGACAGGAGGCTCGCAAGCACATTATTTCCTCTGGGAAATCCCTGCTTTGCTAAAAGCGCCCTTGCGGTGCGGTTGTATATCTCATTCCCATGCGACCCGTTCAGCATCAGGTGAACGTCAAATTTCCCCCAGTTGAACGTATGGCTCATTCCCCAGGTATAATCGGGCAGGGCCTGGCCGAGCACTGTAAACGCGGGGTTCCCCTGCTCGTCCAACGCTACTATGCTGTACCCCTGCTCATCGAAGCCCAGCCATTTTCTGCCGTAAAAAGTACCAAGCGGCGACCCGTTTTGGATGATCTGCGTATTTTCAGTAAAAATGGGCTGAAAGCCAACGCGTATAGGAGTGGGAAGCCCCCGAACCACATTTTCGATGAGCGTGAGGTTGCCATTCACCTGCCAGCTGAAACGGCCGGACTGAATGAGCGTTCCTCCGAGCGTGAATTCCCAGCCCCGGTTGATGATCTCACCCTCCACATTAGCCCAGACGGTAGGCGTAGGCGCGGATGCCGCCGCCAGTTCTAATAAAAAATTACTGGTTCGTTTGTCAAAGTAATCGATGGTTCCCTGTAGCCTCCCTTTGAAGAAACTGAAATCCAGGCCCAGATCCAGCTGCCGGGTTTCTTCCCACTGCAGGCCGGGGTTGGGCGTGCGCAGGAAAGTAAAACCCGGAACCGGGGCGCCGGTACTGTCGAGGATGGCCGACAGGCCTGGGCCGAACCCCAAAACCTGCTGAGTGATCTTGTTGGGGATCTCCTGGTTGCCGGTTATCCCCCAACTCGCCCGGAGCTTGAGAAGGTCCATGTTCCTCCATGTGGTTAGGAATGGTTCTTCCGACACATTCCACGCCAGGGCAAAAGAGGGGAAATTGCCGTAGCGGTTGTGCTTTCCAAAGCGGGTGGAACCGTCGCGGCGGAAGTTGGCCGTCAGAAAATACCGGTGCAGCAACTGATAATCCAGCCGCCCGAAGAAGGACTGCAGGGCGTTTTTTTCCGTGCCCGACTCGGCATATAGATCATCGATGCCTCCGCCGATGTTATGAACGTTGAGAATGCCATCGCTTGAAAAACCACCCCGGGAAAAGATGAAGTCGTAA
Source organism: Phaeodactylibacter sp. (assembly GCA_024103175.1). Taxonomy (GTDB): domain Bacteria; phylum Bacteroidota; class Bacteroidia; order Chitinophagales; family Saprospiraceae; genus JACJXW01. The sequence continues at coordinate 8,725 of JAGFJE010000560.1, forward strand.
GTCCGGAATACCTGATAGGAGTGCCCTGCAAGCAGGGACAAGCGATGTGCTTTGCCAAAGTTTTTTTCAAAAGTGGCGTAATGCTCAACCAGCATGTTGCCGGTTTCCCGCTCGCTGATGTCCGCCTGATTAGTCGTAAAAGGTGGTTGTGGCCGGTTGAGGCTGAACCGGCGGGTGCCTACCGAGTTATCGCCGCCGAACTGAAAGCGGTAGGAAAGCCCCTTGGCCAACTGCAAAGTTGTTGAAAGCATGCCCTGTATGCGGTTGGTTCGCGTCTCGTCATCTGTCCCATCCAGCAGGGCAACAGCATGATTGAAATTGGGAATAGGCTCGAAAAAATCGCCCGCTGCATTCCTGATCGGCATTGTGGGGTTCAGAAAAAGAGCGAAAGAAGCGATGCCGGCGGGAGGGCGCTGTTCCCGAAGATGAGCGTATGCCAGGTTGAGGTCCACAGCCAACCTGTCCTTCCAGGCCCTATGCCGAATCCTGGCGCGGGCGGCGGCTCTCAGAAAGCCCGAGTTTTTTAAAATGCCCTCCTGATCCAGAAAATTGAGGGATGCCCGGTAATCCGTCCTGGCGCCGCCCCCCGACAGCGATAGTTCGTGATTGTGCGTGAAGGCTGCCCGGCTAACCTCTTCCTGCCAATCCGTAGAGGCGCCAAGATCGTTGCCCGTGAAGCTGTATTGCCCCTGCAGCCTTCTGAATTCGGAACTGGTGAGCACATCGATCTTGCGGAGCTGCTTTGAGGTTGCAGTATAGGTGGAATAATTGAGCTGCGGCCGGCCGCCCTTGCCGTTTTTAGTGGTGATGAGGATCACTCCATTAGCGCCACGGGCGCCGTAGATGGCCGCTGCCGAGGCATCCTTCAGAATGTCGATGGATTCGATATCCGCCGGATTCAGAAAATTGAGCGGGTTGCTTTCTTCCACCACCTGGGCGCCCGGCGTCACGGAAGCGAGGTCGAGCGGATACCCGTCAACCACATAGAGCGGATTGTTGTTGGCCCGGATGCTCCCGGCGCCACGGATGCGGATGAGGTAGGCTGCGCCCGGCGCTCCCGTTGTCCTAAGGAATTCAACGCCCGCCAGCCGCCCCTGCATGAGCTGCTCCGGCGCATGGATAATGCCGGTATTGAGATCTTCCCTGGAAAGATGGCTCACCGCTCCCGCCAGGTTTCTTCTTTTCTGGAGTTTATAGCCTGTGACCACTACTTCCTCCAGGCTTTCCACCCTGGGAAGTAATGTTGCTGTGATGAAGAGCGCATTCCCGGCGGCTATTGCGTTTTTCTCATACCCTACATAAGACAGGACCAGTGAATCGCCGGGTAAAACACGCAACTCAAATTGCCCATTCGCATCTGTAATTGTTCCGGACTCTCTGTCCTTGACAAAAATGCTGGCCCCAACCAGGGCTTCTCCTTCCGGGTTGAGCAGCTGGCCGGAAATTTTTCGCAGAGTATCTGATGTTTGCCCAAATATCCGCGAAGAGGCGAGAACAAAAAATACCCCTAATACTGTAATTGTCCGCAGCATATACCCGATGGATTGAAGGACAGAAGTGGAATCGAGGAATTTGAGGTTCTCAAATTTACAAAATTTCGCCGTCAGTTGTCAACTCCTGCACCAATAGCCCCCGGATGGGAAGCGCATCAGCTTATGGCATAACTGGACTTTGGACGGTCCCAGGGTAAAGTCGGAAATCGGAAGGCGGAAGGCGGAAAAGTGAGCGTTGAGCGCCCATTTGGAGCCAAATTCTGACTTCCGATTTACTTCGTCAGTCGCTTCGCTCGTGTCCCACTTCCGACTTCAAATAAGGGCACGTCCAAAGTCCAGATGGCATAAGAGGAGGAAGGAATAAATTGGCGGCCGGGGATAATCACCCCTCCATCCCTTTCACCAACGCCAGGTCCAGCCGCCACAGCTCATAGGTATCGATCAGGTACCACAGCTTCTGGTGGTAGGTCTTGCTGGTGGCGTATCCCGCCATCTTCAGGCCGGCGGCGCAGGCGGCGTAGTAAGGTACGGTGGTCTGTCCGTTGAAGAATTCCTGGGGGGCGATGCCAGAGGCGCGCTGGAAGGTGCGCGCCGCCTCGGTGATGTCGTGGTCGCGCCCGACGGGGAAGGCCGTCCAGATCCAGCTGTAGCACCCTTTATGGCCGGGGGTGCAGGGGCGGGTGAGCAATTGGGTGTGGCGGGCGTAGCTGTCGCGTACGGAGCGGTAGGTTTCGAAGCGGTCGTAGGAGTGGTCGTCGTGGAAATTGAAGACGCCGACGGCCGGGGAGATGAACAGGAAATCCTCATCCCGCAGTTCGTGGTTTCGGCGGCTGTTGATCTTCTCGCGGGCGCGGGCGCTTGGACGGGCCTTGATGCCGAAGTGGTTGTTGGTCTTGCGGGCCAGCTGAGAACGGCCGGCGCTGGACTCCAGGAGCGCCTGCGCCAGCTTGATGCTGGCTGGCACCTTGTGCTCGTGCATTTCCCAGAGCGCCGCCTCCTTGTTGGCTTCGATGTAGTCGAGAAACTGGCCGGCGGCCCGCAGCCTGCCTTTGGAAAAACCGGCCTTCTCCAGCTTGTCGGCTATGGCCTCCCTTTTCCAGGTGGAACGCAGGCCGATCCGGCCGTCTTGCCGTTCATTGAAGATATCAGTAGAAGTGTCTAACTCGTAAAACCGCTGCAGGGCCCGGGCAGAGATACCGCCCATCGCTTCCAGCCCCGACCGGTAAGTATCGCTCAGTTCATAAATGATGGGCAACTGCTTTCCGATGTCTTCCCACTTGTTCTGATACAGGTACAGGCCCACTATCACCATGGCCAGTACGAAGAGGCCGGTGAAAAAGCCTCGCGCCAGTTGTGAAGTGCCATCGGTAGCGGAACGGAATGCGCTCATGGACATCAGATTTTCCGGATTTCGAAAATCCGGAAAATCTTTAAAAGAAAAAAGGGATAGCCCTACTTTCAGCCCGGCAATTCTCGTTTTAGAGCTTATCATCCATTAGGAAAAACTAAATTTATCACGTTAAGGCCGGCCATTCGATTACAATATATAGCCAAAAAGTATTACATTTACCGCGCCCTAAGTCATAATCTCCTATTAGCCTGACCCTTTTACTTGGGACCTGTTTGCGATATGTATGCCTTTTAAGGCAGTAGCGCG
>JAGFJE010000562.1 GCA_024103175.1 Phaeodactylibacter sp.
TCGAGTTCCAGGGCCAGGGCGATGTAGCGCTGGCGATCGGCTTCTTCCTGGCTGCGTCGGAGTTGCTGCAGCTGGTATTCTATGGCGTACTGCCGGCCTTTTTCGGGGAATACCTCCCGGAAAATAGCGGTGATACGCGAATCATCTGTAATATTCTCTTTGCCGGCCTCCACGCCGAGCCCGGCTTTCAGGGTTTGATCCACCAGCAGTGGATCTGTATACATATACGCCAGGTTTCGGTTTTTAGCGAGGAACCGGAACATGGGATGCTGGATATCGGGCGGCGCCAGCTCGGCCATCAGTTTCAGGTTTTCGGGGGTAGCCCAGTCATTTTGTTCTTCGAGGTATTCCAGGGCGATGGCGGCGGGGTCGCCATAGCCGGCCTTATGCAGGGCGCGGGCGTAGGCGCGCATCATTTGCGGGGAGCGGCCGCCGGCGCGGTAGGCGCGCTCCAGCGTGCCCACCTGTCGGGTGCTGTCGAGGGCGGCGGCGCCCAGCTCCAGGAATTGGGTGGCGCTCATGCGGCCCAGGCCGCGGTGCAGCATATCGCCTTCGGCGTCGATGAACAGGAAGGTGGGATAGCGGCTCACATCATAGGCGCGGGCGAAGAGCAGCCCTTCCCCATGCTCCATGTCCATCTTCACATTGATGAAATTCTGGTTGTAGAAGTACCCCACGTCCTCGCGGGTGAAGACATGGGCGGCCATCCATTTGCAGGGGCCGCACCACTCGGTATAGGCGTCTACGAACACGGGCTTGCCCGATTCGCGGGCCATTTTCAGGACCGTTTCCCAGTTGCCGTCGGTGATCGTCATCTGGCTGAAGGACAGGGCGCTGCAGAGCAATGCTGCGATCAGAGCGAGAATTCTCATTGCCGGTATATTTTAGAATCTCTACCAAGATAGTAGAATTCTCCCTGAAACAAAAGGCGCCGCCGGGCGTATTAATGGTCAGGCCTTTCTACCCCCCCTCGTTGTATACGGCTGCCGTTTTGCCGCCAAAAAGAACATACTATGATGAACGCTACCATTCCCCTTGAGTATCTGCTTATTGGAGTTACAATCCTTGTACTCTTTTTGTGGAACCCCCGCATTTCCTTTGCCCTGCTTAAGGTGGCCTTTTTTCTCACCCTCTATGGTATTGCCATTCCCGCGCTGTATCGCTGGCCGGATGTGGAGGCCACCTGGGAGGCTCATTTTCTGGGCAGCCTGGCCATCCCTCTGGGGATTGCCGTTCTGTCGGCCATCATCTTTGCGGTGGCGGCCTATTTCATCGACCGCGATTTTGACCAGGCGCCCCAGGACCACTTCAAGGGCAATAACCTCTTTTTTCGCTACGGCAGGAAAGCTTTCGAGGCGGTCATTCCCATCAGCCTAGAGGAAACGGCAACCCGGGAAGAAGCCGAGCACCTGAAGGAATGCTTCCGCGAATTTCTATGGAACTCGGCCAATGAGCAATTCGGGCCACTGAAAGAAGTAACGCTCGAGCAGCAGCACCTCATAAAAGACCTGGGCTGGAGCAGGGAAGACAGCTATCACTACCGCCACGGCGAAAAGGAGTTTTTTAAGGCCACCTTCCAAACCCCAAGGAAAAGCACCCTTTTTTACTTCGTTTACTTCACCCTGATCGGCCGGCACCTGATGGTGCACCACTATGTATACCTCAGAGGCCGGCATTTCTGGTACCATGCCCTGGTGTTTTTCGCCACTGCGCCTTTCCACGTCTGGTTTTGGGGGTATAGTTGGGTGAAAGGGCGATACAGTATTCTCGGGCGCCTCAACCGCTACCATGACAGCAGCTCTTATGCCGTGGTCGACCTGAAGTCTTATTTCCGGTCCGCCTGTTTTGGCATGATGATGGCTACCCGGCGGTTCGCCAAGGTCTATGGCCTGCTGACAGAAGAGTTGGAGAAAGTGATATGGCATAATGTCAGCGGCCTTCAGGGCATTGACATCGGGGCGGAGCCGGGTATTTCCATGGTGAACCGCATAAGCCGGCGATGATAAATAAAAGGGAAGATGGGCTACTATTCAATTCGGGAATTTGCAATTGCTGTAAGGAAACATTAATTTGCATCAATTATCCAATGGATACAAAGGCTACTTTTTAAGAAGAAGCCCCCGCAGCAACAATCTGCGGGGGCTTTATTCTTACAGCCTACAGGGCGCAGGAAACGGTTGGAAAAAGGAAATCGCCCGCCAGATCCTTCATCCCATCCCCGTCTTCGCCATAGGCTCTTCCGGGTAAAAATGAAGGCGGGCCTACATTCCTTCCTACCCTACCCTACCGGGCGTATTTTTTCGGCAGCTCCCCTTTGTTGTTGACCCATTCCGAGAGGGCATAAGCAAAGCCGCGGCCGGAGTGTTCTACCTTTACGAGGGAACCTTTTTTGTTGGATAATTTGTGGAGGCTGCGGTTCAGCTTTACCTTTATTTGAGCTTCTCCCGATTTGATATCGGGGTTGGCTTTGGCAATGTCAACAAAATCTTTGGTGATAAGGGCCTGTTGTTTGGTCTTCAGGCTATCGACTACGAACTTATCCCACTCGGAAAGCCGGTAGCCGCGCTCTTTCTTTTCCGCGGCATCTTTTTTTGCCGTTTTTCCAGTTTTCTGTGCACCGGCGCTTTTCCGCGGCCGGCCGGCCCCTTTTTTCTTTCCGGGAGCACTTTTTGGGGATTTCCCTTTAGCCGCAGTTTTTTCAGCTTCGGCCGCTTTCTCCTCTGCTTTAGGAGCTTCCTCCTTGGCCGCAGCGGTTTCTTTGGTGGCTGCCGTTTTTGTTTTACGAGGCCTGCCGGGCCCTCTTTTCGCTTTTTTCGGTTTGCTTTCCGCTGAAGGAGCCGCTTTGGCCTTTTCTGCACTGGGCAATGCTTTGGATTCTTCGAAAGCAAGAGCCTCCTGCACTTCGGCGGCCTGCTTTTCAAGCTCCTGGATTATGGCTTGGGTTTGGTGGACCTGGTATTCCAGTTTGCGCAGGTCGGATCTATATTGAGTGAGAAGGGCCTCTATTTCTAAAGGTTTAAGGGATGGTTGACTCATGTATTCGTATTTTTGGTATTATTATTGCCTGCAAGGTAAATAAAAATTAATAAAAAAAGTTTAAGAATATTGATTTTTAGCTCCTTGTGATACAAAACATTGCAATGTCGGCAAAGGTTCTGGCTTTCCCGCCTTCATTTTTTATGCCTCGCCACAGGAGAAAAAATTAATTTTAATTGAAAGCCAATTTAATTATAGCCCGTCCCCAGGATTATGCCCCGGGCGCCACACATAGACTTGGCGATGCCGCCGACTCCGAAGGTGACTTCCAGATAGAAACCGGCGCGGAAAGGGCGCGTTTCCCGGTAAGAGTCAAAAGACGTGTAGGGCGCCGGGTAGCCTTCCATTTGCCCTTGTTCGGAGATGAGGTCCGTCAGGGCATATTCGGCGCGTATGCCGGTTTTGACGGTCAAAACCTGCGAAGCCGTGACGAACCCTCCCACGCCCACAGCCGCCGATGTATACCGGCTGGCGTATTTGCCGGTCACTTCCGACCAGTCGGTGCCGAAGGATTGCTGTACTTCATTGACGTAGGTGATCTTGGGGCCTGCTTCCACAAATGCCCCGTTGTCCCGGTACCACCGGTACATGAGGTAGGCGTCAACGCTCTGCCATTCGATGTTTATCGTATTGCTGGCGCCATCATCACTCCGGAAGCTCATGGATTGGTGGTGGGTAGCAGATAATATCTCAAAATTCAGGCCGTGGTATTCGCCGAAGTTGAGGGCCGCTACCCCCCCCACCGAAAGGCCGAGGCCAAACTGGCTGTCGTGGCGGGAATCCGATACGATATTCTTGTTGTAGAAGCCGGTCATGCCCATCATACCCTTTGCTCCCAACTCGAGCCAGACCTGAGCATTACCTATGGAATATAAACCCATAAGGAGGGATAGTGCTGAAAAAATTTTCCTCATAGTGAGTTGGTGGTTTTTCTGTGTGCGGGTGAAGATACTATTTCTTGCAGTAAATGCAGGTGTATATTCCTTCCTCAGCCAGTTCGGTTCCGGCAATGGGCAGGAGGGCCACAAAGTTAAGCCGGTTTTCTAGAGTTTTTCTCATACATATTTGATAATCAATTTGTTTTTAAATAAGTAGGCTTGAAAATAATCTATATTCGGGAATTTTTGTCCAACGTGCTTTCCGGAAAATGTCGCTATTTTTAGCAAAGTAACTATCGATCACCCGGCTGCACCGGTACAATACCTCTTTATGCTCATGAACGTTAGACCCAACCTGCGAACTTGTTTGGCCCTGGCGGCTATATTCTGCGCCCTTCCCGTTTTCCCGGCGGCCATCTATGTCAACCTGAATGCCAATGGCGCCAATAATGGAACCAGTTGGGCAGACGCCTTTTACAACCTCCACGATGCGCTGGCGGCCGCCCGGTACGGCGATGAGATCTGGGTGGCCGAAGGCATTTATTTTCCCCACCCCGGAACCCCGGTTAACCGGGACGCCAGTTTTGAAATACCCAACGGGGTTAAATTATACGGAGGGTTTTCCGGTACGGAACAAAGCCGGGAGGAACGCGACTGGGTTAGCCACCCGGCAATCCTGAGCGGCGCCAACGGCCTGAACCCCGATACGCTGAACGATGCCTATACCGTGGTTTACCTGGAACACTGTGACGCCAGTACCCTGATCGACGGCTTTACCATCCGGGAGGGGCTGGCCAATTCGGCGTCGATCAACGATTCCTACATCGGCCGGCGAAAGAATGGGGGCGCCGTTTACATTTATGCCGCCGGCGCAGGCAATTCTGCTACTCCCGTCTTTGTCAATTGTACTTTCGTCGCCAATAAAGCCTCCGAAAGGGGAGGCGCTGTTATGGGCATCGGTACCAATGGGGGGTATGTATGCCCGCAGTTCCGGGCCTGCACCTGGCAGCAGAATACGGCGGGGAGCAATGGCGGTGCTTTCTACATCCAGAATCAGGAAGGAGAGAACGCCACCGGCGCCGTCTTCCGGCTCGACAGCTGCCAGGTGTTGCTGAACAATATAGGAGAACACACCGCCTTGAGAATTGCCGGCGGGGTATTCTCTTCTACGGCAAACGGCAACCGCGCCATAGTGGAGGACTGCTTTTTCTTCGGTAATGGCAAAGCCGGGAGCTCTGGCGCCCACGCATTGAGCATCAGCAGCCCGTATACCCCTTTGGAGGCGGAGATACACAACTGCCGGTTTGTCAACAACCAGGGCGGCGCCGGCCTGGTTAGCCAGAGGGGAGAGGGGACAATCCTGGTAACCGGATGTGAATTTGTCGGCAACGGCGGCCAGAATGTCGAGAATGCCTTGCCGCCACTGGCGTTCCACGGCGCTTCAATTATGGTTCGCAATTGCAGCTTTACGGGTAATATTGCCCGGAACGGCGCCGGAATTTCCATGGGAGGCCATTCCTCCGGCGCCATCTCCGGTTGCACCTTTCGCAATAACACCTGCAACAATATCGGTTCGGCGCTACTTTTCTCGAATGAAAATACCCTGCTGATCAGAGACTGCCGGTTTGAGGAAAATAACGCGGCATTCGGCGGGGCGGTAGCCTTCCGGGAGCAGGACAACAGCGTCGATTTTGTCAATTGTATCTTCAGCCGGAACCATAGCGGCTGGTACGGAGGCGCCATCTATAACTATCACGTTGCAGGAAGCCGGATGCAGTACATCAACTGCCTGTTCTACCGGAACACCGCTCGCTACGGGGGCCTTTGTTATGCCGACGGCACTGATCACGAGCTCAGTTTCCACAACAGCATCCTGTATCGGAACCTGTCCAGCAACCTCAACACTCCTGTGCTTTTGAGCAATACCCCCATCAATCTGAACCATTGCCTTATGGATGTGGAAAGTTGTGATCAGCTGGCGGTGGCCGATTCCTCTTTTGTGTATGCTTACTATGAGGAGGGCAATCCAGCCGACAGCTTCCTTCTGTCGACCAACTTGAACGCCAACTGCAATGGGATGCGCTTCGGCGCCAGCCCGATGTTCGTGGATACTGCCGCCGCCGACTTTCATCTACTGCCTGCGTCGCCCGCCGTCAACGCCGGCCTGAACAGCATCCTGGATTCGGTGGGCCTACAGTACGACCTGGACGGAACCCCCCGTATATCGGGCGGTGTAGTGGATATCGGCCCCTACGAGCTGCCCCTCGATCCGGTGTTCAATGCCTTGCTCTCCACTGTCGATCCCGTGAGCTGCTACAATGGTTCGGACGGAGCTGTGCATTTTCTGGTTACCGGCCAGCCTCCTTTTCAGTATAGCTGGGAAAACGGGGAAGAGGCAGGATACGGCACAGCCGGCTTGTATGCCGGACTTTACAACTTCACCATATCCGATGCGGCAGGCAACAGCCGGGTGGTGGAAAACATCGAGGTCGGCCAGCCGCCGGCCCTCATCCTGCCCATCGATGTCAGTGGGATCAGTTGCACAGGGGCTGCCGACGGCGCCATCCGGGCCCTGGTATTCGGCGGCGCCCCGCCCTATTCCTTTATGTGGAATACGGGCCTTACCGATTCGGCGCTCACCGGGCTGGCGGCAGGGCAGTATGCCGTCACTGTTACCGACGCCAATGGCTGCGCCAAAACGGGAAGCGTAAACCTGGCCGGCCCGGATCCCTTCTCTGTTTCCGCTATGGTACGGCATCCATCCTGCGGCGCCCTGGCCGACGGAAGCATTAGCCTTTCCATATCCGGGGCAACGCCGCCTTATTCCGTATTCTGGAGCAATGGGCAGAACGGGCCCGTGCTTACAGGGCTAAACGAGGGCGGCTACCAGGCAATAGTGGTGGACGCCAACGGCTGCCGGGATAGCCTCCTGGCCGGCCTGGAAGCGCCGCCCATTCTGGCTGCCGTAGTTGAAGCCATGGAACCCTCCTGCTACGGCCTTTCCGACGGGCAGCTCACAGCGGAAGCGAGCGGGGGCGTGCCGCCCTGGTCCTTTGCCTGGAGCAACGGGGTGGAAGGGCCGGAAGCGACGGGCCTCTCCGCCGGCACATACCGCCTGAGCCTTACCGATGCAGACGGATGCTTTTTCGAAACGGCCATGGCCCTTGATCAGCCAGACTCCCTCTTCGCCGGCTACACCATCATTCCACCTTCTTCCAATGGCGCATCCGACGGCGCCATCATATTGGGTTCGGTATTCGGCGGCACACCTTCATTTACCTACGCCTGGGGTACCGGCGCTTCCACCCCCTCGATCGAAAACCTGCCTGTCGGCGATTATGAACTTACGATCACCGACGCCAACGGCTGCCAGGCGTATTATGCATTTGAGCTGAGCCCGGCCACCGGCCAAAGGGAACCGGCGGCTCCCGGAAGCGTTCGCCTTTTTCCCAACCCCAGCTCAGGTAATGAGCACGCTACCCTGGAATGGCCGGAAAACTGGGGCGCTCCGGCCAGGATAGAGGCGTTTACCGCTGCGGGAGCAAGGTTGGGAAGCGTACGAGCAGAGGCTTTAACCGCCGGGCGTTCCCTGCTCAATCCGCCCGCCGCCGGGGCCTGTTTTCTGAAGGTGTATTTCGGGAATGGGCAGGCGGCAAGCCTCAAATGGATCGTTCTTCCCGAATGAAATTTTATGCTGGAGCTTTTCTTTTCCTGAAAGAATCCCTAACTTTGCACCTCGTTTGGAAAATCAAGTCAAAAAAAGAAAAATTCTACATAGATGGCAAACCATAAGTCAGCTAAAAAACGCATGCGCCAGGAAGCCAAGCGCCGCGTTCACAACCGCTTCTACAAAAAGACCGCTCGTACGGCCATCAAGACGCTGCGCGAAATAACGGAAAAGTCGGAGGCGGAGAAGTTCCTGCCCAAAGTGGTCAGCATGGTCGACCGCCTGGCCAAGCGCAACATCTGGCACAAAAATAAAGCTTCCAACCTCAAGAGCAAGCTGATGCGCCACGTCGCCAGCCTCTGATCCTTTTGGGCTGAGGTTCTCCAGAGCCTTTTCTGGGAAAAGTGTATTCCGGTACATCCGGGATACACTTTTTTGTGTTGTACTTCTCCATATTTTTCCGCCCACACTGAACTTTCCCTGCGCGCAATTTTTTATATTTGCAAACGAACGTTCATTCGTATCAACCTTTTTTGTCATGCCCAGATTCCATCCCCTGAAAATAAAAGAAGTGCGGCGCGAAACAGGCGAGTGTGTGTCCATAGCTTTTGAAGTGCCGGAAAAACTCAAGCCGGAATACCGCTTTACCCAAGGCCAACACCTTACCCTGAAAACAGAGCTCGACGGAGAGGAGGTCCGCCGGTCCTATTCCATCTGCACCGGCCCCAATGACGATGTCCTCAGAGTAGCCGTCAAAAAACTGGAAGGCGGGCGCTTTTCCACCTTCGCGAATGAACAACTGCAGGCGGGCGACACCCTGGAGGTAATGACCCCTATGGGCCGCTTCTTCACTGAGCTGGGCCCCGCCAATGAGAAACACTACGTCGCTTTTGCCGCCGGCAGCGGCATCACGCCTATTCTCTCCATCATGAAGGCCGTCTTGCAACAGGAGCCCAAGAGCGAGTTCACCCTCTTCTACGGCAACCGCAAAGTGGACAGCATTATCTTCCGCGAAGAGATCGAAGGGCTGAAAAATGAATACATGGGCCGCCTCAGCGTTCACCATATCCTCAGCCGGGAACAGCAGGGCGGCGAGCTGTTTTCCGGGCGTATCGACGCCGAAAAGTGCAGCGCCTTCTGCGATAAGCTCATCGACCCGGAAGAGGTGGACGAATTTTTCCTCTGTGGCCCGGAGCCTATGATCAACGACATTCGCAATACACTCGCCAGTAAAGGCGTGCCGAGGGAAAAGATCCATTTCGAGCTGTTTATCGCCGGCCTGAACGGCAAGGCGCAGAAAAAAGAGCAGAGCCGCAAAGTGCAGTCTGTTGAAGCCAGTATCCACATCACGCTGGATGGCAACGCCTTCGAATTCCCGCTCACTTCCGGCGAAGACACCATCCTGGAAGCGGCCCACAAGGTGGGAGCCAACCTCCCCTTTGCCTGTAAAGGCGGCGTGTGTTGTACCTGCCGCGCCAAGCTGGTCGAAGGAGAGGTCGAAATGGACGTCAACTACGCTCTCGAGCCGGAAGAGGTGGAGGCCGGATACATCCTCACCTGCCAGTCCCATCCTAAAACGGAAAGGGTGGCGGTGGATTTCGATAGTTAAAGCCTCCCCCACCCCCTCCGAAGGAGGGGAGTTGCCAAAGGCGGCCAATGAAACAAATTGTCTGGGTACTTTTCATTCTCTTGATTGTTGGGTAAGAAACACGCCCTGGAAGAACGGCCCTTTTACACCTTTACACACTTACACTTTTACACCTTTCCTCAAATGGCTACCAAAACAAAAAAGAAAACCAAAAAGCAGGCCATCCAGGAAGCCGCCGTGCGCCTGTTTCGCGACAAGGGGTACTCAGCCACTTCGATGCGCGACCTGGCCCAAGCCGTCAACCTGAAAGCCTCCAGCCTGTACAACCACATCAGTTCGAAAGAGGAAATCCTGAAGAATATCTGCTTTGAGAATGCCCACCGCTTTCTGGAAGGGATGAAGAAAGTGGAAGCCATGCCGGGGACTCCCGCCGAGAAGGTGGAGGCTTTGCTGCGGCTCCATATTCGTACGGCCACTGGAGATGCCGCCTCCGTTATGGCGTTCAACGACGAATGGCGCCACCTGACCGAACCGCTCTTCAGCGAATTTACGGCCCTGCGCAAAGATTACGAAGGGCGCTTCCTGAAGATCCTAAAAAGCGGCATGCAGTCCGGGCAGTTTCAGAACCTAGAGCCGGTAGTTGCCCTGCATACCATCTTTTCCTCCATACGCTGGCTGTACGATTGGTTCCAGCCCGGAAAAGAGCTGACTGCTTCCGAAGTGGAAGAGAACATTATCAACATGTTGATGGAAGGCCTGAAAAAAGGCTGAAAGGCGGCAACAAATGCCCAATGGGAATTCACTCCCCGTCTTCGCCAAAGGCTCAGCCGGGTAAAATTCACTAACTCCTTCCCCCCTTCCCTCACAAGTGCCGCTCCGCATGATAGCTGGACCGCACCAGGGGCGCGCTCTCCACGAAGGCGAAGCCTTTGGATAGGCCCACTTCCTTGTATTCGGCGAACTTGTCGGGATGCACGTATTCCACTACATCCAGGTGCATTTTGGTGGGTTGGAGGTATTGCCCGATGGTCATTACGTCGCAGCCGTGCTCCAGCAGGTCATCCATGGTTTTGAAGACCTGTTCGTCGGTTTCACCCAGCCCGACCATGATGCCGGACTTGGTGCGTTTGCCATAGTCTTTGGTGCGGCGGATCTGCTCCAGGCTGCGCTGATACTTGGCCTGGGGGCGTACTTTACGGTAGAGGGCTTCCACCGTTTCCATATTGTGGGAGACCACTTCCTGGCCGGCGCTGATCATTCGTTCCAGGGCCCACCAGGTGGCGCGCACGTCGGGGATGAGGGTTTCAATGGTCACCTGTGGAGTGTGCTCCTTGACGGCGCGGACGGTCTGATACCAGATCTCGGCGCCGCGGTCTTTGCGTTCGTCGCGGTTGACGGAGGTAATAACGGCGTGTTTGACGCCCATCAGGCCGATGGCCTCGGCCACCCGGCGCGGCTCGTCTTCGTCGTACTCTGGCGGACGGCCGGTTTTGACGGCGCAGAAGGAGCAGGAGCGGGTGCAGGTATTGCCCAGGATCATGAAGGTGGCGGTACCGGCGCCCCAGCACTCGCCCATATTGGGGCAATTGCCGCTCTGGCAGATGGTGTGCAGGTTGTAGTCGTCCACCAGGCTGCGCACCTTCTTGTAATTCGGCCCGATCGGCAGCTTTACGCGCAGCCAATCCGGTTTTCTCTTTCTCGGTTCTTTCTTTTCTACTATGGGTAGTTCGAGCATGGTAGTATCCGGTTATTGATTATTGTACGCGCCGCTCATATTACAGCTGCGCAACAAGTTGTCAGATAAAACGATAATGGGCGGTGAATACTTGTATCGGTAATAACAAGAATGAAAGCCAAGAGTTTTCACAGGAATCCAACTGGTGGAAAGATGGCCGTTCATCGGCGGGAAAGCCTCCCAATCCACCAATTTTACCCAGCTCCGAAGGAGACGGGCAACCAATCAACCAGCCGCGCACCGCTACCACCGTTTGCCCAGCTGCAAATTTATGTAAAGGTTGATAAAGATGGCCTTGTTTTCCGGGGTTTCTACCAGGGAGGATTCGGCCATGATGGGCACCTCCTGGAAGTAGGCGTCTACCATAACCCCTGCTTCGATGGCCCGGACGAATTCGTCGAAGGCGCCCCAGTCGAAGTGAACGGCGAGCTTACCGTGCAGGCCTGGGATGGCGGAGATCTCGCCCAGCCCTTTGGTAAAGCCGGAGGAGCCATAGATGCGGCTGATGTCAAGGAAAGTGCTGGCGTTCTCTTCGGTGAACTTCTCACTGCGGATGGTGAAGTCATCGAATGGGCCCGATTCGGAAGACCGGACCAGCTCCAGATAATAAGGTTTTAGCAGCCCCAGGGAAGGCCCGGCGACATAGCTTACGCCCACGGCGAGGCCCTTGCGCTTGGCTTTTTCCGAGAAGTATCGCTTTTCCCCTATCCCTCCGCGCAGGACGAGAAGGCTGTTCTGTTTGCCGAAGATGAAGGCCCGGGAAACCCGCGAGGCAGCAGGCGTCTGGAAATCGAAGCTTTGCCGGAACTCCTTGGGGTGTTTGAGTTCGCCGATCTCGATATTGAAGAAGCGGGTGAGATAATAGGTCTTAAGGCGGGCGATATTGACGCCAAGGGCGAAGCCGTTGGTGTGCAATTTCAGGTCAACCGTAAACTCCCGGTCATAGACGATCCCCTTGGCCTCGTCGTAAATATTGTCTTCGGTGTCATAAGTCTGTTGGGCCATCCCCGGTAGGAAGCTTAGTGGCATTAGCAGCAGTAAAAGGAAAATCTTCTGGGCCATAATTTTTATTGTTAAATAGTATTACGTTCCTGGGGCATAAAGGTTCAACTTTTGCCCGGTAAAAGGGACAATAGCAAACAGATTCACTAAACTTATGTCAATTTAACAAAATAAATGAATAACTGGCCTTTCGCAGGCGAAAGGCTGGATAATAAATTTAGGTAAATTCCATTACTAATGGCAATAATGCCCGGAAATCATCTTACCTTTCTGTAAACCTGTTAAAAACCGGGAATGAAGCTACTGGCCTATGTTCCATCCCTGAATCCGCGCGTTCAATATGCCTTTCGCCTACTCTTCAGCAGTTGTATAAAGGCCAGATATGAACTGACGGACGGCCGCGAGGCGTATCTAGCCGCCGCCGGCCCCCGGCTCAATTACAGCCCCGCTCCCCTGGCGGAGGGGGAATATTGGATCCCTTCCGGCGGCCTGTTGTGGGAAGAGGGCATTCGCCCCCAGCCTATTGAGGTATTTGAGCACGACGGCCTGCCGGCATTTTTCCGGCAGGAGGCGAAAGGGGCGGCGCTTCCGTTCGACCTTCCTGCCCTGGCCTTCTTCCTGGCCAGCCGCTACGAAGAATATCTTCCGTTTCAGGGAGATGCGCTGGGCCGCTTTCCCGCTGCCGGCAGCCTTGCCTTCCGGGAAGGTTTCCTGGAACAACCTCTTGTCAACCAATGGGCGATCCGGCTCGGCAGAAGCCTGGAGCGGCATTTTCCCGGGCTGGGCATACAGTATCCGGAATACCGGTTTCTCCCCACTTACGATATAGACATGGCCTGGGCCTATCGCCACCGCCCGTTGTGGCTCAACCTGGCCGGAACGGTGCGCGACCTGGCTACCTTTCGCTGGCCCCTGGCCTACGAACGATGGGCATGCCTGCTGGGCGGAAAGGAAGACCCCTTCGACACCTTCTCGTACCTCAGGCGCCTCCACCGTTCCCTGGGCCTCTCTGTACTTTACTTTTTCCTGCTGGGGGATTACAACCGTTACGACAAAAACATTTCGCCCAACAACCCCGCCTTCCGGAAACTGGCCGCCAGAGTGGCCGATATCCGCAATGTGGGCTTGCATCCTTCTTTCCGCTCCAACTTTAAGGAAGGGCAACTCCGTAAGGAGGCCCGACGCCTGAAGAAGATCACCGGCGAAAACGTCCAGCGCAGCCGGCAGCATTTTCTGTACCTCCGCTTTCCGGAAACCTACAGGCGGCTCCTCGCCGAAGGCATAAGGGAAGACTACAGTATGGGCTATGCCGATGCGGTGGGCTTTCGCGCCGGCCTGGCCACTCCCTTTCCCTGGTACGACCTGGAAGCCGAGCAAATGCAGGCGCTGCGGATCTTCCCTTTCGCGGCTATGGATGTGGCCCTGCGCCGGTATATGGCCTTGCCTCCCGAAGCTGCTTTCCTCCGGCTGCAGGAATTGTGCCGCCAAACGATGGCTGTTGGCGGTATTTTTACTACCTTATGGCACAATAGCTCCTTCGCAGAAAGATACGGATGGAAAGACTGGAAGCCGATGTACGAGCGGGTGCTGGCATATGCCCGGGAACCGGAAAAAGCCGGATAGGCCTGGAACATATCCCTGCTACCCGCCGTCGCGGCCGGCCGAAAGGCGCGCCATCGCTTAAGCTGTTCTCCGGAGGTTTTTAAATCATTACTTTGAATGTATATTTGTGCTCGGCTTTAATATTGCTAACCATACCAGCCAATTGCAATGATCTATAACCTAAGCGAAAACGATTCGATCGCCAACCACTTCATCGCTCAGATAAGAGATGCTAAGGTACAGCAGGACAGCATGCGTTTCCGGCGTAATATGCAGCGCATAGGAGAGGTACTGGCCTACGAGATAAGTAAAAAGCTGAATTACCAGGAAAAAGATATCGAGACCCCTCTCGGCGTCGCCAGGGTCAACGTCCCGGCCGACAGGGTCGTGCTGGCCACCATCCTCCGGGCTGGCCTGCCGCTGCACCAGGGCATGCTCAATTACTTCGACTATGCGGGCAACGCTTTTGTCTCCGCCTTCCGAAAACACCATAAAGATGGTTCTTTCGACGTGCATATGGAATACATCTCCTGCCCGCCGCTGGACGATGTCGTCCTGATCGTCTCCGATCCCATGCTGGCCACGGGGGCTTCTATGTCTCTATCGGCCAAGGCGCTCCTGGAATACGGCCAGCCCAAACAGATCCACTTCGCCACTGCCATCGCCTCCCAGGCCGGGCTCGACCACATGCGCCGCATCTTTCCGGAAGCCTATGTCTGGATGGCCGCCCTGGATGAAGAACTGACCGGCAAGGCCTACATCGTCCCCGGACTGGGGGATGCCGGCGACCTGAGCTACGGAGAGAAAGGGCTGGGAACGGAGGTGTGATTGCCGAAAGGCTATTGCCCCTGCGGGAATCGGGCAGGAAATGAGGGCGGCGCAGCCCCGCCTCTGCTTTTCTTTTATTTCGGGCCGCCCGTCCGAAAAAAAAACAACGGGCAGCTACCGAGGTGGGCTGCCCGTCGTTCCTTATTATTTCAGATACCCTTGCTAACTGATGATTATTTTTGGCTGACCGAGATGGTGTTGAAATCGGAATCGCCTCCGATGAAGACATCGCTGAGGTTGTCCTCATTCTGCTGGAATACCTCGACGGTATTAAAATCGCTGGCATTGTAAATGTGGATGTTGGATATCTGATCTTCCCCTTCCTGGCTGACAAAGGCCGAGTTGCCATTGCTGAAGCCGCTGATCTCTACATAGGAACGCTGCTCTTCTCCGCCCTGGGAAACCGCTACGACGTTAGACCCTGATTCATCGGTGATCAGGACACTGGATTCGTGCTCGTCCCCGTCGTACTGCGTGACAAAAACCTGGTTATTGTCGGAGAAGAAGCTGATGTCCACTTCAGAGGTGTTGTCTTCGCTCAACTGAGAGACCTCCACCAGGTTGCTCCAGCTCTCACTGATGCTCACCTTACTGTTATTGTCTTCATCTTCCATCAGGACGGAAACCGTATTAAAATCGGAGTCGTTGTTGATGTCGATGTCACTGTATTGGTTCTCCCCAGCCTGGGTTACCGTTACGCCGTTCTCATCGGAATCAGAAATGATATCTACCTCCGAGATGTTCACTTCATCATCGTCTTGTTCCTGGCTGATGAAGACGCTGTTTCCACTGCTCCCATCGGAGATAAAGACGGAGGATTTGTTGTCGGGTTGCGCCATCATACTACCTGCAAAGAGGAATACTGCAATGGCGAATAATACAAACTTTTTCATGTTCAATAAGTTTTTGAATGTAGGTTACTTAATAGCATCCTGGCCCCTGCCCTGGTGTATGGCACAGGGTAAAAGAATACCCGCTTTCCGGCGCCGGCTGATCCGGAAAGCTGCGCCCCGCCGGGGCGGAGGAGGCCTCGAAATGCTGTTCTTGTCGTTGGGGGGGATGGTTGTTTTTAGTTTTACAATATCCGTGCCAAACTCAGAAAAGAAGGAGAGAGACATTTAAAAAAAATATTCCGGGCTGCTGGCATATTGTGGAAGAAGGCAAAAAAAAGCAGGCGCTCCGGCTGAAGTGCCTGCTGTCTTCGGTTGCTGGTTCCGCTTACGAAGCGGATTGTGTAAGATTGCAATAGTCCGGTTACTTGAGTACGTGATCAAAAAAAGCGGAACTTGAAAACGTAGCTAAGCCCCCGGATATTCACTCATTGACTCCCCGTCTTCGCCATAGGCTCTTCCGGGTAAAATTCACTCATTCCATGTATTTACTCCTTCTTGCCCATACCCAGCAGCCAGCCGATCACGCCGCCGGTAATAGCGGCCATGACGGTGTAAACCACAACATCCATCACCAGGCCGTTCAGGGTCATCAGGTTAGTTGTTCCGAACATGCTAAGGTCGAGGCCCAGGGCGACCAGCAGGCCAACCATAGCCCCTGCTTTTAGCCCTCCCATAAATGTTGTGATACCGGCCCAACGCAGGAAGATCAGCGTCAACAGGGCAGCCATGGCCAGGTTGCCCAGGATGAGGGCCCACCAATCCATGGCCTCTTTGTTTACTCCGGTGGCGGTGCCGGCATTGGCCTCAAAGTAATTCATGAACAAGATCCCGTACAGCAGCCAGCCGAGCAGGAAAAAGGCGACCCCGCCTCCTACTGTTCCAATTGCAAATTTCTTGGCGTCCATTTCGTTTTGTCTTTTTTTTTAATAATAAAATTTTACAATCAAGCAAAAATACAAAACTATGTGCCAATTATTGAACCTGTGTTCGAATAATTGTTTCTACTCCTAAGACCACTGGACTTTGGACGTACCGACGTCTAAGGCGGACACGAGCGAAGCGACTGACGGAGTAAAAGAAGGCGTTGAGCGCCCATTCTGGCCCAAATTCCGACTTCCGGCTTTTTAACCGGCTGACCAGACGGTCCCACTTCCGACTTAAAATGGCTGCACGTCCAAAGTCTAGTAAGGCCAGCGCGCGTAAGAAATTGGCACAGCAACAGGTTCCCTTCTAAAATGCAAAAAGCGGCTGGAGCTTTCCAGCCGCTTTTTGTACTACCCCAATCAACCAATTTTACCCGGCCGAGGAGATGAGGACGGGCAACCAATCAACCCAATCAACCCAATCAACCCAATTTTACCCGGCCGATCCCGACAACTGTCGGGAGAGGACGGGCAACCCAATCAACCATTCCCCCTAATCCGAGGTCCGTATCGTCGTCGTCGTCTGTATCCAGCAGCCGATGTAGTAGTTGTCGCCGGCTTTGAGGTTGCGGATGAAGACGTCTTCCCGGTTGGGCATGTACTGGCTGTACTGGCGGATCCACTTGTTGGCCTCGGCGGCTACGCTGGGGTCTACGCTTTTGGCCTTGTTCCACATGTCGATGGCGGGCCAGGTGACCACCTGGCTGTCCCAGCCGCGGCCCGGCCCGCAGAGAGGGCCGCTGGAGGCATAGAGCCGGCCGATGAGGATGTACGGCTCGCCCCATCCCGGGCGCATCTCGGCGGCCTTCAGGGCCCACTGGCGCGCACGGGGGAAATTGCGCAGGTGAACGTTGTAGATCTTGGCGATGGTCAGCGCATAGTTGGCCTTCTTTTTAACATCCTCCTCTTCTTCGATGGCTCTCTGGAAGGCTTCGACCGACTCCGGGTATTTGGCTTCCCGCAGCAGCATATAGGCCAGCTCCGCCGGGCCGGGCTCGGGCTTGCACAGCTCGTTGCCCACCCGGATGAGGGCGCGGAACTTTTCACCCGACTCGGAACACCCCCCCCACTTCAGGCGGCTGTAGACGGTGCGCACCACATCGCAGTCTTCCGGGTTGGCCTCAAAGTCCGGATAGTATTTATCCATATAATAATCGCAGGGATAGAACCCTTTTACGGTCTCGAAATATTCCAGGCGCACCGGTGCATATTCTTCGATGATCTTCCAGCGTTCACAAGCCTTGCCCTTACAGGTTTTCAGGCCCTCCGCGAGCACCTCGCGCACCATCTCCTGGTACTTGTAGGCTTCCTCCTGAGGTATTTCGCCTGCATCGTAGCGTTCCACCAGCAGGGCGGAGAAGGGGTTGAGGACGAAATCCGGGGTATTGACGCCATCCGTATCGATGGCTTTTTTGAACAGGTTGTAGATCTCTTCCTTGTCGGCCCGGTAGGGGTACTTGTAGTACAGGTCAAAGGCTTTGCGGGCCGGGATATAGCCGCCCTCGGGGTAGCAGCGGTCGATCTCGTCGTAGAGTGAGAAAATGGTGTCGACGTAGGCGTCAATTTTTGAGGAATCCCGGGTTTGGGAAATGAAGTATTCGTAAAAACGGATGCCGTCGGCGTAGACGGTGTTGCGGCGGCCGTCGGCGGCGGGAGAGACGGCGTATACTTTTTTCCAAAGCTGGTAGGCCTTGTCCCAATCGTTCACTTTCAGAAAGTCCCGGTAAAGCACGTAGTTGGTCTCCGCTTCATCCGGATGAGGGGCGTCCCGGAATTTGGGGCAGGGGCTCAGCTCTTCCTCTTTTTTCGGAGGCCTGACAGTAGAAACGGCTTCTTCCTCTTTTTCCGGAGCAGCGGCAGGTTCTGTGGTTTTGGGCGTGCAGCCGGCCATAAAGGCCAGGAGGAGCGCCCCCAGAACGATTTGTCTGGAATTCATAACTTTATCATTTTGCGATGAGTAGTGAAAAATGTTACTCCCAAAGTGCCCCCGGCTTTCCTGTTCAGGGGGGCGGTCCGATGAAAGGCGCTAAATTATTGATTTTCTCCGAAATCATCGAAGAATCGACACATTACCCGTCAGTACCCGCGCTTCTCCATCGCAGATGAAATTCAACTGATAGCGCATCACGCCGGAGTTGACGGCCTGGCCGCGGTAGTAGCCGTCCCACCGTTCGAAGGGGTCGGTAGTGGAAAACACCTTGTTGCCCCAGCGGTCAATAACGTCGAAGGAGACCAGTTCCTGTACCGAATAGGGGTTGCTGATGCCAAAGGTTTCATTGAGCCCGTCGCCATTGGGGGTGAAAGCATTGGGCAGGAATATGGCGTTGCAGTCGAGGTCGTCCGGGTCGATCACATCGATGAGAATGGAGTCCAGGGCTACGCAGGAGCCGATGGTGTCGGCCATAGCAACAGTATAGAGGATCTCCCCTTTCTCCTTGGGGGTGATGGAGGGTTCGCCGGCCGAAGGGTCGGAGACGCCTTCCGTAGGGCTCCAGGCAAAGGAGGTGGCGCAGGTATTGGTCAGCTGAATATCGACCGATTCGCCCAGGAAAATGCTGGTTACGGCGCTTTCTTTCTGTATCTGGTCGGGTGCGAAGTACAATTCCCGAACCTCCTGGTCGTCCAGGGCCCGGTTGTATACCCGCAACTCGTCGATCAGGCCCCGGAAGGGCCTCTCCGTGGCTGTCTTGCAATCACTGTTGCCGATGGTCAGGCCGCCGTCGTTGAATACATCCAGGCGATTGGCCGTGGTCAGCAGCTGAACCCGCTCTCCATTGATGTACAGGCGCGCCCGGCCGCCTTCGCGAACGACGGCCACATGCTGCCAGCAGGCTGTATTCGTAAGCTGGTGAGACAGGAAAACGGACTTGTCCGGCGTCTCCAGAAAAACCGCATTGACCGTACGGGAGGCCGGTACATAGCGGATGTAAAACTCATTGCCTCCGAAACAGCTCGGGCTGCGCTTAGACAGCACATACTGCGTGCCGTCTCCGCCGGTGGGCTTGATGTAAAGGCTGACGGTGAGGTCTTCATCGTCAAATTCGTTATTGACCGGGCCGCCCAGGATGACTACCTCGTCATTCTGGCCGTCCAGCCCAAGGGCTTGCCCCTCCGCTCCACAAGTGAAGTAGGGGCCGCCGGATGCTGTTCCGGTATTTGCCGTATTGCCGGTTACATCGCGGTAAATGGAATCCAGGGAATAATAGGCCACCAGCCCGACCGTCGTCTGTGCGGTAAGCCCAACGGCATTACTCAGTAAGAAGAAGGCAAGAAAAAAACGTCGTGTCATGGAATTCTTTCCTTTTGGAGTTGAGTTTTGGTTTACCAAGTTTATTAACGCAACAGGTGAGGTTGAGATTTTCCGGTTTTGAAGATCGTTTGCGTGTTGATGGCATGCAGACAAAAGCGGCCATTGCCCCTATTGCTGATAGGGGCAGTACCGTTACTGCCGAAACAGGCCCGGATGCGCATCTTTTGAAATCCCAAAAGCAATAGGCCCTAACCAAACAGGTTCCCCAGGTCGCCCATGCCCGGAGGCAGCATGTTTTTCATAATGTTCTGAGCTTCCTCCGCCTCTTTTTCAGCAGCTTTTTCCAGGGCTTTGTTGACGGCGGCGATGATGAAATCCTGAACCATCTCCGTGTCCTCCCAGTCGAGTTTCTCCTTGTCGAATTGTATGTCCAGCAGCTCGCGGTTGGCGTTGGCCACCACTTTGACGGCGCCGTTGCCGGCTTCCGCCTCCACCTTGAATTCCGCCAGTTTCCGGCGCATTTCCTTCTGCTGCTCCTTCATATTGCCCATCAGGTCTCCAAACATAGTTCTCAGGTTTGATTCATTATAGAATACAAAGCTCAGCGCTTTGTGTTTACAACAGCTGTACCAGCCGCGCAAAGGTACACTTTTTACAGAGTTGTGTAAAAACGCTATCTTGCCAAAGCCATGAAGAATATAATACTGGAGAAAATAGAGCGGGGAGACCTCAGCCATTTCCGCGGCGCCGACATCCCCATGGACATTCCCATCTCCCAGGCGCTGCTCAACGAGCAACTGCGGGAGCTGCGCAGCGATACCGTGCAGGAACTCGAGCTGAGCCTGCACGAGAACAATATCCTCTACCTCAACCTGGCTGTCAAAGTACCGGTAGCCGGTACTGTACGCCGCCGGATCAGGATGAAAATGGAGGGAGGGATCGACGGCTCCGGACATACGCTGCTGATCTTCCATTTTCTCGATGGCCTGAAATTGCTGGACCGGAAGCTGATCGGCTTTTTTCAAAAAAAGATCGCCGAGGTGCTCCCCGATGGAGTGCACCTCAGCGAAGAGGGTTGTAAGGTCGACCTTAGAGTGGCGATGGCCGCCTCAGGATACGGCCACCTTGTTCCTGCCGTTCACCGGCTGATACCATCCACGGAAACGGGCCGGCTAAGGCTGAATATTCATGTCAGGGCCTGAGAAGTGTAAATGTGGAAGGGGGTAAAAGTGTAAACGGCCACCGGGACATTTACCCCTTTACACGCAAACACTTTTACACCTAAAAGCAATACCCGTTCGCCTCGATCATCAGGCGGGCGACCTTGCGGCGCTCCGCCTTCACATTTACCGGCGGATATTTGGTAAAGCGTTTCAGGCCCATAAGCAGTATGCGCAGCAGGTCGCCTTCGGCAAAGGAGGCGAGCGCATCGCCGCCGTTCTTGAGGATGCGGGCCGTGGCGTCGGACAGGAACACCTTCAGCATGGCGTCATAAACTTCCTGGCTTGCCTTTTTCTCCGCCATGTCGGCCAGCTTCACTACACGCAGGAGCAATGATTCGGCGGTAAGCACATCATTGAGCATGTCTGATACATTCATGATGACCTCCTGCTCTTCCTTGAGGTTGAGTTGGCCGTCCATCTGCATCTTGGCGGCGGCGCCGGCCACCATCAGAACGGCTTTCTTGAAGTCCTTCACCGCCTTGTGCTCTTCGCCGTAGGGGCCTTCCGGCTGGCCGAAGCCCGGCATAGAGGCCAGCTCTTTTTGTACCGCCCAGGCGGGCCCGGTAATGTCGAGCGCGCCTTTCATGCCCCGGCGCAGCAACATATCTACGGACAGCAGGCGGTTGATCTCGTTGGTGCCTTCATAAATGCGGTTGATGCGGGAATCCCGGTAGATCCTGGCGGCGGTGCCTTCTTCCGAATAGCCCATGCCTCCGTGGACCTGCACGGTTTCGTCGGCCACAAAATCCATGGTTTCCGAGCCGGATACCTTGAGCAGGGCGCATTCGATGGCGTATTCTTCGGCCGCCTGGAGCTTGGCTTCGGCGAACCCTACGCCCTCATCCATCAGGGCCTTGTTTTTCATCTGCATCAGATGGGAGACGCGGTACATGGCGCTTTCCACCGCAAAGGTGCGGATGGCCTGCTCGGCCAGTTTATGCTGAATGGCCCCGAAATTGGCGATGGGCTGCTTGAACTGCACCCGCTCATTGGCGTACTGAACGGCGGAGGTGATGCTGCTCTTGGCGCCTCCGATACAGAGTGCGCAAAGCTTGAAGCGGCCCACGTTCAGAACGTTAAAGGCAATGAGGTGCCCCTTGCCGATCTGGCCCAGGACATTTTCTTTGGGGACTTTTACGTTTTCGAAGAAGACCTGCCGGGTGGAGGACCCCTTAATGCCCATTTTTTCCTCTTCGGCGCCGAGGGTCAGGCCCTCGCTGTTGCGTTCTACAATGAAACCGGTGAACTTGTCGCCGCCTACCTGGGCAAATACGATGTATATGTCGGCAAAACCGGCATTGGAGATCCACATCTTCTGGCCGTTGATGATGTAGTGCTGTCCGTCCTCAGACAGGTCGGCCCGCGTCTTGGCGGCCAGGGCATCGGAGCCGGAGCTGGGCTCGGTGAGGCAGTACGCCGCCTTGAGCTCGCCGCTGATCAGGCGCGTCAGGTACTTCTCTTTCTGTTCTTCGTTTCCGTAGTAAAGGAGAGGCAGCATGCCGATGCCGGTCTGCACAGCGTAGGGGACGGTAAAGGCGCCGGCCGGGCCGAGCACATCACAGATCAGCGTGTTGGTGTTGGTGTCCAGCTCCATCCCACCGTAGGTTTCCGGCATGTGAGAGCCCAGCAGGCCGAGCTCCCCCATTTTTTCGAGCAGGCCGGGCGTCAGCCCTTCTTCCCGCTTCTCGATTCGGCCTACATTGGGCAGGATCTCATTGTTGAGAAAGTCCCGCACCATGTCGGCGATCATCTTTTGCTCTTCATTGATCTCTTCAGGGATGAACGTCTCTCCGGGAGTGGCGTCTTTGATCAGGAATTCTCCTCCTTTCAAAACGAGTGGCTTGGCCAGTGTATCTTGCATTTTCCGGGCTGTTTTAACGATTGAAATAATTAATTAGCGAAAATTCGCTACTAAATTATAACGTTTTTGCCTTAATGTAAAGTTTAGCGGGAGAGTTTTTGCGAAAATTCGCTGATTTGAACTGACGGGAACCATAATTAATGGAGATTATGAAAATACTTTGGGTTAGTTGTTGTCGGTTGATTGTTGCCAGTCGGGCAACCGATACAACAATCAACCAACAACAATCAACATCAGCCCCCTCAGGCCAATACCAGCGCCACTGCCGTCAGCAACCCCGTCAGTGCGCTAAGTGCAATAGTATTTTTGTTCGACTGCACCAGTTCCCGGCTGTCGTAATGTTCGCGGATGTGCCGGAAGATCAGCAGCCCGGCTGCTACAGACAGGAAGCTTACAACTGCCAGCCAGGCGTTGAACCCCGGCAACAGCAAGACGATCGCCAGGTTGGCGATGAAAGACAGCAGCAGGATAGCGAGGTAGATGTAGGTGCTCTTCTCTTTCCCGAAGGTGACCACCAGGTGGTTCTTTCCGGTCGTGGCGTCGGAGGCGGCGTCCGGGAACTCGTTGATGAGCAGTATATTGGCGGTCAGCAGGCCAACGGGCAGGCCGATTAGGAAGGCCATCGGCGTGAGCTGCTGGACCATTACGTAAACCATACCGGCGGTGGCCAGCGGCCCGAATGCCAGGGCGATGCCCAGTTCTCCCAGCCCTTTTCTCGCTACCAGTCGCACGGGCGGCGCCGTATACAGGTATCCCAGCGCCAGGCCCGCCAGCCCGATGATCAGGGTGGTGAGCCCGGTTTCGAACGTGAGATACAGGCCGATGAGTGTCGCAGCGGCGATCAGGGAAAGTCCCAGCCGTTTGGTGCCTCCCAAAGTGATCAGGCCCAGCTCGATCGCGCGGCTGCCGCCGGAAAACTGCAGGAAATAGTCATTGTTGGCTCCGTCGGTGCCGTCCTTGACGTCAAAGTAGTCATTCATTACATTGCTTCCGAGGTGCAGCAGAATGACCCCCACTACGGCCAGCGCAAAGTACAGCCAGCTGAAAGCCGCCGGATCATTCAGCAGGTAGTGGTAGGCATAGGCGCCGCCGATAAAGGCCGGCATGGCAACCGCCGAGATGAAGGGCAGGCGGGTGATGGCAAGTACCCGTATCAGTTTGGTCGTCCATTTGATCTGGACTTCCACCTCTTCGCCTATGGCCTCTGTGACGCCGCAGTAGCCGGTCTGGCCGTTATGCTTGCCGTTCGCAAACGTGGGCGTGATGCGGATTCGGGCATTGAAGGCAGAACCGTCCTTTCGGACAAACCTGGTTTTCGTGACATATTCGCCCTCCCGGCTTGCCTCTTCCAGCCATACCGGGACGTTCTGCAGGACGATCTCTCCCGGAGAGAATACCGATACCCTTTCCTTTCCGATAACTTCTTCCGCACTGTAGCCGAACAGCTCCTCCGCACCTTTATTAAAAGTTTCGATGCGGCCTTCCATATCACAGGTGATTACGCTTTTCATGGTGTTCAATTTTTTCAATAATCATTGAAAGTTCAACAGCCCAAGCCCCGCTTTTGTTCGTGCGGCGATCATCCTGATCGCTCGCTAATACGTAATATCAAGCTCATGTATATAGTGCGTCGCGATCAGGATGATCGCCGCACGAGGGGCTGACATAAGTCACCGCTCACCATTGCCTGTAGTCATTTCTTTTTGAAGTACGTCGCAGTACCTTTTCTGCTAGCCCAAAATCCAACGCCCATGCAAAACCCTGTCTATCGCACCGCGGAGGCGGAATCATTTTTCCTTCGCCTCTATCAGGAACAACTGGACAAATGGCCGGTTCCTTTCGAACAGCAATTCATTAAAACCGAACATGGCGTTACCCATGTGCTTGTTTGCGGGGAGGAAACGGCCCCCCCAATTGTCCTTTTACATGCTGCCAGCACGGCCAACATCGTCTGGCTGCCCAATATTGAGGCCTTGGCGGCTCATTTTCGGGTATTTGCTGTTGACATTCTGGGCGAGGTAGGGTTGAGCGTACCGTATAGGAAGAACAAAAATGCCACAGAGCAGGTAGAATGGCTGGAGGCCGTCCTGGAGCATCTGGGCATCCGGAAAGCTCACTTCGCCGGAAGCTCGGCCGGAGGCTGCCTCGCCCTGAACTTCGCCGCCGATCGGCCGGATCAGGTCAAACGCCTGGTATTACTCGGCCCTATGGGGCTGCCGCCCACCAACTTTTGGACAGTCATGAAGATATTGTACTATGTTCTTTTTCCAACCGAAAGGAACATACAGCGGTTGATCCACTGGTCGGTGGGCTATGATCCGGAAGTCCTCGAAACTTATGAACCCTGGTTCGAAGGTTTCTTCCACGGTGTAGACAGCAGCTATGTCACCCGGCCGGATAAAATACCCATCCGGCGCCTGGAGCAGGTGAAAAGCCCTACCCTTTTATTCCTTGGCCTGAAGGATGAGGTGATCGGGCCGCCCTTCCGCTCCGAAAAACGGGCGCGCCGCATGCCCGGGCTGGAACGGGTGATCCACCTGGATACCGCCCACCTGATCAATTATGAAAAGCCGGCCATCGTCAATGAAGAGATGATAAATTTCCTGCTGAAAAATAAGCGACAGCAGGCGCCGCCAATGAAAGAGGCTCTTCACTGAGCCGTAAGAAAATATTTTTCTCACAATAAAAGTCCCAGAACCATGAAAATGATTTTTGTCATGATCGGAATAGCACTGGTTGTGCTTTTCGGTTATCTGGTTTATTCCGGGCTCTTCGCCAAGATCCGGTTCGAAGAAAAAGATTTTGGCGGCGAGACCTTGATTTATGAGGAATATATCGGAGACTACAGCAAAGTGGCTCCCGTGATGGACGAAGTATACCGCCAACTCAGGGATGATGAACAGATCGATGCGGAGGTAGGCTTCGGCATCTATTTCGACAAACCGGGGGAGGTGCCCAAAGAACAATTGCGCAGCGAGGTAGGCTGCGTGTTGCCGGCGGAGTACAACGAACAAGCTGATGCCCTCGCCGAAAAGTACAAGGTGAAGGAATTTCCCGTTCAACGTTGCATTGTGGCTGAAATGCCTTACCGCAACAAGATGTCTATTCTGCTTGGCGTTTTCAAAACTTATCCCAAACTGGAAAAGCTCCTCCAGGAGAAAGGCTATCCGGCCAACCCGGTGATGGAACGCTATGACGTGGCGAACAGGCGCATTCAATATATTATGCCGATCGAAGGATAAAGCGCCTGCACCGGAGTGGTTTCCCCAAAGGCCTGAAAAAGAAAAAGCCCTCAGCACCAACCTTTTAGCAAAAAACTGAGCTATGGACCCTCAACTGAAAATTATCTCTGTCACACCCGAAAACCTGGATGCCTGTGGTCTGTTCTGCGTCAAAAGCAAAAAGAACCCTGGCTATGCGGCGAAGCGGGCCTGGTTCTTGCAGGAATACCCCAAAGGCCTGCGCCTGAAGATCCTGCAGGATGGCGCCGGCCGGCAGTTGGGGTTTATCGAGTACACTCCGGCTGAGCAGGCCTGGCGGCCGGTAGAGGCGCCAAACCACCTTTTCATCCACTGCATGTACATTTACAAAAGGGAGGACAAGGGCAGAGGAAATGGCTCCTTGCTTATTGAGGATTGCATTGCGGACGCCCGTCGGCAGGGAAAAGCGGGGGTGGCCGTCATCACCAGTAATGGCCCCTGGATTGCGGCCAAGGACGTTTTTCTGAAAAACGGATTCGTGCAGGTGGATCAGCGGGGCGGTTTCGAACTGCTTCGGTTCCCTTTGAAGAAAGGCCCTGATCCGCAGCTGCCGGACTGGGAAGCAGAGCAGGAGCGTTATCCCGGCTGGCAACTGCTGTTTGCCAACCAATGCCCCTGGCATCAGAAATGTGCCGAAGAACTGCTGGGTTACGCTATGGAAAGAGATATCCCGTTGGAGGTAACAGAGGTTTCGAGTTCAGCCGCAGCCCGGAAAGGCCCCTCTGCTTTTGGCGCCTTTGCCCTGGTTAAGGATAAGGAGTTGCTGGAATACCACTACATCAGCAAGACGCGCTTCAAGAACATCATTAAGAAGGTAAAAACCCATCTGCCATGAAGTCCCAAAAGCCAGGCGTTCTGCCTTTTCTTTCTGTTTTGGCGTTCCATCAGGGAGATTACCATCGCTCCTGGCGGGGCTTGCAGGCGCTATGCCTCCTGCAAACCGGCTCCTGACTCCACATTTTTCGAAAAGGCGGCGATAAATTTCGCCATCTCCACGCCATCCACCACATCGTGGTCGAGCAGTACGGTGAGGTGGAGGAACTCGCGGATCTCTATCCTGTCCTCTACCACCGCCGGCTTCTTTATGATGGAACCTGCGCCAATACCGAGCGGGTGAACGCTGGTATGGACAAACCACCCTCTTACTTCCCCAAACATCCCAATAGAGGTGAAAATGATGCTGCCCATCATCTGCTGGGCCTGCCGGGGAGCGATGGAAAAATATTTCCAAACCAGGCGCCGCAGCCAGCCGGGGAGGCTGAAGTACATATCGGCCCATATGGAGCTTCGGCTGCTGTTCATAGCCACCTCTTCTTTCCCGAGTTGCCGGGTTTTGGCGTCGCTGATCTCGGCAGCGATCTCTTCTACGCTTTTCCGTTGGGTTTGTCGAATGACGTAGGGCAAGGGCGCCTTTTCGCCCCCATGCTCCCGCTCCACCATTATAGTGATGTCGATGTCTTCAAAAACCAGGCGGGTGCGTTTGTTTTTCAGGTAGGCATGCACATTTTCGAAGGCCTCCACCGTCCGGCTGATCGTTTTTACCATCCAGGCGGTAAAAGAGAGGGGCTTGCCCGATTCCCGTTGTTGCCGGATCAGCTCCCGCGCCAGCGTCACATCCAGTTCTATGAGTGCTTTGACATGGTGCTTCTGCAGGCCGGCGGCGAAAACATCCAGCGTGCCGATCCGGCTTTTGGGGAATCGCTTTATCTTAAAATTTCCCGGCGTTGTCATTTTCTTTTTTCTTTGGGGTAAGTTACTATTTTAGCTACTGTTTTTTACCGCGACTATACATTATCATGTGCCCATAGCATAGGGTGGGCAAGCATTTTCAGGACCAAAAAAGTGAAAACGTGCCCTACAGATCAACCTTCTGGCTACTGGTGATTATCCTGTACAGCTGCCAGCCGGAACAGCCGGCGCTCTCTGATGCCGACTGGCCTTCTTACCTCGGAGGCAAAGACGTCAACCACTACAGCCCGCTCAAGCAGGTTGATACCGCCAATGTCAACGAACTGGAGCAGGTATGGATATATCACAGCGGGGACGCCGATGCCGAGGGGCGCTCCCAGATACAGTGCAATCCATTGGTCATCGACGGAATCCTTTACGGCACTTCGGCCAAGCTGAAGCTGCTGGCCCTGGATGCGGCCACCGGTGAGGAACTGTGGCGCTTTGATCCTTTCGGCGGGCAGTATGACCAGTACGGACTGGGCGTCAACCGGGGTGTGGCGTACTGGGAGGAGGGAAAAGACAAGCGGATACTGTTCACCGCCGGGTCCTTTTTATATGCGGTCGATGCCCGTACCGGTAAACTCATCCCCTCATTCGGAAAGGATGGAAAAGTGAGCCTGCATGAAGGCCTGGGCCGGGACGTTGATGGTTTATTCCTCGTCAGTAATACTCCCGGGATTGTTTATCAGGATCTGCTGATCCTGGGCACTCGTGTGTCGGAGTCGGTCGGGCCCGTACCGGGGCATGTACGTGCTTACAATATCCGTACGGGGGATATTGCCTGGGCCTTCCACACCATTCCTCACCCCGGGGAAGAAGGCTACGACACCTGGCCGCCGGATGCCTGGCAGCGCAGCGGCGGCGCCAATGCCTGGAGCGGGATGAGCCTGGACGAAGAACGAGGCGTCGTATACATCCCCACCGGATCGGCGTCCTTCGATTTTTACGGCGGCGACCGCCACGGGCAAAACCTCTTCGCCAATTGCGTGCTGGCCCTGGACGCCGCTACCGGAAAGAGGCTATGGCATTTTCAAACTGTACACCATGACCTGTGGGACAGAGACCTGCCGGCGCCGCCCAACCTGGTAACCGTCACGCACGACGGGAAAAAACGGGACGCCGTAGCCCAGATCACCAAATCCGGCTATGTGTTCCTGCTGGACCGGGAAACCGGCCAGCCGCTGTTTGAAGTAGAGGAACGCCCCGTCCCTCCTTCCACTCTGGATGGCGAACAGGCCTGGCCTACCCAGCCCATCCCCCTCAAACCGCCGCCCTTTGCCCGGCAGTCGATCACCGAGGCAGGCCTGCCCCGGCGCAGTAAGGAGGCTTATGACTATGCCCATCTCATCTGGTCGAACACCAGAGAGGCACAACCCTTTGTACCGCCCTCCGAGGAGGCCGCTTTCCTGTTTCCCGGCTTTGACGGCGGCGGCGAGTGGGGAGGGGCTGCTGTTGACCCGGAAGGTACTCTTTATGTTAATTCCAGCGAGATGCCCTGGCTGTTGCAGATGGAAAAATACCAAGTGCTGGCCGGCGGTTCGATGGCGGAACGCGGGCGGCAGATCTTCCAAAGCACCTGCATCGCCTGCCACGGCGCCGGCCTTGAGGGGAATGAATTGTACGGGAATATCCCTTCCCTCATCGGGCTGAAAGAGCGAATGCAAAAACCGCAGTTCGTCGAGCTGCTGAAAAAGGGCAGGGGGCTGATGCCTTCATTTGCCGTCCTGTCGGAAAACGAGGTCAACGCGCTGTCTGCTTACCTGCTGCATACCGAAGAGGCCGCCGTCGAAAACGGGGAAGAGGAATCCTGGCCCTATCCCTACACCTTCAAAGGGTACAACCGCTTCAAAGCGCCGGACGGCTACCCTGCCATTGCCCCGCCATGGGGCCAGCTGACGGCCATCGACCTCAATGAGGGCGCCATCAAATGGCAGATTCCCCTGGGGGCGCATCCGGAGCTTACGGAGTTGGGGCTGCCCCCTACGGGTACGGAAAACTATGGCGGGCCCGTCGTCACCGCCGGCGGCCTGCTCTTCATCGCCGCTACCATGGATGAAAAGATCCGTGCTTTTGACAAACGGACGGGCCGGCAACTTTGGGAAGCGCCCCTGCCTGCCGCCGGCTTCGCTACCCCGGCCACCTATACTGTCAATGGGAAGCAGTATATCGTCGTTGCTGCCGGAGGGGGTAAGCTGGGGCTTAAGTCAGGGGATGCGTATGTAGCCTTTGCCTTGAAAAATTGAGCATCCGCCATGCCTGGGTACACCGCAGTGTCAACCAGGGCAGCTACGTGGAAGGGGCCGAAGAATATGCCGCCGGGAACAACATCACCTTAATCCCAGCCGCCTGCCCGCTCATGTTCGTCAGCCCCGATTTTGCGCACCGCTGCATGAAGTGGTTCTTCAGCTGGCGGGGGTTGCTGGAGGTGGAAGAGGAACCGAGCTGTTCCTGATCACTGCTCCGGAAATAAGGAAGCCTCCAGCCCCGGAATGACTTTCAGCGCGTTCTTGTAATACAACTTCTTCAGGATCTCATCCGGCAGCCCAATGCCGTACATCCGCCAGAAAGCGTGGTAGCGCTTGTAGTAGGGGAAGTACTCGTCTTCCGTTTCGAAAACGCGGAAATAGGTATGGTATTCCTCCGGGTTGTAGGCGTCTTTGCCGAAGAGAATGCGGTCCTGATATTTTTCAAAGAACTTCAGCGCCTGACGGGGCTGCCGGCCCAGCTCGGCGATGATGGCGCCGCATTCTACATACATATTGGGCATCTCGTCCAGCAATTGCCCCAGCGTATCCAGGTTGTTGGCGAACCAGCCGAAGTGGGCGTTGATGAAGGTGGTATTGGGGTGCTTGCGGAAGATGTCGTGCTGCTCGGCGATGATGGTTTCCCAGGGCGCCGGGTCATCAGGCCCGCGCTTGCGGCCGGGGCGCAGCTTGAGCTCCAGCCAGCGCTCGTTGTTCTCGTCGTGCGGGTCCCAGAAGGATTTGGGGTCGGCGGCGTGGATGAGGATGGGGATGCCCAGCTCGCCACATTTTTCCCAGACGGGGTCCAGCCGAGGGTCGTTGATGGGGATGCGGTTGCCGGCATTATCAGTGTCGCGCATGCCCTGGCTCTTGTATATCTTCAGGCCCCGGGCGCCGATGCTCACGTCGTATTCCAGCTGTTCAAGGGTGCTCTTTTCCCAGTCCGGGTCATCGATACTGCGGATATTGATGTTGGTGAAGTTGACGATGCGGTTGTCGTAGCCACTCTCTTTGATGTGGTCCACCATTTGCTTCAGTGCCGGGCCGCCCCGCCCGCTGAGGTTGACGATGATGCTCATGTTCAGCGAGTCCATCTCCCGGATGAGCTTGCCGAGGTCCTGCTCCGCCAGGCGCCAGTGATGGCTGTGCACGTCAATGAACGGAAACCTGGCGCTCGTCACCGGATGCTCCGGCACCACCAGGGTGGCGGGCGGGTCGTACTGCTCAAAGTCCATATGCAGCGAGGTGTCTACTTCCCAGCGGCCCTGCGCAATGGCCAGCAGCGGGAGTAACAGAATAATAGAGAATAAGCGGATCTTCATGAGGCAACTTTTGATTTTTGATGTGCGATTTTTGGTTTTTTGATTTTTGATGTGCCCACCGTAAGCTGCTCAGCGACGGCTGGCCTTCATGAGCACATCAGATATCAAAAATCGCACATCAAACGTCACAAATTCTACCCGCCTCCAATTATCGGAGAGCCGGTAGTTTTCTTTCAGCGGAAGGCCTGAAAATACGGCTACTTCGCTAAAATCCATCTGTTTTCCGGCTAATTTCCGGAATAATGAAAACGGTTCGCGAGGCAAAGAGCGTGAAGGAGCGCCCCGCATCTGAAGCAAAACAGGTATTGAACATGCTGCCATGCTCCCTCAAAACGGCGCCGTCAGCCCCACCAGCGGCAGCGGGCTCACTTCTACAAACCCATTGTTGGCTACCCCCACCAGCGTAAAATCCCATGTGGCGCGCCGTTTGCCGATCAGGCGGATGCCGGCGGAAAAGGCGCCCCCTTCCATCGGCCGCCCGAACCAGCTTTCGCCGATGAAGGCCATCCTGGGGGACACCCGGTACTGGCCGCCGATCGAAAAAACGGGCGACGGGTTGAACCTTCCTTCGTTCAGCACGTAACCCAGCCCAAAGGAGAAATTGCGCCCCCGGGGGCCCAGGGTGAGCGCCCCGTAGAAGACATTGAGGTCGAAGGCGGTGCGGGTGTCCGGCGTACTGAGCAGTAGCGCGCCCAGCCCGACATTTACTTTGCCTTCCTCGATGGGAATGGTGTATTTGGGAAAGATCCCCACGGCGGGAAACTCATTGAAAGGATCGAAAAGCGTGAATAATTCAACTCCCGCTCCCAGGGAAAAATGGTCAGTGATGCCGTAGTAGAATTGGTTGATGAAGAGCATGGTATTCTGGTAGTACCCCTGGCCTTTCGGCAGGTTGTAGCCCGTACCCGGGCCGACGATATTCCGCATATCGTCCAGCGTCTCCCGCCAGATCCGCCCTTCGAAAGCGCTTCCATAGGCAATGAGGCTAACCTCTTCGTGTAAAACGTTCACCTTGCCCAGGCTCCGCGTTTCCAGGACGAGCTGTACGTTATTTTCCAGGATAACCTCGCCCACCAGCTCGCTGCCGTCTTTCAGCAGGACCCTGGCTATCCGTTTTTCCTTTTCCTGAGCGTGGAGGGCCAGAGAGAGTATCAGAAAGAGCCCCGGGAGGAGCAGTCGTGTCCGGTTCATTATTCAGGCGCTTATTTTCTTAAGGACGAAAAAGCCTCCGGTTTAGTTGGTAAGGTGGGCATTTTAACTTGCAGGTTGATGGCGCCCTGATCTGTTATACTTGGTTGCAATAGGTTTTGTGCATTAGCCCTCCCAGCCCCTCAAATCCCCTAAAGGGGAAGTCCACCCACAAATGCACAAAACCTATTGCCGTTGAGTATAAGATCCATTTGGATTTCTTAAGGCCCTTCCATGCCAATCAACCCGTCGCCCAATTTTATCCGGCCGATCCCGACAGTTGTCGAGAGAGGACGGGCAACTCAATCAACCAACTCACCCCTTAAAAACGCCCGCTCCACCAGGTCGCTCCCGAATGCATAGGGCAGGTAGGCCACCGAAGGGATGGGGGGCGTGATGAAGAAATTCGCTACCTTTCCGACTGCGATACTTCCATAGTCCTCCTCCAGTTCCATCGCCCGTGCCCCGTTGAGGGTAGCGGCGTGAATGGCCTCCTCCGGCAACATGCCGCACTTGATGCAGGCCAGGGAAACTACGAACTGCATCTTGCCCGAAGGCGTAGAACCCGGGTTGTAATCAGAGGCCAGCGCGACGGGCAGCCCCGCATCGATCAGCCGGCGGGCGGGCTGGTAGGGGTCGTTGATGAAGAAGGGGGCGGAGGGCAGGAGGGTGGCCATGGTATTGCTCCCCTTCAGGCTTTCGATATCCTCCTCGCTCACCACCTCCAGGTGGTCTACGGAGAGGGCGTTCCATTTCACACAAACAGGAATAGACCCCAGGCTGTTGAACTGGTTGACGTGCACCTTCGCCTTCAGCCCGTAGCGGGCGCCGGCCTCCATCAGCTGCTCCGTTTCGGCCACCGTGAAGAAGCCTTTTTCGCAGAAGGCGTCGATGTAATCGGCGAGCCCTTCCCCGGCGATGCGCGGCAACATCTCGTCGATGATCAGGCGAATATATCCTTCGCGGTTTTCCCTGTATTCCGGGGGCAGGGCGTGCGCCCCCAGGAAGGTGGCCTTGATGGGCATGGCCGTTTCTTCCTTCAGGCGTTGTATCACCCGCAGCATCTTCAGCTCACTTTCCACCGTCAGCCCGTAGCCGCTCTTGATCTCCACCGCTCCTGTGCCCAGCGCCTCGATCTCCCGGATGCGCCTCAGGGCGGAAGCCAGCAGTTCCTCCTCCGGCGTTTCCCGCAGGCGCCGCGCCGAGTTGAGGATGCCGCCGCCCCGCCGGGCGATCTCTTCATAGCTCAATCCTTTGATGCGATCGACAAACTCCTGCTCCCGGCTGGCGGCAAAGACGATATGGGTATGCGAGTCGCACCAGCTGGGGAAGACGAAACCGCCGCCGGCGTCTACCACTTCATCGGCCCGCCCGGGGCATTCGGCCATTGGCCCAAAGGCCCGGAAGCGGCCGTTTTCGATGAGGAGGTAGGCGTTGTTTACCTGGGGGAGGGCCTGCATATCGCGGCCGGCGACGAAGGGGCGGGGCGCAGTTTCGGCCAGCACCAGGGAGCCGATATTTCTTATGAGTAGGGTGGGCATGGATATTGGTTAGGG
>JAGFJE010000564.1 GCA_024103175.1 Phaeodactylibacter sp.
CTGGACGGAAAGCTCCGGGGGCGTGTACGATGTTCGGGTCAATGGCAGCCTACAGGCGTGTACGGTGTACGGGCCTGTCCAACGTTAGACGGGTAGCCTCAGAAGACACAGAAAAATGAACTATTCCGCAGTGTGTCAGTCGCAAAAACCATTAAAATTCCATAAAC
Organism: Phaeodactylibacter sp.; assembly: GCA_024103175.1. Lineage (GTDB taxonomy): Bacteria > Bacteroidota > Bacteroidia > Chitinophagales > Saprospiraceae > JACJXW01. The sequence continues at coordinate 168 of JAGFJE010000564.1, forward strand.
CTGGAACCACTTTTTTCGAAAAATTCTCAAAGGCCGTTACCCCCCCGCTCCCTCACCCCAACGCCACATCCAGCACCATCATCACGCTAAACCCTCCGATCACGGACAGGGAAACCAGGTCCTCATGGCCACCCCGGTGCGCTTCGGGGATGAGTTCTTCCACGACCACGAAGATCATGGCGCCGGCGGCGAAAGAAAGGGCATAGGGAAGGATGGGCCTCAGGGAAAGCACGGCAATAGCCCCCAATACGCCAAAGATGGGCTCCACAATACCGGAAGCCTGCCCGTAGAAAAAGGCCCGCTTCCGGCTCATGCCCTCCCGCCGGAGAGGTACGGAAACGGAAGTCCCTTCCGGGAAGTTCTGCAGGCCGATACCGAGGGCGAGGGCCACGGCGCCGCCCAGCGTTGCCGCCGACAGGCCGTGGGAAACGGCGCCAAAGGCGACGCCGACCGCCAGCCCTTCCGGAATATTGTGCAGGGTGATGGCCAGCACCAGCAGCACACTGCGCTGCCAGCTCGTGGGAATGCCCTCGGCATCCTTGACTTCCAGTCCGAGGTGCAGGTGGGGCAGCAATTTATCGATGAGGGAAAGGAAGAGCGCGCCGCCGACGAAGCCTGTCAGGGCCGGGAACCACTCGGGCATATTGCTCACCTGCGGCGTCATCTCGATGGCCGGCTTGAGCAGTGACCAGAAGCTGGCGGCGATCATCACGCCCGCAGCCATACCCAGCATGGCATCCAGGACTTTCTGGTTAACCCGCTTGAAAAAGAAGACCAGGGCTGCGCCCAGGGCCGTTACGCCCCAGGTAAAAAGGGTGGCATACAGCGCCTGAACAGGAGGCGTGAGGCCGGAGAAAGAGTCGATGAGGGTTTGCATGATAATGTGTAAATGTGCGAAAGTGTAAAGGTGTAAATGTGCGAAAGCTTTCGTTTGCACTTTTGCACTTTTACCTAAATCTCACTCGGCGACACCCCGTAGGCATCCTTAAAGCACTTGGAGAAATAGGCCAGGCTGTTGAAACCGGCCATGAAGGCTACTTCTGAGGCATTGCCGGCGCCCTTTTCCAGAAGCTCCCTGGCACGCTGAAGGCGCATCTCCCGGATCACCAGGCTGGGAGATTTCCCGCTGAGGGCCTTGAGTTTGCGGTGTAGCTGGCTGCGGCTCAGGCCTACGGCATTGGCGAGGGCGGGCACGCCAAATGTTTCCTCCTCCATATTTTCCTCCACCACCTGTACGATCTTGTTGAGAAAGGCCTCGTCGGCAGAGGTGGTAGCCACTTCCTGCGGCCTGAAGCTCACCTCTTTGCTGAAGCGTTCCCGCCAGCGCCGCCGCTGTTCGAGCAGGTTGTGAACGCGCAGGCGCAGTTCTTCGGCATCGAAGGGCTTGATGAGGTAGTCGTCGGCGCCCCGCTCCAGCCCCTCCAGCTTGTCTTCCTGCTGTGCTTTAGCGGTTAGCATGATGATGGGAATATGGCTGGTGGCTTCCTGCTCCCTGAGGCGGCGGCAGAGTTCCACCCCGTCCATCTCCGGCATCATTACATCAGTGATGATGAGGCTGGGCACTTCGCGGGTGGCTACATCCAACCCCTCCTGTCCATTGGCAGCTTCCAGCAACCGGTAGCGGCTATGTAGCTGATCGGTAATATAACGCCGGACTTCTTGATTGTCTTCGACCACCAGGACAATCTCTTCGGAGGAGAGGGCGGGCGCTATCGATGCTGTGGGTGCAACAGATCCTGTTGCTGTTAGGGGTTCGATAGCATCCACATGGGCTGCGGGCTCAACAGGAGTATCAAAAGTGCCGGCTTCTGCCTGCACCAGTACACCTCGCTTCAGCACCGCTTCCCCTATAGGTAATGATACCAGGAATGTGGCGCCTTTGCCCTCTTCGCTTTGCACTTCGATGCGGCCGCCGTGCAGCTCGACGAGCTCTCTGACGAGGGCCAGGCCGATTCCGGCGCCGGGAGGCCCAGCCTCCCCCGGCCCTCCCGAAGGGGCGCCATCTCCCCTTCTTTGTGGGGGGCGGGGGGGGCTATAAAACCGCTCAAAGATATGCGGCAGCTCCACTTCCGGGATACCGATCCCGGTATCCTGCACTTTCAAATGCAGGCGGCGCCCGTTTTCGAGGCTTTTGGCCTGCAGGCTGACTTTGCCTTCTTCGCCGGTGAATTTGAAGGCGTTGGACAACAGGTTGGCCAGGATCTTTTCCAGTTTATCGCGGTCGAAGAAGGCGGTATCGAGGCCATCTCCGGCCGCGATGTCGTACTGGATCTGTTTTCGGGCGGCCACGCTTTCGAAGGAGTGGGCAATGGCGGTGATGAAGCGCCCGGCGTCGCCCCGTTCCAGTTGAAGCTGCATGCGCCCGCTTTCCAGTTTGCTGAGGTCGAGTAGTTGGTTGACCAGGTTGAGCAGGCGCTCGCTATTGCGCAGCATGATGCGATAGTACTTCTGGTAATCTCCCTGGAACTGCCCCCGGGCCATTTCCTGCAGCGGCCCCTTGATGAGGGTGAGCGGCGTGCGGAACTCGTGGCTGATGTTGGCGAAGAAGGCGGACTTGAGGCGGTCCAGCTCGCGCAGCTTTTCCGCTTCGGCTTTTTCCAGCTCGGCCTGCTTCTTGCGCAGGCGGGCGCGGCTTCGGGCCCAGAGCACCAGCGAAACCAGGGCCAGGATGGCTATGAGCGAACCATAGAGGATGCGGTTGCGGGCGCTGCGCTGACGGGAGAGTTCCAGTTCTGCCCGCGCCAGTTCCTTTTCTTTCTGCTCCGTTTGGTATTTGGCTTCCATTTCAGCCACGCTCTCGATCACCTTCTGGTTGTTGATGGAATCTTTGGCCTCTATGAGCAGGCTTTGGTATTCGAAGGCTTTCTGAAAATCCCCTTTTTGCCGGTAGGCATCCGCCAGGGATCCATAGGGAAGGGAAAGCAGGCTGTAGCTGCCTACCTCCCGGGCTATTTCGAGCGATTCGTGGAAATAGGGAAGGGCTTCTTCCAGTCGTCCTTCCTGGAGATAAGTAGAACCGATATTGTTCAGGTCATTGGCAATTCCGCTTTTGTCCCCTAAATTCCGCCTGATTTCCAGCGCCTGTTGGAGATAGGTTCTCGCTTCACCATATTTTTTCTGCTCCAGATGCACGGCTCCAATATTACCCAGCAGCAGGCCTTCGCCGAATTTTTCGTTCATGGCCCGGGCGAGTTTCAGGGCCTCCTGGTAATTTTCCAGGGCAGCCCCCCACTGTTCCTGCCGGAAATGGTTCAAACCGATATTGGTAAACGCCCGCGCCATGCCGATGGAATCGCCAAGAGCAGCTTTCAGCTCCAATGAGCGTTTTTGGAATTCGAGGGCATTCTCCAGGTCTCCCCGTTCCGAATAGATGATGCCGATATTGCCCAGGGTAGTAGAGGCGGATTTTTGCAGGCCGTTTTCTTCGGCAAGGGATAGCGACTCAAAATAATACTCCAGAGCCTTATCCTGATCGCCCCGAAACCAGTAAGCCGCGCCCAGGGTATTCAGGCTGGTGGCCAGCAGCGAAGGCTTGCCTGTTTTTTCGCCATACTCCAGGGACCGCTCTCCCAGTAGTATCGCCGAATCCGAGTTGGTTCGGTAATAGCTGGCGCACAGCTCCACCAGGTAAAACCAGCGGGCCGAATCGTTCTCCGCCTGATTAAATCCCCGCCACAGAGAATCCGCCGGAGGGCGCTGACTGATGCCCAGCCGGAGGCCGGCAAAGAGAAAGCATACCAATAAGACAGCTCGGACAAGCATAAGGCAACGTTTCTGTTCGTGCCTTGAATTTAAGAAAAAGTCTTTTATGATAATACGGAGGGGCGCCGGAATCAGGTAGCCGGCGTACCATGAAAAGCTCAAAAGAAACCTGCTTTTTACTTCAACCTGCTTATTTTCCCGGATCCTTTTTTCGTTTTTTCAACTGCCGCTCCAGGTCGCTGATGGTTTCGGCAACGGCCGCCTCGAAGCTGGCTTCGTTGGAGGTGGCGTGGATTCGGGGGCCCGGCACGCTGAGCCGGATGTCGCATACCTTGCCCTTGCCGTCGGAGCCGCCTTCTTCCTTGAAGAAGACATCCGCCCGGATAATCCAGTTGAATTTTCGCGCCAGTTTGTCGAGTTTCTTCTGTGTCAGCTCTTCAACGGCATCGATCTGCCGGGCGCCTACAAATTGGATGGTGGTTTGCATGGGTCGTTTTTTGATTTTGGCTTCGACGATCAGGGCAGGCCCCTGATCCAATCAATTAACAACACAAACGCCCCTTCTTGTTTATCGGCGATGAGAAAACCTACCTCCTGTATACGGGCGCCCTCGATCGGCGGTATGCCTTCCAGCGTACGGCCCCGGAAGGTGGGGATGAAATCACTCAGAGGGAATTCATGCGTTTCCCACTCTCCCTTCCGGGTGTCGAACTCCGTTTTGTAGGACACCCGGCTGTACGGCCCTGAAGTGCGAATGCGAAAGCTGTAGCGCTTGCCGTCGCCCTGAACCCGGACGGCAACTTTCCAGATGCCGGGCGGGATGGGCTCCCTCACCTCTGCCCGGGTAGAGGCGAAGCCGCCGTTGTTCTCCAGGGATACTTTGCCGGAAAAACGGGCGGTACCGTCACCGGGGATCTCGATGCGGCTCCGGGACAAGCCGCCCATCACGCCGTCGTTGACGACGATCCAGCCGAGGTGGTTCTCTTTATTAAAATCTTCGATGATCATCAGCCAGGTTTTGTGAAAGTATGAAACCGCAGATTGTTTATCTCGCCAGGTACCCGCCGTCTACCGGGATATAGGCCCCGCTGACAAAAGAGGCCTTGTCGGAGCTGAGCCACAACACCAGCTCGGCCACTTCCTCCGCCTTGCCCAGCCGCCCGATGGGGTGCATCTGGCGGACCATTTCAACCTCGTCTTCCGACAAGTTGTTGCTGATCATAGGTGTTTGTATAAAGCCAGGGCCGACGGCTACAGTGCGTATTCCCTGTCCACTGTATTCCAGGGCGGCGGTTTTGGTTAATCCCAGCAGGCCGTGTTTGGAGGCAACGTAGGCGCTCGACCCTTCAAAGGCCACTTTGCCCAGCACCGATGACATGTTGACGATCACGCCGCCTCCCGCTTTCAGCATTTCCGGTATCTGATAGCGCATGCCGTAAAAAACACCGGACAGGTTGATGCGCAGGGCGCGGTCCCATTCCTCTACGGAGCACTCCCCAATGAGGGCCTGGGGGCCAGTAACGCCGGCGTTATTGAAGGCAATATGCAGAGCGCCGTATTTTTCGACCGTGGCTTCCACCATTTTCCTGTTATCTTCTGCTTTTCCGGCGTCGGCCTTAAAGAAAAAGGCCTCTCCACCAGCCTCTTCGATCTGTTGTACCGTCTTTTTCCCTCCTTCTCCATCAATATCAGAAACGCAAACCCTGGCGCCGTTTTCAGCGTAGAGTAGTGCAACGCTTCTTCCTATTCCGGATCCTCCTCCTGTGACGGCCGCTACTTTTTTTTCCAGCAATTTCATAAAGTTATGTTTTTTGTTCATCTCCATAACAGGAGAGATTGGGCGGTGTTTTTTCGGGAGGGGTGATTTTTCGCACTCAGGGCGCCGGCCAGGTACGCAGCCGTAACGGCCAAGGGGTATTAAGAGCCTATCCGAAAACCTCGCTTTCTCGGCTACCTTCCGAGGTTTTCGGATAGGCTCTAAAACAGCAGGAGCTGCCTCCCGGAGGAAGCAACTCCTTTGCCATCATCAATAAAAACGCATTTTGAGAGCATGTTTGCCGGGAAGGCAAACGGCTCGGTGGGGCCTGAGGAGTTTCCCTTCCCGGCACGGCGCCGGGGCCCACCGGCCGGTAAACGGCGCCTCCGGCTCCTCACCGCACCGGCTCAGGAGCGCCTTTAAACTTCCGGTATTTCCCCGTCAGTTTACCGATGAAGTAGGTGATGGGGATGATGAATTTGCGGACAAAGCCCGGCATTTCCGGCATGCCGTATTCGGACCGGTAGCGCGTCAGGAGGTAAGCTCCGTCGAAGGGTTCCGGCTCGGCCTTGCCGGAGGCGTTCTGGGCGTCATACAGGGCGCTGAGAAAGAAGACAATGGTGTTGGCCGGCTTGAGCCACCCTTCGCAGTGGAGGATGTCCTCGCCGGCGTTCCAGAAGCGGTGGGGTTTGCCTCTTTCGAATACGACCGATTCTCCCGGGCCGGCATATTGGGGTTCTTCTCCCAGGAACTGGTATCCGAGCTTGCCTTTGATCACGGTAAAGCCCTCTTCCTGTTTGTAGTGCACGTGCATGGCCGGGCCGGCGCCGGGCTGTACGAAGGCTTCTGCCAGCACCTTATCGCCGCCGGGCTCCCGGACAATGGATTTAAAGGCCAGTTTTTCACCGAGTACATTCTCGATGGTGTGCGGTAGTTTAAAATTCATGGCGTTTATATTTGATAAGGAGATCTTCCCTTATGTTATTCCTTCACTTCGGCCAGCACATTTTTCTCCACCGGCGGCACCGTCTGCAGGTACGCCCAGATGGCGGAGATGTCCTCATCCGTCATGAGGGTGTATTTGGGCATGGCGGGGCTCAGGCTCTTACCGCCGGGGCTTTGCCCGAAGCGGACGGCGTTGGCGAACTGCTCCTCCGTCCAGGCGCCCAGCCCCAGCTCGGGGTGCATCGTCAGGTTGGCGGAGGGGGTGATCACACTACGATCCTGCGGGGGGCGCACCATATTACCTCCGGCGAGGTAGCCTTCGGAGTTCTCCGGCCTTAGCTCATCCAGCGTTTCGAAGCTGGCGGAATGGCACATGAAGCACATCATCGCTCCGTCAACCAGGTATTTCCCATAAGCAACCTTATTCGCAGCCGGCGGAGCGGTGATTTCCGCTTCCGGGTAGGG
>JAGFJE010000585.1 GCA_024103175.1 Phaeodactylibacter sp.
ATCAGATCCGCGCAAATTCGCTGCCTCTGTGCAAATTTCTGCCTCCCGATTGCATCGGTAAGCAGGCAGGCGCGTTCCATATAACCTGGCGCCATAACCTAAAATAGAGCGAAAAATGCAACTCGAAGAATTCATCACCATAGAAAAAGAGGGCGGCGTCGCCACCATCTGGTTTGACAACAAACGGGAAAAGATGAACGTCGTTTCCCCCGCCCTCATTGAGCTGTTCGACGAACTGATGGACAAGGTCGAGGCGGACCCCGAGATCGAAGCCGCCGTATTCATCAGCAAGAAACCCGACTTTATGGCCGGGGCCGACATCAAGTCCTTTACCATCGAGAAGGAGGGTGATTTCCGGCCCTTCCAGGAACACGGCCACCAGGCGCTGGAGCGGATCGAAAAGTGCAAAAAGCCCTTCGTTTCGGCCGTGCACGGCACGGCCTACGGGCTGGGCACAGAGCTTTCCCTGGCCTGCCACGCCCGCATCGCCACCAAATCATCTCGCACCAAATTCGCCCTGCCGGAGGTGAAGCTCGGCCTGCTGCCCGGCGGGGGCGGCACCCAACGCCTGCCCCGCCTCATCGGCATCCAGAAGGCCCTGGATATGATGCTGACGGGTAAGAACATCTTCGCCTACCGCGCCAAAAAGATCGGGCTGGTGGACGAGCTGACCGAAGAAGGCAAATTGCACCAGGCGGCCGTCATGATGGCCAAACGCCTGATTAAAAAGCCCATCGAACGGAAATCGAAGCTGTCGCTGGCGGAAAGAGCGCTGGAAGGCAACCCCATCGGCCGGAAGATCCTCTTCAGCCAGGCCCGCAAGATGGCTTACAAGCGCTCGCAGGGCAACTACCCCGCCATACCGGCCATCATCGACTGCGTGGAGACGGGCATCGAAAAAGGCCTGAAGGCGGGCTATGAGAAAGAACTGGTGCTGTTCGAAAAGCTGATGCTCACTCCGGAGAGCGCCGCCCTTCGCGCCCTGTTCTTCGCCATGAGCGACAACAAGAAGAACCCCTACAGCGACGATCCGAAAAAGCTGGAAACCCTGGGCATGATCGGCGCCGGCTTCATGGGCGCGGGTATTGCCGAGGTGAGCGTTTTGAATGATGTGCAGGTGTTGCTGAAAGACATCAAACAGGAGGTCGTCAGCCAGGCCCAAAAGCAGATCTGGGAAAGCCTGCAGAAAAAGGTGAAGCAGAAGGCGCTCACCAAGGTGGAGGCCGAAGCTCAAATGGGCAACCTGCACGGCCAGCTCGGCTACGACAACTTCGAACAGGCCGATATCGTCATCGAGGCGGTGCTGGAAAAGATGGAGCTGAAGAAGCAGATCATTCGCGATGTGGAAAACCACTGTCGGGAAGACATCATTATCGCTTCCAACACCTCGTCTCTTTCCCTCACCGAAATGGCGGAGCATGCCCAACGGCCGGAGATGGTCATCGGCATGCACTACTTTTCTCCCGTGCCCAAAATGCCGCTGCTGGAGATCGTCAAAACGGACAAGACGGCGGAGTGGGTGATCGCCGCCTGCTACGACCTCGGCATCCGCCAGGGCAAAACCTGCATCGTCGTGCAGGACGGCCCCAGCTTTTACGTCAACCGCATTCTGAGCCCCTATACCAACGAGTGCCTCCTCATGGCCGACGAGGGCGTCGCCCTGGAAGCCATCGACAAGGCCTTCCTGAAGAAGGGCTTCCCCGTCGGCCCCATCACCCTGCTCGACCAGGTGGGGCTGGACATTGCCGCCCACGTCACCGACACCTCCCGCAGGATCGTCGCCGGCCGGCCGGGCTTCGAGATCTGCGAGGCCGTAGTCAATATGCACGAGGCCGGCCGCCTGGGCCGGAAGAACAAAAAAGGCTTTTACAAGTACAACGACAAGGGCCGGCGGCAGGGCATCGACCCCACGGCTTACGAGTTCTTCAAAGGCGACGGCAAGAAAGAACTCCCCCTGGAAGAGATCCAGAACCGCGGCCTGATGCTGATGCTCAACGAGGCCGTCTTCTGCCTGGAGGAGGGCCTCATCGCCAGCCCAAAGGACGGCGACCTGGGCGCTGTGTTCGGCATCGGCTTCCCGCCCTTCACCGGCGGCCCGTTCCGGGCGATGGACACCTGGGGGATCGCCAATGTGGTGAACACCATGCGGGAGCTGGAGGGAAAGTACGGCCCGCGCTTTAAGCCGGCGAAGACGCTGGTGGGGATGGCGGAGAAGGGAGAGGGGTTTTATTCGTGATGGGGCTTACCCTCATGCAATAGTTTCGCATTAGCCAGGCTGAAGTTGCTCGATAGGAATCTTAGTGCCGGGTGGCGATCTGCTCACACAGTTCCAGGTATTTAAAAATGCACCCCTTTGATCACTGTGCTCTTCAAAGGTTCATCCGTCACCAAATGGCATACATACCCTGCCGCCAGCCCGATCTCATGAAGCGGCCAGCCTTTCCCTTCCATAATAACTTTCCCATCGCCAATAACCACTTCCTTTAACGGCAGGCTGAGCCCGCTGCCGTGCGCCTTGATGGCCGCCTCCTTTCGCGTCCAGAAATAATAGAATGCCCGGAGGGGTTCGGCTGCAGAAGTTACGGAATCCCATTCTGCATCCGTCATATATCTCCGGAAGTCAGGCAGGTGGATGGGTTTTATTTTTTCAATATCGATGCCCACGCGGCAGCGGTTGCTGAGGGCGCAGGCCACGTACTCGCCGGAGTGGGAAATATTGAAGTCAATCGGCCCGGGCAGGAAGGGGCGGCCGTATTCTGTATACTGCAATTGGTGGAGCATGGCGGCGCCGTCCATCCCGAGCCGGTTGAGCCCTTTAGCGAGCAGGAGCTTGCCGAACAGGCAGGCGTGGGCGTCCTGCCAGCGGCGGTAGCGGCGGGCCTTTTGCCGGATGTCGGTGGGCAGGGGCTTCAGAAGGGCCTCGTACCGCGCCGCTTCCAGCGGCTTTTCGATCCGGGTGTGGAGGATGATTACCATAGTTTATTCTTTCCAGAACGGGATATAAGCCCTCTCCTCCCGCACCAGGGAGTCCTCCCGCAGCCGCTGCGTCTCCACCCGGAGCAGGTGCTCGCCGCGGGACAGGTACTGCACATCGAGCACGGCCAGCAATCCGTTGCGCTCTCCCCGGGGGTGGGTATAGAACCGGAACCCCGGCGCTGCGAACAGGCTGTCATCTACAAAAACCTGGTGGAGGCCGCTCATACACAGCAGAATGGAGTCGACATTCAGTCCTTTTCGGGCCTCCTGTATGGTTATGATCCCTTCCAGCGTCAGGCCGGTGCGCTGGGCGGCGCCCAGCTCCGGGCAGGCGGCTTCGATGGCCTTGTCGTCTTCTTCCGGCGCATAGGGTATGAACAATTCGACAAAGCCGTTGCCGATAAAGCGGGATGGGATGGCCGGCGTAGCAAAAAGATCATCTTCTGCTCTCCGGTCATCGTAGAAGCTGTCATCCAGCCGGGTATGGGGCGGAAGAAAGTCGCCGTCCGACATGGTATGGCCGGGAGGGGGGAGCGGGAAATAGGCGCCGGCAACGAATTTCAGGGAGGAGCCGACGAGCAGAACGACGATATATGGAACCAGCAGAAAGCCCACGCCCCGCCCGAAGCGGTTGTCGATGAGGTTGTAATAGAGCGGGCGGTACAGGCGCGCAAAGGTGACGATGCTGAAAAACCGGTAGATGGGGTAGTATAGGAAGGACAGCCACCGAATTCTTTTGAGAAAACCCAGGGTGACAAAGTCGATGAAGTACAGCAGGCCGCCTCCCAGAAGCAAGACGGCGAAAATTTTGGGAAGGACGTGGTTCCTCAAGCCCAGCCATTCCAGGAAGATCAGGTTAACCAGGGCCACCAGAGCGATCACCCCGGCCACGGCCAGCAGCATGAAAATGATGAGAAAGGTAAAGGCGAACAGTACGCTGCAGATCTTCTCCAGCCGCTCGATGTAGCGGTCGAAACTGCCTACATGCTTTTGCAGAAAGCGGTCGAACCGGGGCGTAAACCGGAGGGCTTCGAAGTCGATGTCGTCGGAAACCGACCGCAGCCC
>JAGFJE010000349.1 GCA_024103175.1 Phaeodactylibacter sp.
ACCCACACCCGGTTGGGGTCGTCCTGATCGGCGATGACATAGGTGAAGAAAAGGCTGTCCGGCAGCCCTTCCGTCACATTGTCCCAGCTGTCTCCTCCATCCTGGGTGCGCCACAGGTAGCTGGGCCGGCCCAGAGAATGGTATATGCGGTGCGCCAGGTAGATGTGGCCCGTATTGGCGGGCGATATGGCGAAGGCGGACGCCGGCTGGCCGACGGTGGGGAATTCCGACAACCGCGTGAAGGAAGAGCCTCCGTCGACGGATTTGTACAGGTTGGTGTAGGCAATGTACAATGCGCCGGGGTTGCCGGGCTCCAGCATGAAGGGGGTTGTCCAGGCGCCTTCTTCACCGCCGATGGCAGGGATGTTATTGCTCACGGCAAAAAAGTTGTTCCCGCCGTCGAAGGAACCGACGATATTTCCATACTGGGAAGATCCGTAGAGGATGTCAGGGTTTTCGGGGTGGATGAGGGCTTCCATGCCGTCGCCGCCGATAATTCCGGTCCAGTTGCCGTTTTTCTTCAGCCAGGTGGAATTGTCCTGGGTGCCGGCAATGAGGTCGCCCGGATTGGCCTGGCTCAGGCCAAGGCGGTAGAAAGAAGTGATCTGCATACCGCCGGCGATGTCTTCCCATTCCGTCTCGAATTGGTAGCTGTTCAGGTTCTGGGCGGCGTTCTCATCGCCGAGGACGATCTCCTCCGTGCGGGAAACCCCACCGTCATTGCAGGCGTAAAACTTGTTGTCCAGGGGGTTGTAGGCGAGGAAATGCTGGTCGGCGTGGATGCTCTGCCGGCCACCGCCGCCCACCCAGTAGGAGGCGATACGCCAGTTCAGCCCTCCGTCTTCCGAGCCCCAGAGGTTGATGCCGCCGGTGTAGATGCGCTCCGGGTCTTCAGGGTGAACGATGATGGTGAGGTCATAAGTCCCCTGCCCGCCATTACCGTTGCCGCCGTACCAGTGCAGGACGTTCGGGCTGGTGGAGCGCAGCTCCCAGTTCTCCCCTCCGTCTGCAGTGCGAAACAGGCCGTAGAAGCCGCGGTCCATGCCGCAGGTAAGGGCATATACATAATCGGGGTTGGAAGGGGAGATGGCCAGTTCGATGCGCTGTACTGCATTTGTAGGCGGGACACCCGTGTCCAGTTCGGCCCAGGTTTGGCCGAAATCGGCAGACTTCCAGATGCCCGCCGTGCCGGCGTCCAGGTTGCGGACGTAGGCGGTGGAGGCATACAGGGTATTGGGGTCGTTGGGGTGCTGCTCGATGTCCCAGATCATCTCGTCGGTGATGGTGTTCCAGGTGTCGCCTCCGTCTTCCGAAGTGCGAATGCCGAACAGGCCGGCGGCAAGGAGGCGCTGCCCGTTATCCGGATGGACGAATACCCGGCGGGTGAGGGAGCCGTCCCTTCCTGCCTGGTCGAACGTAAGGCCGGTGGGAGCCCAGCTCTGCCCGCCGTCGGTGGTCTTGTAGACTCCCATTCCATAATGGGTGTGGCGTTTGCGGTCATCGAGGTCGAGCGCGACGCCGAGGTAGGCGTAATCGCCGACGGAAGCGTACATCTCATCCGGGTTATTGGGGTTGAGGGCGATGTCGCTGATGCGAAGGATGGGCAGTCCGTTGTCGAGGGGGAGCCAGCTCTCGCCGCCGTTGGTGGTCTTCCAGATACCGCCCTGGGCGACGCCCACCCAGAAGGTGTTGGGGTCCGTAGGGTGGAAGGTGATGCAGTTGATACGCCCCATGCCGCGAATGATGTAGCTGGTGACAATGGTGGCGTAATCTTCGGGCCCGGCGGGCATCCAGTTGGGGCTGCGGGCAGCGACGCTGTTCTGTTCCATTGCTACTTTTTCTGCAGCTGCCCGGAATAAAGGTTCCTGGTTGCCGAAGCTGCCGTCGCCTCCAGCCCGCACCGCCTGCTCATGCAGCCAGCGGGCGTACCATTTCCACCCCTTTTCCTCCGCGAGGCTTTTCTGAGCGGCCCAGTTGTCGAAGGCGGTTTCCAGGTGTTGTATCTTCAGGGGTTCGCCCTCTTCCCGGGAAATGTCATTTAGAAAATCCTGAGCCTGGCCGGTGGCCGGGGCGCTCAGCAGGAGGAGCGCTACTAATCCGTAAAAGTATTTTATCATACGATCTGTTTTTTGCCGAAAATACAGTTTTTGGCGTTTCGGTTCATGCTTGATAGAATAAGGTTTTTGACAGCCTGCGACAGACTGCTGTTTACCATTCTTTATTCAAAGCAATCTCTTATTCGTAAATTTCCAGTGCTTCGAACAGTTCGTCGAGTTCATCAAAGGATTTAAACCCGACGCGTTCTTCGGCTCCGCCTCGGACGTTGATGCCGTAAGGCTGTACGAGATCAAGGGCCTCTTCCAGTGTGCCGGCCCTGAAGTCCATGCTTAGGATGATGCGGTAATCCCGGCACAAAGTGTGGAGCTGTTGGCGGTGTTCTTCACTCAGGGCGCCCCAGCCGATGCCGTTTTTGTCGAAGTTGAGCAGGAAGGCTTCTACGAAGGGCGCCTCGCCTTTCAGGCGGTTGTAGATACCGGCCAGTTTTTCCGGGCTTTCGACAATGATCTCCAGCAACACCGGCACTTCTTGTGCTTGTAGCTTTCGCAGCGTTTCTACATCGGTGAACATGCCCAGCTGCACCGCCTCCAGTTCCAGCATATCGGCCGCCTCGAGGATCTCTTCGGCGGGCTGCAGGGAAAACTCCCCTACGATCTTTACGCCGTCTACCCACTCTTTGATGGCTTTCATCACCTGCGGTTGAATATAGGTATCCGAGCCGGGGCCGAAGTTGAAGCCCAGCCATTCGACCTCCCAGGCGGCAAAATAACGGGCGTCGGTCAGGTTGGTTACCGAACTGGCCTTTACTTTTGTCTTGAGCATAAACCAAATGTTGCGCTGAATTGTCCTATTTTACAAACCCTACAAAAGTAAATAATAAAATGCCGGAACCCACATATTACGACCTCGTTTATGCCGTCGTGCGGCACATCCCACGGGGCAGGGTGAGCACCTACGGCGCCATAGCCGACTACCTTGCCCTCGGCTCCGCCCGCATGGTGGGCTGGGCCCTGAACAAGAGCTTCAACAGCGAGGGCGTGCCCGCCCACCGCGTGGTCAACCGCAAAGGGGAACTCAGCGGGCGCAACCACTGGCCCACCCCCACCATGATGCAGGAAATGCTGGAACAGGAAGGGGTAGTGATTGAAGACAACCGGGTGAAGGCGTTCGACGTGCTCTTCTGGCACCCGGCCGAAGGGTTGGAGAGTGATTGAGTGAATTTTACCCGGCTGAGCCTATGGCGAAGACGGGGAGTGAATGAAGGCCCGCCTTCGCCAAGGCTAAGGACGGGTAAAAATGAGTGATTAAAACAATTTAGCATAACCTAACTCAATAGAATGAAAATGAAGATCATTATCCCTTTTGTGGCCGTGATGGCCTTTGCAACCGCATCTTTGGGCCAGGCTTCTCCCATCGGCGTCTGGAAAACCATTGACGACAATACCGGAGAGGCCAAATCCCATGTGGAGATCTACGAAAAGGGCGGCAAGCTCTACGGAAAGATCGTCAAGTTGCTGAAATCTGCGCCGGATAAAATTTGTGAGGAGTGCCCCGGAAAGAAAAAGGGCAAGCCCCTGATGGGGATGAACGTCATCGAGGGCCTGGAGCCCCATAAGGATTACTGGAAAAACGGAACCATCATGGACCCGGAGAACGGCAACGAGTACGGCTGCAGCGCCTGGTTCGAGGACGGCAAAGCGGATGAACTAAAAGTCCGCGGTAAACACTGGACCGGGCTGTACCGCACGCAGACGTGGTATCGGGTGAATTAGGGGGGGCTGATTGATTGAGTTGATTGAGTTGATTGGCTATGGAGGAGCCGGCAGGGTTGATTGGTTGATGGCCAGGGGAAAGCCCACCCAATCGGGAGTGTTCGCAATTCGCTGTTCGCTGTTCGCAAGTCCCTGAAAATCAAGGGGTGTTTTTGGGACTGGGCTACCATTCTAGCGCTGGACAAAGTCGGAAATCGGA
>JAGFJE010000631.1 GCA_024103175.1 Phaeodactylibacter sp.
TTGGCCTTGCGCCGCTTCTGCAGCCAGTTGAAGAACAGGAGCAGGAAGCCCAGGGTAAAGAATCCGCCCGGGGGCATGATCATAATGACCCAGGGTTCGAAGCCAGAACCGAAGAGGGAGAAGTTGAATAAGCTCCCGCTGCCCAGGATCTCCCGGACGACGCCGATACAGAGCAGGGCAAACGTGAAGCCGAGGCTCATGCCCAGAGCATCAGCAAGTGCCAGCTTAATGGAATTTTTGGAAGCAAAAGCTTCCTGCCGCCCCAGAATAAGGCAGTTCACCACGATCAGGGCGATGAAGGCCCCGAGTTCCTTATGCACCTGCGGCACGATGGCGGCCAGCATAAAATCCACTACCGTTACAAAAG
Organism: Phaeodactylibacter sp.; assembly: GCA_024103175.1. GTDB lineage: Bacteria > Bacteroidota > Bacteroidia > Chitinophagales > Saprospiraceae > JACJXW01. Next base: position 368 of record JAGFJE010000631.1, read on the forward strand.
TGGCGATGATGATGATGAAAGTGGTGATCCGCACCTGCTTGGGAATGACGTTGCGCAGGCTGGACACCAGCAGGCTGGAGAATACCAGCACGAAGGTAGTCGCCAGGCCCATCGCCAGGCTGTTGATGGCCGTATTGGTCACTGCCAGCACGGGGCACATCCCCAGCACCGCCACAAAAACAGGGTTCTCTTTCCAAATCCCCTTGAGGAATTCCTCGGCGGAGCGGCTCTTCTCAATAGTTGTCGGCTCGTTCATAATTTATTCTTCCACTTTCTTGAATTCCTTCCAATGCTCTTCGATCAGGGGGCGCCATTCGGCCAGGTTCTTCTCGAGCAGGCGGCCAACCGCCTTGGAGGAAATGGTGGCGCCGGTAATGGCCTCGACCTGGTTGTCCTTTTTCTTTTCGCCTTTCGGCACTACCGTGATGGCCGGCTCGACGGCTAAGGACTTAAAATTGGCCAGGAAGGCCGGGTCTTTCATGATCTTATCACCCAGGCCGGGGGTCTCCTTACTTTCCAATACTTCGAAGCCGATGACTATTTCCTTGCGGGGGTTATAGCCGAAGATGGCGACGATAAGGTCCTGATAGCCCGGTTCTTCTCCCGATATGGCAAACCCGATGAGTTTGTCCTTATCATTATAACCGGCATAAATACGGCGCACCTCTTCCCCCTCCCTCGTTTCCGGGGCATTATCTTCCAGCATCACCAGCCGGCCCTCGCGCAATTCGATGGTGCGGTAGCTGGTGCATCCAGGCAATACCTTGAAGATGGCCTGCTGCAGGGCCTGCGCCCGGTTGGCCTCAATGATGGGCCGGGTGAAAAGGAAAGCGCCTACAAGAACCAGCCCGGAAAAGAAGCCTGCCAAGCCCAGAGTGGAGATCAGCCGGAACGAACTGGGTTCGGGCTCCTGAATTGGAATGGATTTGCTTTCTTCGTTCATTTCCGTATTGTAGTTTTATTTTGCCCTAATTACCATTTAGCTTATCTCGCCCCCCTCTCTCCTCGTCTCCCTCTCTCCTAATACCCATACACCCTCGGCCGGACAAACCGGTTGATCAGAGGCGTAGCCGCATTCATCAACAGAATTGCATACATGACCCCTTCGGGCAGCCCGCCCCAGACCCGGATCAGAACGACCAGAAAGCCGATGCCCACGCTGTAAATCCAGATACCTTTGGGGGCCAGGGGTGAGCTGACCGGGTCGGTGGCCATATAAACGGCGCCCAGCAGCAGGCCGCCCGCCAGCAGCATAAATCCCGGCGAGGGGTAGCGATCCGGAGATATCAGGTATAAGATAGCGGAAAAGGCCGCAACTGTCGCCAGAATGCCCACCGGAATACGCCAGTTGACGATCCGCCGGGCGATCAGATAGATACAGGCGATCAGGAGCAGCAAGCCGCAGGTCTCCCCCAGAGAGCCGCTGATATTGCCCAAAAGGAGGTCGGACAGTGCAGTGGGTTCCTGGCTGAATTTCATTTCCGACAGCGGCGTGGCCGTGCTCAGGGCATCTACCGGCTCCCCCTGGTAGAAAGGCGGCGCCAGGTTGGTGCCCCGGAGCCCCCAGTAGCGGCCGTCGGGCGGCTCCCAGGTGGTGATGGCCGTGGGGAAAGCCGCCTGCAGGAAAGCCCGGCCGACCAGCGCGGGGTTGAATACGTTCTGCCCCAGGCCGCCCCAGATCACCTTACCCATTCCGATAGCGACGACACCACCAACGAAGGCCATCCACAACGGGAAACCGGGAGGCAGGGTCAATGCCAGCAGCAGGCCAGTCACTACCGCGCTGCCGTCCCACAGGGGGTTGCCCAGCGGCCCCTTCTTGCCCAGGTAATATTCGGTAACCAGGCAGCCGGCAATACTGGCGGCGCTGACCAGCAGCGCGCTGAGCCCAAAATAATAAACGGCCGCCAGCAGAATGGGAACCAGCGTATAGCCCAATTCCCACATGATCTTCGGTGTAGTTGCCTGATCGTGCAGAAAAGGAGAAGAGGAGATCGTTATTTTGGGTTTGTCGACCATGCTTTTGCTGCTGTGTCAATTGATGGATACGCCCTACATGAATGTGGAGCGTCCGGTTATTTCGATTTTCGTTCTCGGATCATCGCCTTGCCTACTTTGATGCTCTGAACCAGGGGGATGCCGGACGGGCATACGTAAGAACAGGACCCGCATTCAAAACAGTCGAGGGCGTTGTAGTCCTCCATATCGTCCCAAAGGCCCTTCCGGGCCAGCAGGCCCAGGCGCGCCGGGTTGAGGAATAAGGGGCAGGCCTCCAGGCAACGGCCGCAGCGAATACAGCTGAAGGTATCGATATCCTGGACTTCCCGTTCGGTGAGCACCAGAATGCCGGAAGTACCCTTCACCACCGGCGTATCCAGGCTTTTCTGCACGATGCCCATCATGGGCCCGCCCAGGAGGATACGGGTGGCCTCCCCCGTAACGCCGCCACAAAACTCAACCAGGTCCCGCATAGGAGTGCCGAGCGGAACCAGCACATTGGCCGGGCGCCGGACGGCGGTGCCGGTCACTGTTATCACTCTTTCGATCAGCGGCTGGGACTGCCGGAAGTATTGGGACATGGCCACGATGGTGCCGACATTAGACACCAGAACGCCTACATCGATGGGCAATTTCCCGGCAGGCACTTCTTCGCCCAAGATGGCGCTGATCATCATTTTCTCAGCTCCTTGCGGGTATTTCACCTTCAGGGGGACGACCTCCACCGGGAACCCGGCTTTGGTAGCGGCTTCCCGCAAAGCAACCACAGCATCCGGTTTATTGGCCTCTATGGCGATGTAAACCTTCTCCGCCTGAATGAAACGCTGCAGGATGCAGGCGCCATCGATCAGTTCTTCGGCATATTCCACCATCACGCGGTGGTCGCAGGTGAGGAAGGGTTCACACTCACAGCCGTTGAGCATGAGGTAGCGGCAGGGCTTGTCTTCCGAAATATTGAACTTCACGTGAGCGGGGAAAGCCGCCCCGCCCAGGCCGACAATACCAGCCTGCTGAATGGCCTCGATGAATTCAGCCTTGCTCAGCTCCTCGGGTTGCCGCAGGGCGGGTTGATCCAACTGCTGGGTGGAAAAAGGGTCTGCCTTGATGCGGATAGCGGGCAACATCTGCCCGTTCGGGTGGCCGTACAGGCCAACATCCGTTACCGTACCATCTACCGGGGCATGCAGGGCAACCGACACAAAAGAGCCGGGTTCGGCGATCATATCGCCTCGCTTTACACGCTGCCCCTTTCGCACCAGCGGTTTCGACGGAGCGCCAATGTGCTGCAACAGCGGAAGCGTATAGTCCTCCACAAAGGGCATGCGCTCTATCGGCTGGTGGTTCGACAGCTCCTTGAATTCCTCCGGATGCACGCCGTGCCGGAAGGTCAGCAATTTATCTTTTAGTCCGTTCTGAGCCGTTGCGGTCATCTGACAATGATTATTCTGTCTCTTTTTCCAATTGGGCCAATTGCTCCCCCCGCCGGGAAAGGGCCAGCAACTTATCCCGGAGTTTGACCCGAACCTGCTCCATCAGCGCCTGCTCCTGTTCCTGGAGCCGGGCCTCATAGGAAGCCTTCAGTTCAGCCAACTCTTTTTCGTATTTCTGCGTAAGTTCTTTTTCCAGGGATTCCCGCTCCTGCTGAGGGAAGGGGCTGCGCAGGCCGGCGAATTCGCGAAGGCTGTTCCACTGGCGAAGCGCCTGCCGGGTAGCCGCCACCACTTCGGGAGAAGCGGCGTATTGTTCCAATCCCCCTTCCTTGCCTACCACAGAAATAGCCGGGGTTTTGCCTTTACGCCCCTTTTCATCCAGCCCCAGGTAGTCTGCCACCGCCATGGCGTTTTCTCCTTCCGGCAGAAGCGGGCAGAAATATCCCCGCCATGCCTCCAGGGTGAAGAGCCAGTCGGCGTATGTCAGGATATATGGCTGCTCTTTATCTTTATACTTCAGGGTAGTTTTCACCCAATCCGCCTCAGGCAGCGGGTTCTGCACCAGCTTCAGTGCCGAGGACAGGTAATTCATATCCCCGTCGGGGTCAAAGGCCAGGCCCGGGAAGGCCCTTGTCTGCAGAGCGAATTGGCTTAGTGCCGGCCATAAGCGCTCGTCGCCGGCGTGGCGTTCCGGCCGGGGCGCCAGCAGGTGGAAAAGGGCCGGTTCATAACGCTGCAGCCCATCGCGCAGCTGATCGAAAAGGCCAGGCTCCCCGGACAGGCTGCCTTTAACCAGAAAGGTATGCTGTAATGCCAGGGCCGATGCCCATGCCACCTGGGCAGAAGCCAGGTGGGCGGCGCCGGCATAGCCGGCCGGCACTTCCCCGTCGTCCAGTACAACTACCTTCACCGGGAGGCCTGAGGCGAGCAGTTCCAGGAGGGCGGCGCGGTTCTGTTCAGAGAACAGGCGGGCGTCTCCCACCAGCAATACAGGCGCCAGGGTAGACTTTTCTTCCGCGCTGAGCCCCGCCCAGTCCAGCGTTCCGACTTCCTGGTCGTGGAGCTCAGGGCGGTATTTATTCTTTGCTTCCAGGGCAGCTCTTCGCAGTAGCCGCACCTGGTCGATAACGTGGCGGGCCTGGCCCACCAGGATGCCCAGCAGGCGTTCCGGAGACGAACCGTCCCAATGCCATATTACCGGAGCGGTAAAAGCATTGTAGGGATAATCATCGGCCCAGGGCATAGCCTCATTGCCGGAAAGCAGAACGCCATAGCGGGACCTCCCGCCTCCGGTGGGCCCTTCCCGTAGCGCCCAGAGCAAGGCTTTGAGGTCGTTCAGCAGGCCGATCTTACGCTGAAGGGAGGTAGCATCCACGATCTGTGACTGCGGCTCCGCATTGATCTCCCGGATCACTTCTTCCAGCGGGAGTTTACCCTCGGCGAAGACGGCCATGGCATCATCGGAAAGCTGAAAATCCCGTTTGGGCAATGCATTGCTCAGGTGTTGATGGATGTTTTTGGCTAACTCCTCAATGTGTTGCTCCAATTCCTTGGCCTGTTGCTCCACTCTGGGCTGCATGGCCGATTCCAGGATGGCTGTTACCCAGTGCAAAACCGTTTTGGCCGGGGCGCCATTCTCCGTTGTCGCTCCCCCTGACAGAGACAGGTAAAAATGGCGGCTGAGCAAGGTAGCGGCAACAGGGCTGTAGCCGGGCTCCCGGATCAGCGCATTGATGGTATCGGAAGGCGTATCCGGCAATTGTTCCCAAAGGCCCAGGTTAGCCTGCAGTTGCCTGATCCCGTCTGGTTCAGAAGGCGCCATCCGCAGGGCATCGTCTTCGCAGACAGCCGTGCATATCCCACAACCGGTGCAGGCATGAGGGTCGATGGCAATGGAGAAAAACTGTGCGGCGCCTTTTTCCTGCCGGTTTTTCTGGTGGAAAAAGGTATCCGTTACGGCAATGGGGAATTGCCCGATAATGCCGTTCAGGATATCAATGCCCTCCTGTGCCCGTTCGAGCTTCTCCCCTTCCATGCCGGATTGGGTTACCAGCTGTTGGAAGGCTTCCGGAAGAATGTCCGCTAACCGTTCTACGCCATCTCCCTGTTTTTTGGCCAGTTCCTCCCCGACTTTGACCAGTTTGCGCTCGATGCCCATCAGCTGCGGGATGGGCGTGCCGTGAGCAGCAGCGATCTTCATGCCCGCCCGGGCCATAGACTGGAAACTGATGGCGATGCCGGGCATGGCCGAATGAGGGCAGTATGTAATGCAGGCCCCGCAGCCGGTGCAATTCTGCGGCTGAAATACCGGAAGTTGCACCTTGCCTTCCGCCGGGTTGGCGAAATTGGCAGTAGCCGGCGGCATAAGGGGCAGCGCCTGGAAAGGATCGGCAACCAACTCGGCCCTGATACCCTGTTGATAAAAGCAGGCGGTATTGTGGTAAAAACGGGACAGGCTGGAGTACGCCGGCCCCTGGGCCTGATACCGCCGAATGGCGAAGGGCAGGCTCTGAACTGCGATGCCAGGGCCCCTGCCGTTTTTATCTGGGGGAAGGCTAAGCGTCTCCTTTTCTATTCCGGGATATTCCCGGCTGATGGCCTGCAGCATAACCTGATGCTGGGGGAAACTGGTTGAAGGCCGCGTATAATCAAAACCGATGAAGAGCTTTTCCCGGCGGGCGCCGCCGCGCTGCATATTTTTGATAGCGGCGGCAACCGCTTCATTGGAGAGTGTACCGGCATAATTAACCGAATACAGTTCTGGCGCTTTTTTGCCCAGGCTGCGTACAACGGCATTCACTTCCTGATAAAAATCAGAATGGCCGGCCCGGTAACTGCCGCCTTCTTCCAGGATAGCGACGCCTTTTTTTCCGGCCAGGTAGGAGGCCAGTTCTTCCTTTGGAAAGGGCTGCAAAACAGAAAGGCTAAGGGCGCCCACTTTAGTCTTTTCCTGAGAGCGGGCCTGGCGGGCGGCATCGGCCGCTGTTTCGAAGGCGGCCCCCTGAGCGATGAGGAGATAGTCTGCCCGGCCCTCTTCCGCTGTTTTCACAGCCGCATACTTCCTGCCGGAAGCTCTTTCGTATTCCTCCATGACCAGGCGGAGGATCTCGGGCAGGTGGCGGTAAAAATAGCGTTCGCGGGCAGCGCCCTCCAGTTGAAGGCCCAGCTTTCCCTTACGGGCGCCAATCATAGTAGGTATATCCAGGCTGTACCATTGCGGTATCCGCCGCCGGCTTTTGCCGAAGAGGAGCCGTTGAGCCGGCACCGGGCAGGTGATGTGGCTGTCGGGCTCCCCCAGAAAGCGGCGCAGGACGTCAGCCTCCAACACCGAAGCTTCCTGCTTTTCGTAGGCATTATCCACCAGGCAGATGCCGGGCAGAAGGGCGAGTTCCGCCACCTTGTGGCCGATGGCTGTCAGGTCAATAAGTTCCTGAAGGTTGGCGGCAATAAGCTGAAAACACCCGGTATGGCCGGCCCCATAAAAGTCATCCCAGCCGGAAGAATGCGCCTTACCATCCTTGGAAATATTGGTGTAATGCACCAGCACAGGGAGGTTATGCCGGGTAAGTTCCGCCAGCTGGTTGTAATTGGCGCCCAGTTGGTTGCCAGTGAGAAATGCCCCGGCACGCAGGCCGGTGCCGGCCAGGCCGGCGAGGAATGACAGGCCCGAACCGTGGCGGTGATGGCCAAGGCGCCCGAAGATATTGAGCCCCGGGCTGGCCTCTTTCCCTTTTGGTGAAAGATACCCCTCGCTGAGGGCAGCCTCCAGTTGCTGGAGCAATTCTGCACCAGTACTTTCTACTGCCTTGCCAAATATATTATTCGGGTCATTCATTTTCTCTTGTTCTTTCGTGAAATAGGGCATGCAGCCCCGGTTCAGACATCTTCCGTATATTTTTCCACCCTGCCCAACGGCAGCCAGACGGTGGGCCGCTTTTCAAATTGCCGCCCTTCCACCCAGACGATGGCGTTGGTCGGGCAGCGCAGCGTTGCCTCCGGGCTGGCCAGATGGTTCAGTTCGTAATTGACTACGGCGAGGTTGCTTCTGATCTCGATCACCCCTTTCGGCGCATCAGCCACACAACGGCCGCAGGCCGTACAGGCCACCGAGCACTTCGACTCCGCCAGGCTGCCCTCGAGCAGCGACTTGCACTGTACGATGAGCTTCCGGCTTTCCGGCATGAGTTCGAACAAGTCCTTGGGGCAGATCTCCACGCAATCGCCGCAGGCGGTACACTTGTCGGGAATAACCGTCGGCAGGCCGTCGTCATTCAAATACAGGGCGTCAAAATCGCAGACATTGACGCAGTCGCCCAGGCCAAGGCATCCCCAGGCGCAGGCTTTCGGGCCGCCGGTAACGACGGCCTCGCCCCGGCAGGTGCGCAACGTACCGGCGTATTCCGCCAAGCTGTGCGCCTCCCTTTTGCCTCCGGCGCACAACAGCCGGGCCACGCGTTTCTCTTCCGCCCCGGCCTCCACACCCAGGTAAGCGGCGATCCGCTCGATAGCAGCCTGAGAACTTACGGTGCATTTTGAGATCTGCACTTCGTTGGCGACCACCTTCTCGGCAAAAGCCCGGCAGCCGGCCTCGCCACAGGCGCCGCAATTGGCGTGCGGGAGCATCTCCTCCACCTGGTCGATGCGGGGGTCTTCCTCAACGCGCAGCTTCTTGTACGCCACTGCCAGGATGACGGCAAACAGCAACCCAAGCCCTGCTAATATTCCTACCGCTATGAGGATCTCGTTGATCATTGGTTGTATGGCTATATTGTTTCTCTCCAGGGCGCCTCACGAATACACTGATACCCCGATACACCTTCCTACGCCTGATACGGCGCCGCCCGCTTCACCCACTCCTCCAGGTTCTCTTCGCCGGGGTTCTGGGGAGCGCCGGGGTGGATGATCTTGACCGGGCACTTCTCCGCTGCGCGGACGATGTCGGCAAAGGAGCCACCCCTGGGGTTGGCGACAAATGCCTGTTTGTCGGCATTGTACTGGAAAATATTCTTATTGGCGTCGATGCATTCGTTACAGGAGGTGCAGAGCGGGGTCTCCACCCAGGCTTCGCCGAGGCCTTCTTCTTCCGGCTCTTCTTTTTTCTCTTCCTTTGGCGGAGGCGCCTTTTTAGTTTCCACCTCTGGCGCTTTTTCCGCCGGCCTGGCTTCGGATTTGGCTTTTGGCTTAGGGGACGGAGATGCTGCTGCCGCTCCCGTTTCCGGTGCGATACTATCAACGTCGAGATCAAGCAGCATGGATGCCAGGCGCTCCATCGCATTGCGGGCCGCTTCTTCTCTCACCTTTTCCACCTCCGCCTCATGGCCGGCCTTCAGGGAAGCGGCCTCTTCCTCGGCTGCTTTCTGAAGTTCCTCCCGCAAACGGCCGGTAGCCTGTTCAACGTGATAGCTGTGAATACCGGAATTTTCCTGAAGGTAATGCCAGAAATCCAGGCGTTCCTGGCAGGCCAGCACCAGGGGCCAGGCCACAGCCGCCCGTTGCAACTGCCCTTTTTCGTCGGCCAGCCAGATAAAGGGAACCTTGGAAAGGTATTCCTCGCCGGAAAGTTCAAGGTACTCAGCCAGCGGGATCAGGCCTTCTCCCCAGTATTGAGGAGGCACGATATGGAAATAGGCATTGAACCGGCCTTCCAGCACTGAAAAATCAGCATAGGTAAAAGGAAGGGACATCGACTGTTCCGCTCCCTTCTCGTCCTGTACCGCCAACTGATGGGCCGGCCAGTCCGCTTCCGGCTGCGGGTTTTCCTGTATATCGAAACGGCTGCCCCACTTGGGCCCTTTTTCGCTGTCGAAGATGAACCCCGGAAATTCCCGGCCTTCAACGGCAGCGCTTGCCCAGAGGCTGGGTTCCACTACGCACCCCTCATCGGGGCGGGCAGAAAGCAGGTAGAATAAAGCCGGGGCTAACATCTCCACTCCCCGGGCGAACCCTTCAAACAAGTATTCCGGGCGAATGGCGGAGGATTGCAGGACGAATGCATTGCGGTGGGCAATGGCCAAAGCGCCCAGTTCCCGGCGCATAGCGAGGGCATCTGCTTCCCTGCCATTACTGTCCGCAGCATTAAGCCGTTTTATATTCTTTACGGCCAGGTATTTTAGGGGGCGGCCCGATGCCAACTGGCGGGAGAAGGCGTTGAGTTCCTGTTCCAGCAGCATTTCGGCATCGGCCAGCAACAAGACGGGGGCACAGGCGGCCCACTCCTGTTCATTGAAGCTGCGCCAGTCGAAATGTGCAAAGAAATCGCTGTGCATTTCCGGAACGTACTGGTTGTTCACTTCCAGGCGGGCAATGCGCAGGGCTGCAAAAACGGCGGCGGCTTTCCCCATCTCTTCATCGAAGACGCCAGCAGCCGTCGCGGACAGCTTGCCGGCCTTTGCCAGATGGACCCTGAACCTAGGGAAGTTTCCTTCCCGGCCGGCCTCGTCGAACCCACTACCCGTTTCAGAAAGCACGACAAAGGCGTCGCTTCCGAAAAGGAGTTCATCCGCCTTGTGGAGATTGTCGAGTATGAGCTCAATGCGGTGGTGGCGCTCTTCGGGCATGGCCTCTGAACCGCCGGAAGGCAGGACGGAAGACAACTCCTCAAAATTGAGGAAGGTATCGGCAAAATCCAGTGCAGCGTGCAGGTGCTCGGCGGAATGGCCCTCGGGCCCCTTTTCCCGTTCTACCGCCAGGATGTCTTTAAGCTGGTTGGCCAGGCGGGTTATTTCCGCCCGGATGGGTTGGCGGTTTATCGCCAATTGGCGTTGGATCACTGCCGCCAGTATGTGTAGCGGCGCCAGTGGTGAGAAGGGGATCAGCACCCCCGTTTGCGGCAACGCCTTTTTCAGGCGGAGCAGGTCTTCGGCAAAGGCCTTCCCCTCCTCACCCTTTACCGACAATTGAGCTTCCAGTTCGTGCAGGGCTTCCTGAAAAACAGGAGCCGCATTGAAGGCGGCATCGGCAAAGCGCACCTTAGCCCGGACAGCTGCCTCCAGGCGCAGCAGATTGTCCTTAAGTATTCTGGCCTGCCCTTCCTCCGGAGCAAAGCGTTCAACGGCTTGCTGAAGCAGAGCCGGAAGAGAATAGAATGCACCGTCGGTATCCGCACCGGCATCGGCTATCCAGCAGGGGAAATTGTACTGAATGTATTCCCTCCCCCGGAAAGGGGCCAACAAAGCGGGAAGAACCTGAGGTTTCCCTTCTGCCCCGGGCAGCCCTCCTCCTTTCCCACTGCGGAAAAAAGCCCTCAGGGTGCGCCAGTAAGCCCGGTATTCGGCTTCCGGAGCAGGAGCTGCCTTCGGCAGTTGGGGCAGGCCGCTGGCCTCCTTAAAGGAAAGCACCTGCCCCGGCGCCTCATTACTCCTGAGGAACTCCGGAATGCCGGCGGCATCTTCCTGAAAAAACCCGGTGATCGTTTCCCTGCCTGAATCCTTATTGCTCATCTTAATTAATTGACTGGATGAGTGAATGAATTTTACCCGGCTGAGCCCATGGCGAAGACGGGGAGTGAATGGGACGCCAGTACCTTGCCTCCACTAATGCACTCCTGCACCTATACACTTATACCCCTTCAAACCGCGTACTTATCCAGCTGCGCGTTGACGGCGGCGATCTTTTCCTCCGGTGTAAAACCCAGGTTGTGAGCGCCGTACAGGTCGTAGCGCAAAGCCTCCTTATTTTGGTAGAACAGGCCCAGATAGGAGGTTTCCTTATCTTCCGCCAGTTCCCGGGCGGCATTGATATCGGAAGGGTCGTGAATGTGGTGTTTCTTATAGGCCCGAAGGGTGCCGTCATCCGCCTGTATGCCGTTCTCGTGGGCCAGTATGGAGATAGCGTCCCGGTTGGTGGTCATTTCCTCCACCAGCGGCCCCATAAATTTGGAGCAACGCATGATCACCTTGATAAAGGAGAATCCGGGATGCTCATAGGCGGCTTTGATGGTAGCAAAGAGGTGGCCCGGCACCCAGTCGGCCGTTTGTGCGACGAAAGAGACGTTCGACATGCCCAGCGAAGTCTGCAAGGGATTGACCGGCGGCAATACCGAGCCCGTGGGGTGGGTATTGGAAATAGTGCCCAACCGGGAGGTCGGAGAGGTCTGCTTCTTGGTCATCCCGTAGATCTGGTTGTCGAACATAATGGTCGTAATGTTCATGTTATACCGGATAGCGTGTATCCAGGCGCCGGCTCCGATGGAGCAACAGTCGCCATCGCCGGTAATAACGAATACGTTCAGGTCCGGGCGGCGGAATTTCACCCCGCAGGCCACCGGGAAGGCCCGCCCGTGGAGGCCGTGAAAACCGTAGGTATTCATGTAATGCGGAAAGCGGCTCGAACAGCCGATACCCGAGACGAAAACGGTCTTTTCCGGCGGCAATTGTTCTTCCCGGCAAAGCCGCTGGACGGCCGAAAGCACGGCGTGGTCTCCACATCCCGGACACCAGCGGGCAACACCCTTCTCGTAATCGCTGAGGGTGTAATACTTCTTGGGCAGTTCGCAAACGAAATCTTGCTTAATTCCAAACATGGCTTCTGCTTTTTAAGCGTTTAATTCTTGTTTTATTTTGGCCAGGATCTTCCCGGGCCGCAGGGGCTGGCCGTGCACATTGGAGTAGCAGCCAATATCCACCAGGGTTTGTGCCCGCAGTATCCAGGCCAGCTGGGCGTACCGGCGGTTCTCGGGAGTGATCATCGGGTCGTCCGGCGAATCGCTGTAGTTGATTTCGACGGTCATCACCTTTTTGAACCGCTTGAAGATGTCTTTAAGCCCGGGCTCCAGAGGGCTGAGGAAGCGAAGGTGCAGGGAGGACACTTTAGCGCCCTCTTCGCGGGCCCGGCTGACGGCCTCTTCGATCGCTCCGCGGGTAGAGCCCCATCCGACGATGAGCAGGCCGCCCTCCTCATCGCCGTGGACCTGGGGCGGCTTCAGGGTGCGCCCGAAGGTGGCCAGTTTGCGGCTCCGCAGGGCAGCGGTCTTCTGGTTGATTTCCGGCAGGTAGGTCACCTTGGCGGCCGAGCTGTGCGCCAGGCCGGTAAGGGTATATTCACCGCCCGCCTGCCCCGGGATGGGGCGCTGGCTCAGGCCGGTCTTGTCATCCCAGTCGTAAGCGGTTAGCCCCTCCTTCCAGGGGCTCTGGTCTACAGGGGGCGACAGCCACTCCTCGCGCAGTTGGGGCCTGGGGAAAGGTTGTACGCCGGTAGCCAGGTTGGCGTCGGAGAGGAGGATCACCGGCATGCGGAAGGATTCGGCGATCTTGCGCGCCAGGATAACGAAGTGGAAACACTCCTCTATGGTGGAAGGCGCCAGCACTACCTTGGGCGAATCTCCCGGCTGGCCGTACAGGACTGCCAGCAGGTCGCTTTGTTCTACCTTGGTCGGCAGGCCGGTAGAAGGGCCTCCGCGCTGTACATCGATGACGACCAGGGGGACTTCCGCCATAACGGCGAGGCCCAGGAATTCCGTTTTCAGCGCAAGCCCGGGGCCGGAAGTAATGGTCACCGATGTTTTCCCCGCATAAGAGGCGCCGATGGCGAATCCAACGGCCGCGATCTCGTCTTCGGCCTGGTGGATAATCCCGCCGGAGGCCTGTATGCATTCCGCCAGGTGGTGAGAGGTGGAGGTGGCCGGAGTGATAGGATACATGGAGCAAAGCTCGATGCCGGCGGCCTGAATGCCAAAGCTGAGCGCCTCGTTGCCGTTCATCACTACCAGTTCCTGAGCGGTTTCTACCGCCGGGACCTGAAAGCGCAGCTCCAGGTTTTCCTGTGCCCAGTTGTAACCGGCCTGCAGCAGTTTCAGGTTGGAATCGACCACTGCCTTTGATTTGGAGCGGAAGGTATACTCGATCTGAGCCGCCGCCTTATCCATATCGCGGTCGTACATGTGGCTCAGCATGCCCAGCACCCACATGTTCTTTCCCTTTTTCGGGTTTGGGGTCAGCTTGAGGCATTCTTCCTCCATGGGTATCTCGTAAACGACGAAGCCTCTTTCTTTAAAGTCCTGAATGGCCGCCGCATAGCTCTTCCGGATCTCTTCCGATTCGTCGGTAGCCCATTTGCTCTCGATGAGCACTAAGGTGCCTTCCCGGTAGGCATTCTGCTCAATGCGGGTATAAGGTACGATCTCGTTGAAGGCCACCAGCACGTCGGCCTCATCGCCGGCATTGGTGATCTTGTCCGAACCAAAGCGAATTCGGATGCCGGAAGCGCTTTCTTTAGTACGGGGAGGAGGTTGAATATCGGCGGGGATGATTTCTACGGTCCAAACGCCATTGCCCATTTTGGCAGAAACGGCCCCGAAGCTCTGGCCCGCTTTCTGAGCCCCTTCTCCGGAGTCGCTGACGATCTCTAAAATGTGTTCCTTCAGGACTGTCCTGTCAGAAATCTTCGGACTAGGAGTGGCCAGGCTTCCATTTCCATCTTTCATAACAAATTGGCTTTGATCTATTGAAAAATCGCCGGCTAGACTACGGCCGCAGGCATTCAATTTTGTATTGCATTAATGCACTGTAAAAATTGGGATCAAGATTGGAATTTCAAACGGCCCCAACAATGACAGAAATCAATGCAGAGAGTGAGCATTCTCATGGGGGAACAAAAAAATTGGCTCTCCTGCGATTTTTCAAGTATACGGGAAGGTCACTTACAGCCTGAACCGTCAGAGGGAGTGTACTCCCATACATCGAAGCTGATGAAATCGACATTGGGGCCGGCGATGTAGGCTTTGCCATTCAAAGAGACGGCCGCCTGTGGGATCACCTTATCCCGGATCGTTTCCGGAACCGGGAAAGGTTCCGCTTCCTTCCAGCTGCCATCGGAGGTGAGTTCCCACAGGCTGAATAAAGGCTCCCCCTCTTTATTTTGCCCCATACCCACATAAGCCTTGTCGTTAAGCGAAAAGGCAACGGCCCTTCTGCGGCCCAGAAAATCTCCGGAAGCTTCCCACCGCCATTCCTCCTCATTTTCAGGGCCAAGGGACCAGAGGTCTTTTCGGTCGTTGCCCAGCCCTTCGCCGCATCCGGCATAAAGCCTGTTCCCCAGGGCAAAAGCTATCGCCTCCGTTCGCCCTCTTTCAAGGTCCTGCCCCGAGGAGCCATCCCGAAAAGGAAGCCTCGCCTCTAAGCGGCGCCACCTATGGCCCGGGGCCTCGGCCGGGTCAAAAACCCAGAAATCATCGTACCAAACCCTATCGCCAAAATTAAGATCACGACGACTGCCTGTTCCAATGTAAGCCTTGCCATTCAGGCTCACTGCCACCGCATCCTGCCGAAGCGGCCCCGGGAATGAGTCCATTGTCAGCTCTTCCCAGCCACTATCAGCGCCAAACGCCCAGAGATCGTTCTGATAGACCGGAAAGGCAATGGGGCCGGCGTCATCAAAGTAACCCAGCCCGTAATAGATCTTATTCCCCAGGGTAAAACTAACGCCCCCCCGCCTCCCGGATGCCCCCGGCAGGCCAATATTGACCAACGTATCGGCGGAAAGATCAAGGCGCCATACCTGAGTGAAGGTTGAAGTTTGAGTCGGATAATTGCACACAAAACCGTCACAGCCCATACCAAAATAGGCTGTTTCATCTATGACACCTCCCATAGGGTCAGAAAAGGGCTGGTCAGCAAGCAGCGCTACTCTTTTCCAGCCGTCCCGGGTGGCAAAGGATACCGAGGCGCTGTCGTCATGATAGATGTGCTCATTGTTCACCTGGGCATAGGCGCGAACGTAATAACAGGTATTGAATTCCAGGGAGTCGGCCAGCACCCGGAATTCGCCATCGTCGTTGGTCTGGCCCAGAGGAAAAATGAAGTCGTTGTCCTCTATAGTTGGCAGGGTGTTGCTTGCCGACAAGACAAAGCCATGATCATTGATGTTTTCCTGGAACCGCAAGACCAAAACCCCTCGCAGCTCGGCGCCATCGTTGACTACCTTCACACTATCGGAAAGCCCGACGGCCAGGTTTTGTGACAAAGTAAACGGCAGGGTATTGCCGTAACTAATCCGCTCTCCTATCTGAATAAAGGACCGGAAAAAGAATACCTTCCGGAGGGATAAGCCCAAGATCAGGGTATCATAATCTATATTGGAGACAAAATCTGAGCCAAAGCTGACCTTTTCCACCCCCGCCGCCCCCAGCGTGGGCTCATCCAAAGATCCGGTGACCAGAAAACCGTATTCCCGGTTTGGATAATCCGCCGGATTAATAGCTCCATCAATACCATCAATCCTTCCGAACAGGCGTACCTTGTCAATGTCCACCACCTCCGTATCGACCGTAACCGCCGTCACAAAATCCAGGCCTTCAAGCGCTTGATCATTACAGGTTGAAAAAATAAACATTATAAAAATGGCAATGGCCAGGCTGCGAAAGGCCGGGCAATTTATATTCTTGGACTTTGGACGAACCCTGGGAAAAACCGGAAGTTTACCCGGCTGAGGAACGAAGACGGGTGCGAAGTTAGAAGTCGTAGTAGGGCCAAGGATGAGCGCCAAACGCCCGTTTTCCGACTTTCGACTTCCGATTTCCGACTTAAAAGCGGTTCCCAAAGGGTATATCTCAGAACGTCCAAAGTCCAATATATTCGAAGGGCTACAATCCGGGTTATTGGTTTTCATCATTCAGGTTAGTTATAAGGATTTTCTACAAGTTAAGGATTTCCTCTATTGCACGGCCA
The DNA here is from genome assembly GCA_024103175.1 of Phaeodactylibacter sp. Lineage (GTDB taxonomy): Bacteria > Bacteroidota > Bacteroidia > Chitinophagales > Saprospiraceae > JACJXW01. Next base: position 16,458 of record JAGFJE010000631.1, read on the forward strand.
GCCGGCGGCTGAAATAGGCGCCTTCCAATCTTAAGCGGATAAAATAGACCCCCTTTGGCAATTGGCTAATGTCAATCTCATGGGCCTTCCGGCTCTCCGCCGCCAGGCCTTGTTGTAACTGGCGCCCGAACAGGTCCAGGATGCTCCATTCGATTTCCAGATGAGCCGGGGAAGAATACCGAAGGTATACTTTTTGGCTTGCCGGGTTAGGGAACAACTCCACCTCGCTCCTCAGGAAAGCGAGCTCTTCCGACGACACGATCAGTTTGACCGCTGCCGCGCCGAAAGCCTGGCAACCGTTACGGTCGGTGACGGTTACCTCATATACTCCCGGTTCCAGGCCGGTAATGGTGGGCGTGGAGCCTCCATTGCTCCATTGATAAGTATAGGAACTCACGCCTCCCTGAGGGATGGCGGTCGCCGTGCCGTCGTTGCCTGCCGGGGAGGTGGCGTCCGTTGATGCCATCTCTACCTGCAGGCTATCCGGCTCCTGGATCGTGACGAACAGTTGGCCGAAGCAGCCGTTCTCATCCGTCACGGTAAGGTTGTAATCCCCCGGCCCGAGGTTCATAAGGTTTTCCGAGCCACCCAGGCCCTGGCTCCATTCAAAGAGCAGTTGGCCGGCGCCACCGCTGGCCGTAGCGATTATCGCCCCATCCTCCAGTCCAAAGCAGGAAATGTGCTGCACCTCATCCAGGCCCACATCTACTGCCGGCGCCTGGGCAACCTCGATCGAATCCGCCCCCATACACCCACTTTCGTCCGTCACCGTTACGGCATAGAGCCCGGGCGCGTTGATCATGGCCAGGCGGCCCATCTGCCCGGATGACCACAGATAGCTATCATATTCCCCGGCATCCAGCGTAGTGCTCGTGCCGGCGCAAAAGAAAGAGGCGCCCTGGATCTCTACTTCCAGTGATTCCACTTCTTCCACCAATACGCCATCAGCGCCACTACAGCCGGCCTCACTGGTAACGGTCACTGAATAAGCGTTCGGCTCATCCACCTCAATGGTTTGCCCTTGCTCCCCGTTCGACCATTGGTAAGTAGCATAGCCAAAACCGGCGTCCAGAATGGTACTACTCCCCATACACAACGTGGTGGGCCCCGTAATTTCAGGAACTACCGGCGGAAGCCCCTCCACCAATACACTGGTCCCGATAGAACAGCCATTCTCATCGGTAACGGTTACGCTATAGGCGCCAGGGAGCAGGCCCTGTGGGTCTTCTACCGTGTCGGCCCCTGCGCTCCATTGGTAGGTAAGCACGCCGCTACCGCCAGTTACCGAAACATCGACCGCACCATCGGCAAAACCCGGACAAGTGGCATCCGTAACTTCAATGGCGCCAAAATTGAGCGCTGGCGGCTGGGTAAGCGTTACCGTTTCCTCTGCTGTGCATCCATTGCCATCGGCGACGGTAACCGTGTAGGCGCCCGCCAGTACTCCCATCGGGTCCTCAGCTATACCCAGGCCATTATTCCAGGCATAACTGAGCTGGCCGGCGCCGCCGGCGGCAGTAATCAAAATGGCGCCGCCCTCATCCCCAAAACAGGCAGGAGACACCAGCGAATCAACCACAATGGTAATAGCCGGCGGCTCCTCGACAAAAGCCGTATCCGTACGGGTGCAGTTATTCTCGTCCGTCACCGTCACAATGTAAGCTCCGGGTGGTAACCCGGCAGGGTCTTCTACTGCCCCCGCTCCCCCACTCCATGCATAACTTAACATACCGGCGCCGCCGCTGGCGGTGATGTCAACGGCACCATCGGCAGCGCCAAAGCACGATACTGCGGAAACCGTGTTAATAGCCAGGGTTAGGCCGGTGGCATCCTGCACCGTAGCACTAGCCGTAATGGTGCATTGATTGGCATCCGAAACAATGACATTGTACACCCCGGAAACAAGGCCGGAAGGATCCTCCTCCTGGCCGGCGCCATTATCCCATTCATAGTTTAAGTTACCCGTCCCGCCGGTAACCGTGATTTCTATAGCCCCATCGGCAAAACCGCCACAGGTAGCGCCCTGTGTTTCCAGGG
>JAGFJE010000660.1 GCA_024103175.1 Phaeodactylibacter sp.
ACCAGCTGCTCAGCAGGCCGACAAGGGCGAAGCCGATGCCCAGGTAGAAAGGGTAGGGGCGGGCGCCGTATTCGGCGGCGATCCAGCCGGTGAGGAAGGCCACGGCGCCCACCGCGAGGTATCCTGCTGATTCGTTCAGGCCCATCGCCAGGCCGCGGTTCTTCTCGCCTACAAGGTCGATCTTCATGACGACGGTGCTCGACCAGCACAGCCCCTGATGGATGCCGAGCAGGATGTTGGCGAAGATGACCCAGCTCCAGGCCGGGGCGTAGATCAGGAGGAGCGGCACGGGCAGCGCGATGGCCCAGCCCAGGGAAAGCAGGTTTTTGCGGCCCGCTTTATCGGCCAGAGCCCCGGTATAGTAGTTGGTAATGGCTTTCGTGATGCCGAAAACCACGATAAAGGAAAGAATAGCCGTCTTGGCGGCAATGCCGAAATCGGCCTCGGCAATCTGAGGCAGTATGGTGCGTTCCAAACCGACCATGCCGCCTACGAAGGCATTGATGATTACGAGAAGAGTAAACTGCCTCCAGTTTTGCCTTAGGCCCAGCTGCACCATAATACCGAAGTGTTTGCCATTATCCTATTGCCGGACTGCTAAAGGTAAGGCTTTTCAACTCAAATGTCTCAATATATGTTCATGTGTTTAAACGATATCGATAATGGAAAGCCGGTACAGGGAATTTGATGTTAAGGAGCACTGGGATGCTATCTATCAAAAGAGTGAAACGAGTTGCCTGGGGTGGTATGAGGAAGCTCCCGGGCCTTCCCTCCAACTGATACGGGAAAGCGGCATCTCCAGAGATGCCCGCATCCTTCATGTCGGCGCCGGGGCTACCACGCTCATCGATATTCTGCTGCAGGAAGGGTACGAAAACCAGATTGCTACCGATATCAGCCGTCAGGCTTTACAGTCCCTTCAACGGCGGCTCGGCAAAAAAGCCAGCCAAAAGGTGGAATGGCTTGTCGATGACCTCACCGATCCGTCCTTCCTGCCGGAAATTTCACCCGTGAGCCTTTGGCACGACCGGGCCGTGTTGCACTTCTTTACGGGAGAGGCGGAACGGGAGTCTTATTTCGCCCTGCTTCGGCGGCTGCTCCTGCCCGGCGGCTGGGCCATCCTCGCTGCTTTCCACCTCGACGGAGCTAAAAAATGCAGCGGCCTGCTCGTCCGCAATTATGATGAAGGCATGCTGGCGGAGGAACTGGGCCCCGGGTTTCGGCTTGTCCGGGCGTTTCCTTATCGGTATATGATGCCTTCCGGAGCAGAGCGGCCTTATATCTATACCCTGTTTCAGCGGCAAACTTGATATTCTCTTTTGAAAAATTTACTTTTGCACAAAATTCGATCCAGTTGAAAACGGCAACACCCATCATTCTGGCCTTTTACATTCTGATGTTGGCGTTCCTGCCCTGTGCGGACGTAGCGCAGGCCTGTGTCGCCGGCTCTCCGGATCATTTGACTGAAATAGCTGCTCTGGGCAGCCACACTCATGCCCACCACAGCGATAGCGGCGACCATTGTTCTCCGCTTTGTATCTGCTCCTGCTGCGGCTCTTTCGTTTTGCCGGGGCTGAAGCTGGCGCCTCCCACCCAGCAGGCGCCTATCTTTGAAGAAACGCCGCTACCGCCTGTTTGCAGCACGGAGCGCCATTACCTTCCTTTCGTTTTCCGCCCTCCGATTCCGGCCTGATCTCTTCCTTATCGTTTTTTCGTGAGCGTTTGCCAGCGGGTAATGAATAAGAAACCGGACACATTCAATTCAGTCAGGAAAACTCGCGCACCAATGGAAGATTGGCGCCCGAGACTGGGCTGTCGGGGGCGCAATTTCCCATTGCGCTCGGACTTAACTTAAGAGGCGTATGCCCTGCGCCGCCTGAGATGCCCTGCCAGGATGCGGTTTTCAACCGTGCCCCGGCCTAAGTCAACATCTGTCCACTTGCTTACCGCTACTTTGTCAACACTCAGGCAATGCCCAAATGGCTGATATGAGGTAGAAAGTAACCAATAAACTGTTCTACCAAAAGCAGCTAAGGCTTCTTCCCTTCGCTCCGCTCATCCCATTTTCCAATTCTGAAATCACACCCAATGATCAATAGAATTATTGCTTTTTCCATTGAGAATAAGCTCCTCGTCGGCCTGTTGACGCTCGTGCTCATCGGCGCCGGTGTCTGGAGCCTGACAAAGGTGCCTATCGACGCCGTGCCCGATATCACCAACAACCAGGTGCAGGTCATCACCCAGGCCCCGAACCTGGGCACCGAAGATATTGAGCAGTTCGTGACTTACCCCGTGGAAGTTGCAATGGCCAACCTGCCGGGAGTGGTGGAGATCCGCTCCGTTTCCCGTTTTGGCCTCTCTGTGGTTACCATCGTTTTTGAAGATGATATGGGGACTTACCTGCCCCGCCAGCTGGTCAACGAAAAGCTGGCCGTGGTGAAGGAAGAGATCCGGGAAGGCTTTGGCCATTCCTTTATGGGGCCTATATCTACGGGCCTTGGTGAAATTTACCAATATACACTGAAAGTCGATCCGGCATATCAGGATGAATACTCGGCCATGGAGCTGCGCAGCATCCAGGACTGGATCGTGCGCCGGCAGATGGCTATGGTGCCGGGCGTCGTGGAAGTCAATGCTTTCGGGGGCCGGATCAAACAATACGAAGTGGCCGTCGGCCCCGATGAGCTACGGGCCATCGGCATTACCATTACGGACGTATTCGAGGCCCTGGAAAATAAGGTAGTGGGTCAAATGGGTTGATCAAGCTGCTGCGGCCGTTCCAAATTTTCCGTGCTTGAAGTAGTATCGGTTGATGTACATCCCGATGACCTTGTCATGGATTTCTTCGTTCTTTGAAAAGCAGA
>JAGFJE010000685.1 GCA_024103175.1 Phaeodactylibacter sp.
TTTCATGTACGCCTGCGCCTGTCCGGCGGAGAGATCCCCTTCCAGGAATACGCTCCCCTGGGCGGCCGGGAGATCATGAGAGGGTATTACGAGGGGCGCTTCCGGGACGCCAATGCCGCCCAGGTGCAGGCCGAATGGCGGCAGCATGTCTACGGGCGGTTCGGCATTGCGGTGTTTGCCGCTATCGGCGAGGTCTGGGACAAGCTCGGTGATTTCAACCTCGACAACCCCAAGTTTGCCGCCGGGGCGGGCGTCCGCTTCAATTTCAACCCGGAAGACCAGAGCAACATTCGGCTCGACTACGGCTTCGGCCGGCACGGCGGCGGCCTGTACGTCACGGTCGGGGAGGCATTCTGAATAACTTTTAAACCACCATCCCATGAAAACACGATATAAAGCCATTCTCCTGGCCCTGGCCCTCCTGCTTGGGCTTTCCGCCTGGTTCCTGCGTAACCTGGCGGCCTTTCCGGGCCGGATCGCCACGCCGGAATATACCCCAACGGAAGACAACGGCCGCTGGGCCTTCGGGGAAGGAACCGCCTATCGCCACAGCGGTTTTCCCACCATGGCGGAGGTAAAGGGCTCCCATTACGATATGGGCCTGCAATACGGCGTGTTGCTACGCCCGGAGATCCTTTCCGCCCTGGATGCCTACGAGAAGGTCCTGCGCCGCACGGCGGCCGATATGGACGTTCCCTTTCCGGTGCTGGTGGCCGGCCTGAAATTCAAGGCAAAGCGGATGGCCCGCCGCCTGCCGGCCCGCTTCCGGGAAGAGATCCGGGGCGTTTCTGACGGGTCGGGCGTCTCACGGGATGCCATCACCGCCGTCAGCCTGATGTACGACGTATCCATGGCCGGCGGCTGCACCGGCCTGCTGATGCGCACCGAAGAGGGGGGCGTCATCCACGCCCACAGCCAGGAACCCTACGGCATGGGCTACGACGGGCTCCTGGACAAGCATACCGCCATCGTCCGTTACCAGGCGGAAGGCCATAACGCCGTCACCCACCTCGACCCGGTGCTCTTCCTGGGCGTGGAGGCCGGCTATAACGATCAGGGGCTGACGTATACCGAGGAAACCTACAGCATTCGGGAGCCCAACCCCACCGGCTTTCCCATCGTCTACCTGGCGCGGCTGGCCCTGGAAGAGGCCGCTACGTTGGAGGAGGTAGAACACGTGCTCAGCAGCTTTTCCGTCGCCGCCCCCGGCGGCATGATCTGGAGCGACAGGGATGAGGCGCGGGGAGAAAGGGTCGAGATCCTGCCCACCGGCATGGCCGTCCAGGAAATGGAGGGGCCCATCCTCTGGAACTTCAACAACATCGTCGACCCGGAGCTTGCCCGGCAGCAACACCCGCGGGCCAGCCTCGCCGGCTTCAACCGGGACCGGGAGGAGATGGCGGCGGCCTTTCCCGAAAAGCCTGCCTATACCGTCGAAGACGCCGTGGCTTTTATGCGGGCTCGCCATGCGCCCGACGGGAGCGACCGCACCTGGCTGGGCGCCCACAGCTCCATCGCCAACGCCTGGGGCCAGCAGATGATGGTGTTCGATCCCGAAGGAGATGGCTTCTACCTGGCCCTGGGAGAGACTTTTGCCTCGCTGCGGGCCGTGTACCGCTACCGGGATGACTTCTCCCGGCCGCCGGAATTCTTCATGGAGGGCGTTCCCCTCGAACCGGTGGTGGAACAGGCCGCCCTGATCAAGACAAGCATTAAACCCGAAGCCGAGAAGCTGAAGGCGTATATCGCCCTGGCCCAGGAATATCCCAAAGACGCCAATGCCCAGTTCCTGGCCGCCTACACAGGCTTTCTATTGGGCCAATGGAGCCCCTTCAACGCTTATGCTCAAAGGGCCTGCGAGCTGGCCCCCGCCGTGCCCGAGTACCGCCTGTACGCCGGGCTGGCCAACTACCGGATGGGCAACCTGCGCCGGGCGGCCGAACTGCTGGATGGGATATGCGGCCCTGCCGGTTCGGCAACTTCTCCGGATGCCGCCTGCCTGTCTCCCGAACAGGAGCTCTACCGCCTGACGGCACTGGCCCGGGTGTGGGCGGGCAGCAAGCCGGAATGGGCGGCGCAATGCCAACAGGAGATCCAGGCCATCCTGGAACGGTATGATGCGGAAGGGTATTACGACGGGGCCATTCTGCCGAAATTCGAAGCGCTTGAAGCAAAACCGTAAATTGCGTTATCCATGGAAATCAACCATCGTTACCGGCCATTCCGATACTACTTCTGGACGTTGCTGATCACCTGGGCGGCCCTGTTCACCGCCGCCTGGCTCAGCCACCGGGAGGAGCTGGCTTCTTACCAGTTCCTGCCCATGATGATCGGGCTGCTCGCTCCCTTTGGGGTGGCTATGTTCATGATCTTCGGATCGAAAGACAAGGGCCTGGTTCAGGACTTCAAAAAGAGGCTCTTCAACCTGAGGCTCATCAGGTCCCGTTACTGGCTGCCCCTGCTGCTCATCATGCCCTTCGCCACCCTTACGGCGACGGCGATCTCCCTGCTCTTCGGGCAACCGGTTGAGCAGTTCCGGCTGTCTCCCGAATTCACCCTGGCGGGCGGGCAGGCCTTTACCATCCTGATCGTACTCTTCCTGGCCCCTGCCTTCGAGGAACTGGGCTGGAGGGGGTATGGGGGCGACAGCCTGAATAAAAAGGGAAGGAGCCTGATGACGGCCACCCTGCTCTTTGCGGTATTGTGGAACCTGTGGCACCTGCCGCTTTTCTTCATCAAGGGCTACTACCAGTATGAGCTGTTCCAAACCAATGTGCTCTACGCCCTGAACTTCGTCGTGAGCCTGTTCCCGGCGGTGGTGGTGATGAACTGGTTGTTCTACAAGAGTAACCGCAGCATCATCGCCATCATCCTGTTCCACTTCATGATGAACCTGTTCTCCGTGTTGTTTCAGACGGAGCAATTCACCAAGTGCATCATTACGGTGGTGATGGCATGCATTGCGGGATTCATCATCTGGAGGGAACGGCGTTTTTTCTTTGGCACAGAGGAGGTAGCCCCGGCGGCCGATAAGCGGGAGTTGCAACTGCAAGATTGAATTAAAACCGAACCGGATATGAATACCAAACCGGCATTCTCTTTCCATAAAACCGGAGTAAAGGCATCAGCAGTGCTGTTCTTGTTTTCCCTGTTATTCCTTTCGGCCTTCCGCCTCCTCCCTAACCGGAAAGTGGAGCCGGGCGCTTCGCAGGAGGACTTCACCGATTACTTGAACGAACGCATTCCCAACCTGATGTCCCGCTACGACATCCCCGGCATCATCGTGGCCCTGGTGCGGGAAGGCGAGCCCGCCTGGGCCGGCGCCTACGGGTATGCGGAACTGGCGGCGGGAAGGAAGATGACAACCGACACCTACTGCCGCGTGGAGTCCATCTCCAAGCCCGTTACCGCCTGGGGCGTGATGAAGCTGGTGCAGGAAGGCAAAATAGAACTGGATGCGCCGGTGGCGCGCTACCTGAAAAGCTGGACTTTCCCGGAGTCGGAATTTCCGGTGGAGGAGGCCACCGTCCGGCAGCTGCTCAGCCACACGGCAGGGCTGCAGCTGGGCACGATCGGCGTGCGGTATGATCCGAAGGGAGAAGTGCCCACGTTGAAGGAAGCCTTAACCAAAGACGCCCACCTGATGCAGGCCCCCGGCCAGGGCTATTCCTATTCCAATACCG
>JAGFJE010000688.1 GCA_024103175.1 Phaeodactylibacter sp.
TTCCGCACCTCGCTTTTGTAAACGGTGTACAGGGGGCCGTCCTGAAAGTCGAACAGCTTGTATTTCACCACTTCCGGCTGGACCTCCAGCACTTTGGCCTCTATCCATCGGCCGTCTTTTAGGAAGAGGATGTCCTGAGCAGGCAGGAATACTGGTAAAACAAAAAGGAGAAAGGGGAAAAAATATCTTTTCATGAGCCAGGTTTTATCAAAGCACGGTGTAGTCGACAGTGATCTTGGCGTTTCTAAAGAACAGGTTCAACCAATATTCACTGATGGAATTGGCGTCGCTTTCATCGTCACAGGGGGCGTCGATCACAACAGCTATAGAAAGCGTCAGGCTGCCGGGAGCGCCCTCCGGAGAGAATAGAGGCAGGGCGGAATATTCGAAGGGGTGGACTTCCAGCTTCACGTAGCCCTCCTCGCCCAGGCTGGTTCGGGCAAGGGCGACACTTCTCAGATAGGAATTGGTGTTGCCAAGTTTGTGCCTGAATATCAGGTAGGCCCGGTCGTAAACAGGATAGCCTTCCTTGATGGCGAGAGACAATTCCGCCGAAACGGTGAGCGGGGCTGTGGTGCAGATATCATTGATCGAAAGGAAAGTCCCTCCCGGCCCGAGCTCAATACTTTCGATGGCCAGCACACCTGAGAAGTCTCTTTCCAGATAGGCCTTGAATGGGTACCCCATCCTCCATTCCCCCACTTCCGAGCGGGTAAATTCACAGTCTCTTTCGCTTAATTCAGAACAGGTTGTACTGCTGAGCAGGATGAGAACAAATAATAGAACAGGGGGGAAGCTTCGCAGAAAGATGGTTTGAAACATGGGGTTGTAAATTTTACACCCCCATGTTCTGTGGTTCAATCCATATTTACAATGATAAAAGTGCGTCAGAAAGGCTGACTTTTGTCAGTACGCAGGCCTGTGTCCAGTTACTTATCGGCCTGCGGCCTGGAAGATCGCGCCACTACGATTTGGCCAGCTGCACCTTCACCTGGCTCGTCGTATCCACGCCTTCCACCACTTCCACCAGGATGCCGTCGGAGAGGCCCAGTTTTACCGGGCGCTTCTCAAATTCGTCGTCGCCGTTTTTGATTTCCACATAGGTGGTGTCGTCCTCGAAGAGCACGTCCCGTTCTTTGATGGCCACCACCTGCTGGCGGCGGTCGAGGATGATGTCGGCGTTGGCGCTGTAGCCGGCGCGCAGGAAGGTCTCTTTGGTGGGTTTGACGGCGGCGCGCACTTCGAACTTGACCGTCCCTTCCTCGTCTTCTCCTTTGGGGGAGATAAACTCCAGGGTGGCGTCGAACTTGTCGGTTTCGATGGCGCCGACGGTCAGTTCCATGGGCATGCCTTCGCGCAGCTTGCCAACGTCGGCCTCATCCACCTTGCCTTCGAAAATGAGGTTGTTCATGTTGGCGATGATGGCGATGCTGGTCCCTTCGTTGAAGTTGTTGCGCTCGATGACGGAGGTGCCTTCTTCCACCGGAATGTCGAGCACCATGCCGTCGAGGGTGGAGGTGACGATGTTGGCCACCTGGCGGGAATTGCGGCTGGCCCCTTCGCGCAGCAGCTGCAGGTTGTTGATGGCGGCGTCGAGCTCCTGCCTGCGGATATCGACATTGGTCTCAAACTGCTTGAGGTTGTTGGCGGCCATGATCCTGGCGTTCTCCAGAGCGGCCTCCCGGATCTCGAGGTCTACTTTGAAGCGGTTGTAGTCCTGCTGGGAGACCACGCCGTCCTCGAGCAACTGGCGCTGTCGTTCCTCTTCCTGTTTGGCATTGAGGTAATTGACGCGGGCCTCTTCCACGTCCAGGTTTTTTTTGAACACCTCTTTCTGGCGTTCCAGCTCCCGCTGGGCTTCCTGGAGGCGCAGGCGGGCCAGCTCTACATTCGACTGGGCGTTGTTGATGTTGACCTCGCTCGGCACCAGCTTGATGCGCGCCAGTTGGTCTCCCTTTTTTACCATTTGCCCGGCCTCGACGAAAAGCTCGTCAACCACGCCTGATACCTGCGGCTTGATGTGCACTTCCTGCCGGGGCCGTATGGCGCCGGTAGCCACCGTCTTTTTTACGATATCTGAAAATACGGGTTGTTCCGTTTCGAAATTATTCGGAGCCCTTTTGTTCTGCTGATAAAAGTAAATGCTCAGCCCAATGGTGGCAATGACGAGAAATGCTCCGAGTCCGATGAGGCAGCCTTTGTTCATTCTGCTTATTTTTTATTGAGTTTCGTTTTCTATCCAATTAACCATCCAACCATCCAACACCCCCCCTCACTCATCCCGCAACGCCACCACCGGGTTTACCCGTGCGGCCTGCAGGGCCGGTATGAGCCCGGCGGCCCCGCCGGCCAGAATGAGCAGCACGATAGCCCCCACTCCGACGGACAGGTTGACCTGGGGGTTGTAGAAATTGTCCGGCTCCAGGTTATTGGCCATCATCAGGTAGTTGATCCCTCCGATGAGGAAGGTGCCGGCGATAAGGCCCAGGTATCCGGAAATGGAGGTGATCGTTATGGCCTCCGCCAGGATCATATTGATAATGGAGCGTGGCGTGGCGCCCATGGCCTTGCGGATGCCGATCTCCTTGGTCCGCTCCTTGACGGTGATCAGCATGATATTGCTGACCCCGACGATGCCGGCCAGCAGGGTGCCGATCCCGACGAACCAGAGGAAGGCCCGGATGCCGCCGAACAGGTTGATGATGCTCTGGTACTCTGCCTCCAGGTTGAAGCCGCCGATGCCCTGGGGGTCGTCCGGGGCTACGTTGTGGCGTTTTTTGAGCAGGCCCTTTACCTGGGGTTCGATGGCGCTGACCAGCACATTGGGCGCCGCCGAGCAGACGAAATAGTCGACGCGCTCTCCGGTGCCGAATGTGCGGTACATGGCAGTCAGCGGAATCACCACGGCCTCGAGGTCTTCCTCCGTCCAGGGTTTGACCTGCATGGGGCCGAATATGCCGACGACCCGGAATTCCACTCCTTTTATGCGGATGTATTTCCCGATGCAGTCTTCCTCTCCGAAGAGCACCTCTGCCGTTCGTTTACCCAGGACGGCGACTTTACGGCTGTTCTCGATGTCCAGCGCATTGATATACCGCCCTTCGTGCAGCCGCAGCGCTTCGATGCGGATCATGCTCTCCAACTCCCCCCTGATCATGTAGTTGTCGCCGATGTCGTTGTAATACACCGGCTGGGTTCCCATGGACAGGCGGGGCGCTATATGTTCCACCTCCGGTATATTCTGGCGGATGGCGATGATGTCTTCCAGGCGGAGTTGCGGGCGCCGCCCCGGCTGAAAGCCTTTATAGGGCTGAGAGGTGCGCTCCGCCCAGACGTACATGACGTTTTTGGCGCGATCGCCGAAACCCCGGAAAACGCCATTCTCCAGCCCCTTGCCCATGCCCAGGACGAAGACGAGCATGAAGATGCCCCAGAATACGCCCAGGGCCGTCAGCGCAGTGCGCAGCTTGTGCTTTTTGATGGTGCTCATTATTTCCTGCCAGGTGTCTCGGTCGAGCATGATGGTGGTTATATTGTTGTATTGCTATATTGATATATTGTTATTGTTGTCGTGCTGTGGGCTGGCAAAAGGGGTTTGTTGTTAGGTTGTTGCCTCGGTGTAGCCCTATAACAATTTAACCCAATAACAATCCAACCATTCAACCGGGCCCCACTTAGCCCCTCCCCCTTCGGCATCTCCCCCAAGGGGGAAGAAAATCCCTTCGAAGGCAGGTTTTGGAAGGCTCACAATGCTCCCCGGGAGCGGAACCCTCCGGTGGCCGGGCAAAATCAAACATCAAACATCAAAAATCAAACATCAAAAATCAAAAATCAAAAATCGAATATTTCTATTACCCCTCCCGCATAGCCACCACCGGGTTGATCTGTGCGGCTTTCCGCGCCGGCATCAGCCCGGCCAGGGCGCCGGCGGCGACCAGCACCAGGGTGGCGGCAATGCCGACTCCCAGGTCGACCCGGGGGCTGCGGAAGTACTCCACGGCGATGGATTCCATCAGGCTGATGGCCCCTACGCCGGCCAGCAGGCCCAGGTAGCCCGCCACTGCCGTGATCAGTATGGATTCCTGGAGGATCATGGCAATGATGGAACGGGGGGTGGCGCCCAGCGCTTTGCGGATGCCGATCTCTTTGGTGCGGTCCTTTACCACGATCAGCATGATGTTGCTGACGCCGATCACGCCGGCGACGATACTGCCCAGCCCCACGAACCAGACGAAAGCGCGGATGGCGGCGAAGAGGTTCATAAACTTCTGATATTCCTCCGCGGCGCCGAAGACATAGAGGGCTTTGCGGTCATTGACGTCGAACTGGTGGCGCCGGGCGAAAGCATCCCTCACTTCTTCCTGCAACTGCTGAATTTCCTCCAGGCCCATATCTCCGGTGGTGAACATCAGCTGGTGCAGTTCTTCAGTACCGGCGTAGACCTTCTGCGCGGTGGAAACGGGGATGTATATGATCCGCATTTCATCATCCCCGCCGGTATCCGTATAGGAGCCTACCACCGTATAAATGGTGCTGCCGATCTTGATCTGCTTGCCCAGCGGCGGTTCATCGCCGAAGAGGTCTTTCTGTACGACGGCCCCGATGACGGCCACTTTGCGGTATTCCTTTAAGTCGGTTTCATTGATGTACCGGCCGCTTTTCATCATGGTATTCTCGAGGTAGCGGTGATCCGGGTGGACGGCCCGGACCGAGTAGGAGAGGGCGGTTTTTCCGTAGGTGATCGTCTGGTCTCCGGAAAGGTAGAACCGCCCGGTGAGGTATTCCACCTCTTTGAAATGCTCGGCCAGCATGTCGTAATCTTCATTGGTGAACCGGATGCGCCGCCCTTTGGGCAGGCCCTGGTAGGGCAGGGAGGTGACGCCCCGGCGGACCCAGACGCTGTTGGTGGCGTCGTCCCTGAACTCGTACTCCACCCCATTCTGCAGGCCCCTGCCCGCTCCCAGCAGGAGGACGAGCATGAAGATGCCCCAGAAGACGCCCAGGGCGGTAAGGATGGTGCGGAGCGGGTGCCGCCGGATGGAATTGAATATTTCCTGCCACTTATCGAAGTCGATCATAGGAATAGCGTCGGGTTATGAACTGGCGCTGGCTGCAACGCCACCGCTTTCGATGATGCCGTCTCGCAGCCGGATGACGCGGCGGGTCATGGCGGCGATGTCATTTTCGTGCGTAACAATGATGACGGTGATCCCTTCCTTGTTCACTTTCTGGAATAGTTGCATGACCTCGTAGGAGGTGTGGCTGTCGAGCGCGCCGGTGGGTTCATCCGCCAGAATGACCTTGGGCTGGGTAATGAGCGCTCGGGCAATGGCCACGCGTTGCTGCTGGCCACCGGAAAGCTGGTTGGGCAGATGCTCCGCCCAATCGGCAAGCCCCACCATGTCGAGGTATTCCATAGCGAGGGCCTGGCGTTTTTTTCGGTCCATTTTTTGATAGTAAAGGGGAAGGGCCACATTTTCCTGGGCCGTTTTGAACGGCAACAGGTTGAAAGACTGGAAAACGAAGCCAATGAACCGGTTGCGGTACTGGGCCGCTTCGGTTTGGCTCAGCCCTTTGATCATTCTACCATCGAGCCGGTAGTCTCCTTCGTCATATTCGTCGAGTATGCCGATGATGTTGAGCAGGGTAGACTTGCCGGAACCGGAGGAGCCCATAATGGAAGCGAAGGCCCCGGCCTCGATATCCAGGTCTATGCCTTTAAGGACTTCCAGTTGGGTGTAGCCGGTTTTGTAGGATTTTCGAATATTTCGGAGTTGGATCATATCCAGCCGGGTTTGTTTTGCCGGAGCCAAAGCTCGCGCATTTTCTTACAAGTGCGTTAAATAATGCACCGGGCCATAACCTTTCAAATAATTTAGGCCAAAGAAACGGTATCATAGGCCAGTAACCGTGCCGTTCTTCCTATTGATGCGGAAAAAGTGGTTTTTCCCCTATTTTTTCCCCGTTTTTTTTTATGCCAGGGTGGTATCGAACCTAAAAAAATACTACTTTTAAAATTCCTCCTCGGCTAAGCAGCATTTGACGCCCTGTGCCGTTTATCATCTTGAAGCAACTTTGTAAAATTGCCGAGCATGTACCGAATTTTTACGTGGGTTACCCTCATTTTCATTGTGACAAGCTGCAACCTCAGCTCTGTGGAAGACACGGTTGTGATTCCGGATGTAGACGACGAATTCTATCTCGATATATGGGAAGCCCTTACCCCGGAAGGGCGGTTTCTGGAGTTTCGCCTCCGGACCATTGACAATGAGCCTTGCCGCAACGCCGCCATCGATTATGAGTTTCAGCAGGCCAACCGCGAGTTGTCGATCTCCATCAACGAGATCCTCCGGGAAGATGGTTGCGATCCGGGTGAAGCAGCTCCCGCTTATGCCAATATTCGCACGCATTCCCCATTGCCCGGGGGCTTTTATCCCCTATTTGTAGACCTGAGAGAAAAGGTCACCAGTGACGGGCAGGTGGTCGTCAGCTCTGAAGCTTACAACATCAGCCTGGAGGATGGCGGAGGTGTTGTCGTATTGCGGCCCGAGCTGCGGCGCATACCGAATGAGACCATCTGGGGGTACATCTCCTATGAGAATACAGAGCTGGCAGGAGTTGCCGATGAATTACAGGCCAGGCTACAGTCTATCACCACGCCCCGTACCCTGAAGGAGGGGCACTACGGGTATTTCTTTATCAACAGCAGCGGGGTGCTCCGGTTTATCGACGGCGACGCCCTCAACAATTCCCGCACGTTCACCTATCGGTTTGTTGAGGACAAGGAGGAGTTGCTGGGGCTGTTGGAAGAATACCGTTCTGCCTACGGGGAAAGCCTGAAGATCAAGGTGTTCAATACGCTCGGGGAGGAGCTGTAGGAGCCTGCCGCTTTCCGAATCGCCGAACAGCGGGGACATACCCCGCCCCGGTCAGGACGCCACATTAGCCCGCGCCTTTTTCCGGGGCTTCTTTTCCTTTTTTTTACTCTCTTTCAGTTCAAAACTGAATCCTTCGGCGAGGAACTTCTCGTATTTTTCCTTATCGAATTTATAAAGGCGGGCTGGCCGGTGAGCCACCCCTTCCTGGGTTTCATCGAGGTCGATGAGCAGGTTCATGGAAAGGATCTTCTTGCGGAAGTTGCGCTTGTCGAGTTCGGTTTCCAGGATGGCTTCGTAGAGGTGCTGCAGTTCGGTGAGGGTAAATTTGGGAGGCAATAGCTCGAAGCCGACCGGGCGGGACCGCACCAGCCATTTCAGGCGGTGGAAGCAGGCGTTCAGGATCTCCATGTGGTCGAAGGCGAGGTCCTCCACTTTGGATATCGAGTGCCATTTGGCTTTCTTAGCGATGGATGAAGGCTGTATGGTGTAATGGCTTATCTTGATGAGCGAGAAATAAGCTACGGTGATCACCCTGCCGAAAGGGTGGCGGTTGACGGCCCCGAAGGTCTTTACCTGCTCCAGGTAGACATTGCGTAGCCCGGTCAGCTCTTCCAGGACGCGCTTGGCGGCCGCGTCCAGGTCTTCGGTGGGATAGACGAAGTAACCGGGCAGCGCCCATTTGCCTTTGTAGGGTTCCTCCCCTCTATTGATAAGCAATACTTTCAGGTCTCCTTCATCGAAGCCGAAGATCACATTGTCAACAGTGAAGGCAGACTTGAAATATTCATTGAATTCGTTCATTCTTTGTGCCGACTGGTATTTGCCATGGTATTCCAGCGCTGAAATTAGGTAAATATTCACGTAAATCCAATCAAACAGAGGGGAATTAGTGTAAACTATACACTAGCCAGGTATTTTGTTTAAGCACTTGTAAGTCAGTGGGAAAGATCGTTGAACAAACGGGGCCGGCCGAGGTATATCGCGACAGGCCGGCCCTGTTTTGCCGAGAGCCCCTTTGCACTTCCCGTAAAAATGGTTTATTTTTATAGGCCAGTACTTATCCGGCCTTATACCGGAGGCAGGCACGGTGAAAGTAATCACTTCATTTATAATCAGCCATTAAAAAACTGGTGCGCATAGAGAGGAACCACAATTGGACAAATTGTCGGACACTTAAAACTATGCGTAATGAACTGGCGGGAATTTCCGATGGCCCGCCTGGTGTTGCCACTTGTAGTGGGTATTGGTGTGGAAAGAGCGGGGCAGGAGTGGCTGCAGTGGGTGGCCTTAATCGCACTGGCCTGTCTTCTGGCCGTCCTGGCCTGGTGGCAGGGGCCCGGCCGGCGCTTTTCGCGGCGCTGGTGGTTCGGCCTTGCCCTCAATGCCTGGCTCTTCCTCCTGGGGTTGTTGCTGGCCCATTTTCACGACGAGCGCCGCCAGCCGGGCTATCTGCCTTCGGATACTGGAAAGGAAACCCTGGTCCTGGGTAAAGTGGCCGGACTGGAACCTGCCGCCGGCAAGCTCCGGTTACGGGTATCCGTGCACGCAGTGGCGGGCCCGACAGGGGAATTGCAGCCAGCCAGTGGGAACGTACTGGCTTACCTGGATATAACCGCTGCCAGCCGGGAGCTGCAGCCCGGAGATGTCCTCCTGCTGCATGCAGGGCTGCGGCCGGCCCCCGGCCCCCTCAACCCGAATGCCTTTGATTACCGGCGTTACCTCCACTACCGGAATGTACACTGCCAGGCGTTTGTCGATGAAGGGGGCTGGAAGCTCCTGGAGCACCGGCCCGGCCTGGCCAACCGCGCCCGTAAGCTGCGCCGCGCCTGCCTGCAGGTGTTGCGGCGCCACCTGCCCACCGGGAACGAGTATGCGGTAGCCTCCGCCCTCATCCTCGGATACAAGGCGGAGCTGCCTGATGAAACGCGCAATGCTTACGCCCACACCGGCGCTATGCACGTGCTGGCGGTGTCGGGCCTGCACGTCGGTATCATTCAGTTGCTGCTTTCCTTCCTGCTGGGGCTGGTGCGGCTGCCCTGGCGGTATTGGCCGTGGATGCGCCTGGCCCTGCTGCTGGCGGGCATCTGGGGGTTTGCGTTGCTGACGGGAGCGTCGCCCTCGGTCCTGCGCGCCGCCACCTTGTTCTCCTTTCTTTCCGCCGGGCAGGCCCTGAAACGCCATACCAATATCTACAACACCCTGGCCGCTTCAGCCTTTTTGCTGTTGTGCATCGACCCTTACCTTTTGTTTAACGTCGGTTTTCAGTTGTCCTACCTCGCTGTGCTGGCTATCGTGTACTTCCAACCGCTTTTTTACCGGCAGTGGTACATCGAAAACCGGGCCGGCGATTACCTGTGGAAGTTGTTTGCCGTTTCCCTGGCGGCCCAACTGGGGACGCTGCCCCTGAGCCTTTATTATTTCCATCAATTCCCCCTTTACTTCTGGCTGTCCGGCCTGGTGGTCGTGCCGGCGGCGGCGATCATCCTGTCGTCGGGCCTGGCGCTCTTCGCCCTGCACCTGGTTCCGGTTCTGGGGATGGCTGCCGGCAAGCTGCTGTACGGCGCCACCTGGATGGTAAATGCCCTGGTCTTTCTGATCCGGGAAATTCCAGGCGGCCTGCTGGAAGGGTTCTGGATCGGGTGGGAAACGGCCCTGCTATTGTACCTGTGCATCCTTTGTATTATCCTGGCCAGGGAAACCCGGAATTTTAAATGGGCGTCGGGCGCGCTGGCCTTCCTGCTGGCAGTTGCCGCTATAAATGCCGGACGGGCGGTGGAAGTGTGCCATCAACGAGCCCTGGTGGTTTATCACATTCCCCGGAGCACTGCCATTGAAGTATTTGAAGGCCGTTCCGCCCGCCTGCTCTGCAGCGCGAGCCTCCCCGACAAGCAACTGGAGTACGCCGCCCTCAACCACCGCTGGTACCGGAGGGCTACATTGGATGCCCGCCGGGCGTTGTCCGGCAGTCAACAGGGGCAAGGTTGGTGGTACCGGCAGGGCGCCCTGCAGTACGGCCCGCACCGGCTGCTCGTGGTTCGGGACAGAACGATATTGCATGCCAAAGCGCGCCTTTCCATCGATGTGGCCCTTCTGTGTGACGGGGTGGATATGAAAGTGGCGGAACTATGGGAACAAATGAACTTTAAGCTGCTCCTGATCGACGGCTCCAACCCGCCCTGGAAAGCCAGAAAGTGGAAGGAGGAAGCAAGGGCGTTGGGTGTGCCCTGCCATTATACCGGGGAGGATGGGGCGTGGGTGGGGGAGTGGGGGGGGGAGGAATGAGGGAATGAAGGAATGAGGGAATGAAGGAATGAATAGAGCGCTGTATGCATAGTAGGCGCTGTTCGGAATTCGGTGTTCGCAATTCGCCAGGGGGATAGTAAACAAATACCTGACACCACAAAATCCTAAAAAATATGAAGTCTTTTTTCCAGGAGTATTTCTATTACAGCCGTGCGGAGCGCAATGGCGCCTTCATACTTGCCCTGCTTTGCCTGGGGTTGTTCCTCCTTCCAAAGGTGTATCCTCATTTGGTTGGAGGTACTGGCGCTGGTTATGAACAGTACCAGGACGAGGCGCTTGCCTTTTTTAAGGCCCTACAGGCGGTTGACAGTTCGCATCAGCCATTAGCTGGCCAGCTGTTCTACTTTGACCCGAATACCATTTCCCTGGACAGCCTGCTGCTGCTGGGGCTGCCGCCAAAAACGGCAGGCACCGTCATACGGTACCGGGATAAGGTGGGCCCTTTTTACCGGGCGGAGGACCTTCGGAAGGTCTATACCCTGGCTGAGGAGGACTACCGCCGGCTGGCGCCTTACGTGCGCCTGGCTGAACCACCATCTCCTGCTGCGCTGCGGGTAAAACTGGAGTGGGAGCAGGAAAACAGCCCTTCTCTTCAGCCTTTCCCCTTCGATCCCAATACCGCCACTGCAGAAGAACTGAACCGCCTCGGCCTGCCGGAGCGCCTGGCCGGGAACATCCTCAAGTACCGGGAAAAGGGAGGCCGGTTTCGGAAGCCGGATGCGTTGAAAAAGATCTATGGTATGGATGAGGATACTTACCGGGCCCTGGAGCCGTTCATTCAGGTTGAAGAGAAAGGCCCGCCGGCAAGGGAAGAACCCGCATTAGCTGAAGATATTCCGGAGGCTTACGGCCATGCGCCTGCGCCTCTGGCCATCGACATCAATACAGCAAGTGAAGAAGAATGGCGGCAACTCTACGGTATTGGCCCTGGCTACGCCCGCCGCATCGTGCGCTTCCGGGAAAAACTGGGCGGATTTGCCCGCATCGAACAAGTAGGGGAAACCTACGGCTTGCCAGACAGCACTTTTCAGAAGATACGGCCTCAATTGCTGATCTCTCCGCCTTTCCGCAGGCTGAATATCAATACGGCGGATGCTCAAACGCTGAAGGCGCATCCGTATCTGGACTGGCGGATGGCCAACGCTATCGTCAACTACCGTGTGCACCACGGGCCGTTTAAGGACATTGAAGCGTTGCGGAAGGTGAAGGCCTTGCCGGCGGAGGTGGTGGAAAGGCTTGGGCCTTACCTGGAGTGGGATGGAAAAAGGAATGAGGGAATGAAGGAATGAAGGAATGATTATTTGGACATTCATTCCTTCAATCCTTCAATCCTTCAATCCTTCAATCCTTTCTTTTACGCGTGCCTCAGCTCCACCACGGTCACCTCCGGCAGGATGCCCACCCGGCCCGGGTAGCCCAGGTAGCCCAGCCCCCGGTTGACGTAGAGGTACTGGTCTTTTTCCCGGTACAAGCCGGCCCAGTTTTTATAAACGTACTTGATGGGGCTCCACTTGATCCAGCCGGGGATCTCAACGCCGAACTGCATGCCGTGGGTGTGGCCGGAGAAGGTGAGGGTGATGTCGGAGTAGTCTTTGGTCACCTGGTCCTCCCAGTGCGTGGGGTCGTGGGAGAGGAGGAGCTTCAGGGGCGCCTCTTCCGAGCCTTCGTAGGCCTTTTTCAGGTCGCCGTATTTGGGGAAGCGGGGGTGGGCCGAGTAGTTCTCCACACCCAGCACAGCCACTTTCTCACCGTTGACCTCTACGAGGCGGTTTTCGTTGAGGAGGAGGTCCCAGCCCATCTGGCGGTGGGCGTTTTTCAGGTCCTCGAGGTTCTGCTCTTTATCCTCGGGGCGGTCCCAGCGGTGGTAGTCGCCGTAGTCGTGGTTGCCGAGTACGGAGTAGACTCCGTGTTTGGCCTTTATGCCGCCGAAGATATCAATAAACGGCTCCACCTCTTTGGCGATGCTGTTGACCAGGTCGCCGGTGAAGAATACCAGGTCGGCCTTTTGCTGGTTGATGAGGCGGATGGCGTTTTCTACCGGCTCCTTGAGCAGGAAGCTGCCGGAGTGGATATCGGAGATCTGCACGATGCGCAGCCCATCGAGGGCTTTCGGCAGGTTTTTCACGTGCACGACTTCCTTAAATAAGGTATACCGGTAGGGGTTGCGGATCATCCCGTAGAGCAAGGAGACAAAGGGGATACCTCCCATAAAAAGGCTCATCTGGGCGACGAAACGGGAGCGGCTGGCGTTGTAACCGGCCGTGCCCGCAAAGTGGTTATAGGCCACCAGGGCCACCCGGCGCAGGTCATCGATGAACAGGACGCTGACTACCAGTATCTTGGATATATAAATGATGAAGAACAGGGTGCGGATCACCGTCAGGAAATTCTTGTTGACCCCGTCGGCCATTTCATTGGCAGAAGCCAGCATCCAGGCGGCCAGGGCAATGGGCGCCAGCCAGTGGAAGGAATAGGCCAGGGTGCGCAGCAGGGTTGGCCACCCGTTGGCCAGGGTACGTACCGCCTGAAAGGCATACCAATCCAGCAGTAAGACAAGTAAAAGAGTAATGAGCAGGCGCATGGGCTGATAAATGGTTGAAAAAAACTCTTTGTCCGGTTTGGGCAAAGAGGTATTAAATGTAAAGTCCACTACAGCTTATAAATGCCATGAAAGGGGAATTGGTTGTGTCGCTTCGGAAAAAGTTGGTTCTGAGCAGAAAATAGCAGTTCTCGTTTTAGGCCGCTAAAATTTTCCAAAAGGTGTAACCGTTTCAGGAAAAACCGGATCATAGGAAAGTGGAAATTTGATTTCTCTTTTCCGGCGCAGGGCATAGAAAATTCTGAGGATAGGAGAAAGGCGGAAAAGACCTAAAGGGTGGACAAGGTTTTTGAAATAAAATTTCGAGATGACAAAAATCAGTGCCACATAACCGAATAAAATTTTACCATAGGCTTGAATTCTATACTGAAACGGCCTAAATTTGGAGTCCCGTTCCGACAATGGTTTAATAAAACCAGAGGGGAGCCCGAATCATACAAAAACCAGAAAAAGCGAAATTCCATGAAAAGAATGATGATCCTTACGGCCTTGCTGGTGTTGAGTTTTTCCAGTGCGAATGCCCAAACGATATTTAAGAAAGGCGACATCGAGTTTGCCGCCGGTATGGGCATTTTCCCCACCTTTGCCAAAGATGACGCCGCTATTGTCGTCCCTCCCCTCAGCGCCCGGCTCCATATTCGGGCCCTTCCCAACTTCAGCCTGGGAGCTTATGCGGCCTATTCCTCATCCGAAGCCCATCAGGTGGGCCTGCCGGGCGGCGCCGTCCGGGATGTGGACAACGAATTCTACCTCTTCGGCCTGCGGGCGGCCGCCCATACCAACCGCCTGGATAACTGGGATATTTACGGTGGCGCCATGCTGGGGTACAACGTCCCCAAGGTAAACAACACCCTTACCAAAGAGAAAAGCGAAATAGAGGGCCCGGTATTCAGCCGGCCGGCGGAGAATGAATTTACTTATAGCGCCTTTGTCGGCGCCACTTATTTCCCCGTAAAGAACCTGGGCCTGTTTGCTGAGGTGGGATACGGTATTTCCATCTTAAACCTGGGCGTAAGCGTGAAGCTTTAACGACGGCTATTCGTGAATAACAGGGGCGTGTTCGTGTTCGGGGTGTACGGTGTACGAGGGTTTCCAACATCGAATGGTAGCCGGAATAACTTGTAAAAACCTCAGATAGGCGATACTTTGCGGAAAAAAAAGAACAGGCCATGAATGTAAAGCAGATACCCCGTCTGAAAAACCTGGATAGCGGCAACTTTTTACTCATTGCCGGCCCTTGCGCCATCGAAGGAGAGGATATCGCCTATGAGATCGCGGATCATGTGCACGCGGTGTGCAGCCGCCTGAAGATCCCTTACATCTTCAAAGGGTCGTACCGAAAGGCCAACCGGTCGCGGCTGGATTCCTTCACCAGCATCGGCGATGAAAAGGCGCTGAACATCCTGAAGGCCATCGGCGAGCAATACGACATTCCGGTAACGACTGATATCCACGCCGACGAAGAGGCGGCAATGGCCGCCGAATTTGTGGACATTCTGCAGATCCCCGCTTTTTTGTGCCGGCAGACCAGCCTGCTCGCCGCCGCCGCAGAGACCGGCAAGGTGGTTAATATCAAGAAGGGGCAGTTCCTCAGCCCCGAGGCTATGCGCTTTGCCATGGATAAGGTCCTGGAGTCGGGCAACGACAAGGTGATCCTGACCGAGCGCGGCACCACCTTCGGTTACCAGGACCTGGTGATCGATTACCGGGGAATCCCTACCATGCAGTCCTTCGGCGCAACAGTGGTGCTGGACTGCACCCACTCGCTGCAGCAGCCCAACCAGGCCAGCGGGGTCACCGGCGGGCGCCCGGCCCTCATCGGGGCGGTGGCGCGAGCCGGCATCGCCGTAGGGGCCGACGGCCTGTTCATCGAAACCCACCCGCGGCCTTCCGAGGCCCGGTCCGACGGCGCCAATATGCTGCCCATGGAGCGGCTGGAGCCCTTGCTGGAACAACTGGTGCGGATAAGGGAGGCGGTGGTCCGTTGATCCGTGATTGAATGATTGGCTCGTGCCGGGCTTGGTTGGTTGGTTAATTGGTGGGAGGCCGGGAACCAACCCAATCAACTCAATCAACCCAATCAACCCAATCAACCCAATCAACGAATCAACCCAATCAACGAATCAACCCAATCAACGAACCAACGCCCCCCCTCCTACCAGGCAGCGTTTTGCCCCTTTAGGGAATCTTTTAGATATAAAGAGAGTTTTAAATACAACCTACATGGCCTTGACCGGCTCTTGAAAGAAAGAAAAGTACTTGTAATTATTATTCATAAACTAAAAAGGAGGCAGCCTATGAGAAACTTTATACAAAAATCTTTTACTCTTACCGTCCTCCTATTGTTCGTAAGCTTCATAACCTATGGGCAAGAGGTGGAAAAAACACTGGTAAAATCCTTCAACTTGCAGGGGAACCAGATAGTTGCACTCCAGATGGATGGCCCTATTGTGGTAAAAACCTGGAACAACAACTTCCTCCGGGTGCAGATGCAGGTGACCCTGAAAGAAGGTAGCGAAGCGCTTCTCAAATCTCTGGTACAGGCGGGCCGTTACAACCTCCGCTACGAGATCGACGGTGAAGCCTACAAAGTGCTGGCCCCGCAACTCGGCCTTGTAGTCAAAGTGGGGGGCAAACCGCTGGAGGACACCGTGTCCTACATCGTATATGCCCCTGAAAATGTGCTCGTGAAAGTACCGGACGGCAAGAGTGCAGGAGGAGCCGATGTGTCCTCCTCCCTGTAAACAACTTTTGATAGGAGCGAACGTTATAAGGGTGTAATGCTAAGCGATAGCATTACACCTTTATTATTTTCGGACGGGCTACCCCGGCATTTACCGGGATCAGCCGGGCAAGCTTTAGGTGGCCCGTAATCATAACGGAAATAAGCCTGGCAATTGCCTTTACCTTAAACTACCATGCCTGTACTGAACCTGAAGAACATCATGAGGATCATCGTTTTGCTGGCCGCCTCCCTGCTGGCCGGCGCTCCTGCCCACGCCCAATTGGTCAAGACCATTTATCAGACTTTCGAAGTGCCGGACAGTACGACTACGGTTTTTTTTGAGATCTATGAAAATGATTCCCTGGAAGTGGTTCCGTGGGCCGGCAATACCATTATGACGGAGAGTAACGTCAAAATGTACTACGTTTCCCGCGGGGTATTCGACTACCTGCTGGAGCAGGGGCGCTATAACTTCGAGGCGGTTGAGGATGGCGAAAAGCTGGCGCTGTCCTCTGTCAAGGAAAGGCGGTTGCAGGTCAAGCTTGGCAATGGTGAGCCGCAAGATCCCGAGAGCGAGAAGAAAAGTTACGAGTACGATAAAGGAAAAGAAAATGAAAAGGTGACGATCCGCATTTACATTCCGGATGAGTTCACCCGATCTTCGCCGGTATCCTGGTCCCGCCCCCGCGAAGAGCGCAGCGAAGAGCGCATCGGCGCTTACCGTCCCCGGAAAAAGCTGAACCGGGAAGCCGGCGATGTGGCCGATGAACTTCGGGAGGCCATTCCCGAAATACCGAAGGATACTGTTGAGGAGAAGATCCTGCTGCCCATGCCCGATTCTACCTGGAGGCGCCAGCCGGGGCTCCAGGAAAAAACAAAGAACCAAAAGTAGTGGTCAAGGAACTGGAATTGAAACTGCTGCCGGCGGAAGCTGCGGATGAGGCGCTCGTTGAGCAACGCGCTATACGGAAGAGCCGCTTCCGGCCCCAGGAGGTACTGCGCGTCCGGGTGGTTCGGCGGTCGATCGACGCCCGGGGCGCCCGGCCGGCTATTCGCCTTCGGGTAGCGGTATACGCCGGAGAGGACTATGAGCCGGAGCCTGCTATCCTGGGCGGGTATCATTCCGTGGAGGATGCCCCGAAGGTGGTCATCGTCGGCGCCGGCCCGGCCGGCTACTTCGGCGCCCTGGAGCTGATCGAGCTGGGCCTTCGCCCCATCCTGTTCGACCGGGGCAAGGACGTGCGCTCCCGCCGTCGCGACCTGCGCGCCATTCAGCAGTTTGGCGAGGTCAACCCCCATTCCAACTACTGCTTTGGCGAAGGGGGCGCCGGCACCTACTCCGACGGCAAGCTCTACACCCGCTCTCACAAGCGTGGCGACATAGAAAAGGCTATGCGCCTTTTGGTGGAGCACGGCGCCAGCCCGGACATCCTCATCGACGCTCACCCGCACATCGGTTCCAACAAACTTCCAAAGATCGTGGCCAACCTCCGGGAGACCATCCTGCACTACGGAGGGGAGGTCCATTTCGACAGCCAGGCCACGGATTTCCTGATCGAGGGCGGGAGGATGCAGGGCGTGGTGGTGAACAACGAAACGGAACACCGGGGCGAGGCCGTTATTCTCGCTACCGGCCATTCTGCACGGGATATCTATTACCTCCTGCACAAAAAAGGCGTCCGCATCGAGGCCAAGCCCTTCGCCCTGGGCGTCCGCATCGAGCATCCGCAACCGCTGATCGACCGCATACAATACAACCAATCGCCCCGGGAGGAGCACCTGCCGGCATCGAGCTACCGCCTGGCCTGCCAGGTGGACGGCCGCGGGGTCTTTTCCTTCTGTATGTGCCCCGGCGGGCTGGTGGTGCCGGCGGCGACGGCGCCCGGTGAGATCGTGGTGAACGGCATGTCCATGTCTCGCCGGGATTCACCTTACGCCAATTCCGGTACGGTGGTAGCGGTAGAACTGGAGGACCTCGCCGCCTTCCAACACCACGGCGTCTTTGCCGCCCTGGAATTCCAGCGCAGTGTGGAGCAAACCCTATTTGCCGTCGGCGACGGCAGCCAGAAGGCCCCTGCCCTGCGGCTGACCGACTTCGTCGAAGGGCGGCTTTCCCAGAGCCTGCCCGGCTCTTCCTACATTCCCGGCCTGTATCCGGCTCCGCTCTACGAGCTGTTGCCGCCCCCCATTTACCGCCGCCTCCGGGAGGGCGTCCGGGAATTCGGCCGCAAGATGAAGGGCTACTTCACCGCCGAGGCCAACGTCATCGGCACTGAAAGCCGGACGAGCGCCCCGGTCCGCATCCCCCGCAACCGCGAGACCTATATGCACGAGGGCATGCCCGGCCTGTTCCCCGCCGGCGAGGGCGCCGGTTACGCCGGCGGCATCATCTCTGCGGCTATGGACGGGCAGAATGTGGCGCGGGCAGTGGGGAGGTATTTAAGGAATGAGGGAATGAGGGAATGAGGGAATGAGGGAATGAATGAGGGAATTACTGGATTTTTCCTGCTCGCCTTTGCGAATAGCGCCCGTCCTCGCACCTCGGCCGGGTAAAAACAGCGCCCGTCCATGGGGCCGGGTAAAAATTTGAACACTCCCCAGGTATTCTCCGTCTTCCTGCTCTCCGCCCTGCTATCGAAGCTCGCCTTTTTACACGTTTACACATTTCCACTTTAGCACTTTATTTTCCCCGAACCGCCGGTATGTACCGGAAAATGCCGAACTTTACCGCCCTCCAGTTAACAGGGGCTGTCCCTTCCAAATAAACGATACAGATGAAAAACATTATAGACCTGTTGGGTAGAGCGATGCTTTCCTTTATTTTCCTGTACGAAGCCTACGATTCCATTTTTTACTTCAAAGAGACCAAAGAAAAGATGACGGCCTATGGCCTGGGCTGGAATCAGGATGTCCTGCTGGTCGGGGCAATCCTGGTCTTGCTGCTGGGCGGTGTTCTGCTGCTGATCGGTTACCGCGTCGGGTTTGGCATTACCATTCTTCTGTTGTACTGGGCGCCGGTGACCTTCATCGTGCATTCCTTCTGGAACGACCCGGAGCCGGCTCAGCGCCTGCAATCCATCCTTTTTATGAAAAACATCGCCATCATCGGCGGCATGCTGATGGTGTGGGCCAACGGGGTGGGGAAGTATAGTGTGAAACGGTTGTTTGCGACGACGCATGTTCCGGGAACCTAATTCAGCCTTTCCCCACAATACTTACAATACACCGCGTCATCCGCATGCCCTTCGCGGCCGCAGTAGCGGCAGGCCTGGGTGTTGTTGCGGGCGATCCCTTTCATATCGGCCACCATTTCGGCGGAGACGATGCCGGTGGGCACGGCGATGATGGCGTAGCCCAGGATCATGATGAAGGCAGAGAGGAACTGCCCCAGCTCGGTGACGGGGGTGATGTCGCCATAGCCCACGGTGGTGAGCGTGACGATGGTCCAGTAGATGGCGCGGGGGATGCTGGAGAAGCCTTCGTTCTGGCCGCCTTCCACCAGGTACATGACCGAGCCGATAACGATGACCAGGAGCAGTACGAAGGTGAGGAAAACGGTGATCTTGGCCCGGCTGGCCCTCAGAGCCTTGACGATGGTATCGGCCTCGGCGAGGAAATGCCCCAGTTTGAAGATCCGGAACACCCGCAGCAGCCGCAGCCCTCTGATGACCAGCAGGTACTGCGTGCCATAGATAAACAGGCTGATGTAGGTGGGCAGGATGGCCAGCAGGTCGATGATCCCGAAGAAAGAGACGGCGTATTTCATAGGCCGGTATACGCAGTACAGGCGCAGAATGTATTCTATGGTGAAGACAATGGTAAAGCCCCATTCCAGAGCGTAGAAAAAGCTGCTGTACCGGGTTTGCAGGTTATGAACGCTTTCCAGCACGACGACCAGGACGCTGGCTATGATCAGAATGAGCAGGGCTACATCGAAAGCTTTTCCCATCGGCGTATCTGCTTCGAAGATGACCTCATGGATCTTTTCCTTCAGTTTATTTCTTTGGGCCACTGGCATGAACTTTCATTTGTGGGCAAAAAATACGAAGCTTTGTGCGCCCTTCCATATTTTGCGGCACTTTTGTTTGCTCCCCGGTGTCCGGGTAATTGCTCCTTTGGGCCGGCTTTTTGGTTTTTTTTCCCCGGAGGCTTCTCATTCCAGTATTGGACTTTGGACGGTCCCAGAGTAAAGTCGGAAATCGGAAGGCGGAAGGCGGAAAAGTGAGCGTTGGGCGCCTATTTCGAGCCAGGTTCCGACTTCCGATTTTTTAACCGGCTGACCAGACGGTCCCACTTCCGACTTCAAATAAAGCACGTCCAAAGTCCAGATTCCAGTAAAGGAGATGGGGATAAAAAAATATCTGATTAAAATTTTTATATTCTAATAATTTTAATTTATTTTGCTGTTCGATTATTGCACCATTATCTTACCCAGGCAGAAACACAAAACTACAAGAACCGAGAGCTTTGAGAGGTTTCTTTAACACACCAAACAGCCTTGAACAATAGCCCTGCCGCTAGTGAAAGCGGCACGAATTAACGGAGGAACTCAAGCTACTGTGAACCAGGACGAATTAAAGGGTGAATTCGCCGGCCCCGTGGAATAGTTTTTTAAATTCCACACGGCCCGCCCTTAATTAGAGGGTTTCAGTGCTCTTAAGATCACGCGTTAATTCGCGCCGCTTTCATTAGCGGCGGGAAAGAAATCAACTTCAAAAGGGTAACTTTTTTGAAAAAACTCCGTACACCCCCGGAGAGAGGCTTTTGTTGAAGACTAAGGATCTGTACGCTCGGTTGCTTGTGAATTCTGCAACTAAAACCGGAAGGCCGTGATAAAAGCCGTTATCGTCGAGGATGAAGTCAAAGGGTTGAACAACCTCAAGAACCTGCTTGGCAAGTATTGCGAAGAGGTGGAGGTGATCGGAGAAGCCACTTCCAATGAGGAGGCTTTGAACCTGCTGGCTTGCCCGGAAATCGATCCCGACGTAGCCTTTCTGGACATCAGCCTGCCGGACGGGCAGGTCTTTCAGTTGCTCAACCAACTTCGGCCGGTTGGCTTCGAGGTGGTTTTTGTTACAGCTTATCAGGACTATGCCATCAAGGCATGCAATTACAGCTCTATCGGCTACATCCTCAAGCCGATCGACCCTGATGAACTCAGGGATGCCGTAGCGCGCATCCGCCCCCGGCGCGATGGCCAGATCGACCGCCGCCTGGAGATCTTCAACAGCTACTACAACAATCCTAATGCCTTCACTAAGATGAGCATCTCTGCTCTGGATGGTATATATTTCGTCAATATACGCGATATTGTCCGGTTCGAAGCAGAAGACAATTACACGCACATCTACCTCCAGAGTGGAGAGCGAATTACAGCCTCGAAGACCATTAAAGCCTACGAGGACTTACTAGCCCCCTTCAATTTCTACCGCGTTCATAAACGGCACGTTATTAACCTGAACTACATGCGAAAATTTGTCAAAGGTGATGGTGGCTACCTGGTTATGGACGATGATATCAGGATCGAAGTATCCCGCCGGCGCCGGCCTGCTTTCATGGAACAGATGAAGCGCCTGCAGGAAGGCTTGTAGAAAACCGGCTTTTTTCCCGAAAAGGCGTAACTTTGCAGCCACTTCAAACGCTATCTACCTACTCCGGGCATAGCTACATACCCAGTTGGCCATAAACGAACGGAAGCAGATGCAGTGTTGGCATTGGCTTTCCTTTTATTTATAATAAAAAAATGTAAGCCAGGCTTGCCCTGCAGCTTCGTGACGAAAGAATATTTTTTTACATTTACTGAATAGTAACGGTATCAGAACGAAACACTTCGGTCCCGTGTACGCAAAATAAAATACTATGGGAAAATCCAAGAAGAATCTCGATGACCTGAAAAAAGACCTTAAGACGATCAAGAAAGGCGATATGAAAAAGATCGTTGGGGGTAAAAAGGGCAAAAACAAAAACTGGAATAACGGTTGCGGCGGCATCGTCCCCCAGTAACCTTAACTGAAAATATATTATCTTTAGGGTTATATCTCCAGGCAGAGATATAGCCTTTTTTTTTATTCTATTATCAATTATGTTTATCGGAAGCCCCGTACCGCAGGTGATCAATGTCAGTGAGCTGGAATACAAGCTCCGCCATCAGAAGGACCCCTTGCAGCGCCTGATCTCGCTGGACAAACTGGTGGGCCATTACATCTTCACCAATGTGCGCCGGGCTCAGGAACTGCTCGCCGACTTCAGCAATATACTCCAAGAGAACGATTACCCGGACTTTAGGCTCAATTACCATTGGTACTCGGCTACCATCGACAACCAGTTGTATAATTTTTCCGCTGCCGAGGAGCACTTCCGGCAGGCTGCCGAAATACTGGAAGAGCGGGGCACCATCAAGCAGCAGGCGGAAGCCTACATCGATTACGCCGGCGTATGCATGAACCAGGAAAAGATGGACAAGGCCACAAAATACCTGGACAAGGCCGGCAAACTGCTCAAGAGTTTTCCGGATGACCGCCTCCTGGCCCGCATCACCTGCCGGGAGGGCTTCATGAACCTGCATTACGGTAATTACTCCCGGGCCATCGAGCTGCTCCTGGCCGCCGACAAAAGCATCACCATGCTTGGGCAGCCCCTGGAACTCAAGGACTACTATTTCCTCACCCTGATCCACTCCGGGCTGGGCAAGGTCTACGAACGCAATGACGACCGGGAGAAGAGCGTGCGTTCCTACCTCAAGGTGGTCAACATGTGCGAAACCATGGGGATGCGCACCCGCCTGTCCTGGCACTACCTCAATGTAGGCATTGGCTACATCGCCCTGAACGACCAGGAAAAGGCCGAGGAATATTTCCGCAAGGCGATCGATGTAACCGATGACATTAGCGAGTACGCCCGCGCCAGCGCCTATGCCAACCTGGGGTACTGCTATTACGAAAAAGGCCTCTACGAGGAAGCGCTGGAACTCTTCGACCGGGCGGAGCACCTCTACAAACACAAATCGGAAGAGGACTATTACAACTTTTCCATCATCGAAGCCTGGCGGGGGCGGCTCTGCCAGGAAAAGGGAGAACTGGAACGCGCTCGCAGCCATTATGTGCGCGCGCTGAATTACGCAGAACTCATTAAAGATTACAAGCAACTGGCGGGGGTATGCAAGGATTTCGCCAACTTCTACGCCAACCTGAAAGATTTTGAGAACGCCTACCGCTACCAGTGCCTTCACGACCAGTACCTGGAAAAAAATGTCGAGCAGGTCGATAAACGGAAACAGCTGGAACTGGAGGTCAAGTACGAAGCCGAAAAGAAAAAACAGGAGACGGAGCTGCTGCGCCTGCAGGCCACCCGCCTTCAGCTCAAGGCCCTGCGCGCCCAGATGAACCCCCACTTCATGTACAACGCGCTGAATTCCATCCAAAACTACATCACTTCCAACGAGATCACCTCTGCCGCCAAATACCTGGCCAAGTTCGCCCAGCTGATGCGCCGCAGCCTCGAATATTCCGACCTGGAGATCATTTCCCTGGAAAAGGAGATCGAATTCCTGGAGGATTACCTCTTCATCAATGAGAAGCTGCGGTTTGAAGACCGCCTCAAATACGAGATCATCATCGATGAAGAGATCGAGGAAGACATCCTCGGCGTGCCCACCATGATCGTTCAGCCCTACGTCGAAAATGCCATCGAACACGGCCTGCGCACCAAGCGGGACGGGCTGATACGGGTCCTGTTTTTCCTCTATGACGAAGACACCATACTCTGCGTGGTGGAGGATAATGGTATCGGGAGAGAGAAGGCCCGGCAGCTGAGAATGCAGGACCCTCAGTACCAGAACCATCGTTCCCGGGGCACCAACATTACGGAGAAACGCCTGGAGATCCTCCACAACGCCAAGGATAAAGACACCTTCGTCCATACCATAGACCTGAAGGATGAAAAGACCGGAGAGGCCACCGGCACCCGGGTGGAGATCATGATCCCCATCATGGAGATACAGATCAAATGACCTTTTTTACCGTTTCCTAACTTATCCTAACCACTCCCTGCCTCTGGGGCGCCATACATTCATCAGCCCGGTTTGTTTCCCGCCAACCCCTTATCTTAGCGAAAGTTTTCTCATAGTATGTTTGTTTGAACCTCCTGCACCAATCCCTTCGGTGCAGGCTTTTTTTTGCCCATCCCCATCCTTTTTCCAGCTTATTCCTACCACTTTCTTTTCAAATAATGCCATACCATAGGCCGTATTACCCGTAAAATAATTCTTATGAATAAAAGCCCAATATATCCTTATCTTTGGATGTGTAGTTTTCTCATAGTATGTTAGTGCTCCTACATCCGAACAGCCTCCCCTGATGTAGGAGTTTTTTTTTTTAACAGGATGACAGCCCGCCTGCCAGGCTGCGAGGCCCGCGGGGGTTGACAGGATTCTTTGCTGATGTAAGTGTTTTTAGGGCCTCCCATTTTAACCCCCTCCCGGTTTCTTGATAATCTCAAACGGCTGCTCCATCCTGTGGCCTTGCTCATCCACCAGCGTAAGCAGATGTTTCCCCTCTGAAGGGTTCAGTTCGAAACTGTGAAAGGTTTGGGTGCTGCCGATGTACTCATTGTCGAGGTGCCAGTAGATCGTCGTTTCCGGTGAGCGGTGGGTGGCCGTGAATACCGTTTTGGAGAGCTTGCCGTCCAGCCCAACCGGTACGTATATCCTGGTGGGGTACTTGGGATAGATCAGTTCCATATCGGGTTGTTCCGGCTGGCCGGCGCAATCGGGGCGGTAGGGTGGGGGAGGTTCATAATTGGGGTTGCGCGCCTTGTAGAAATGCTCCTCGGTAGGCGGCAGGACGAACCAGGGCCTGCGCTGCAGGCGCCCGGGGAGTTCGCAGCCTGCGTGGGCGCGCCATTTCCCGCTGGGGCCGAGAAAGACGAGCTGGTGGTAAGGGCAGGGCGCTACATGGATTGCCGAAGATGGCGCCCAGGTGGTATCTACCGGGCAAATTTCCAGCGGGCGGTAGCCGCTGTTGTGGCAAACCGGAAGTTCGATCATGTCGTCGTAGGGCGGCCGGAACCAGGCGCCATCGCCGGGCAGGCGGTTGAAGATATCAAAGAGTACGGGCGCGGCGGCCAAAACGCCCACCAGCCCGGGGCGGCCCTCGCCGTCGGCGTTGCCGGCCCAGACGCCAACGGCGTAGCGCGGATTGACGCCCACCGCCCAGGCATCCCGGAAGCCGAAGCTCGTTCCGGTTTTCCAGGCAATGCGCCGGCTCGAGGCGAAATATTCCCATTCGCCCTCGGAGTTGGGGCGTTCTACCTCCTGCATGGCGTCGAAGGTGAACCAGGCGGCGGCGGCGCTGAGGTGGCTGGGTTGGGGTTGTAGCCGGGGCGGCCCCTCCTTTTCGGATACCTGGTAGAGATAGTGGGGGGAGTTAAAATCGGCAGGGTCGTATTGCGCATTGTATTCCGGGTAGTGTTGCAGCATACGGCTCATGGAGGCGTAGGCGCCGGTGATGTCCCACAAAGTGCCTTCGGCGCCGCCCAGCACCAACGGCAGGCCGTAATACCCCGGCGGCCGGTTGATGGTGGTGAACCCCAGCTTGCGGAGGTTGAAATGGAATTTTTCCAGCCCATACTGTTGTAACAGCCTCACTATGGGCACGTTGAGCGACCGGATCAGGGCGCGGCGGGCCGTCACCGCTCCATCGTAATCTTCGTGGTAATTTTCGGGCCGGTAGCCGCTCAGCTGCATGGGAATATCAGGAACCAGGCTTTGCGGCAGGATCTGCCCCTCCTGCAGCATCATGGCATACAGCAGTGGTTTGAGGATGCTTCCGGTGCTGCGGGGCGCCTTGATGACGTCTACCTGTTCGCCGTGCTCCGCTCCGGCGCCGATCACATTGCCCACATAGGCCAGCACCTCGCCTGTTTCCGCATCGAGCACGAGGGCGGCCAGGTTGTGCACCTCGATGGCGCTGAGCCGCTTTTGGTGAAACTCCAGGATACCAGTCAGCTGTTTTTGCAGCCCTTCCTGCAAGGTGGTACGGATGCGCGACTGGCGGGAGCGCCCCGTAGCCACGTATTCCAAATAAGCTCTGTCGAGGAGATGGGGGGCAAGGCCGGGCAGGGGGTGGGGCTCTTCCGG
Organism: Phaeodactylibacter sp.; assembly: GCA_024103175.1. Lineage (GTDB taxonomy): Bacteria > Bacteroidota > Bacteroidia > Chitinophagales > Saprospiraceae > JACJXW01. The sequence continues at coordinate 25,641 of JAGFJE010000688.1, forward strand.
CAGGGGTTCCTCCATGGCCAGCTCACAGGTGAAGCTGTCGATGTGGCCGGCCTCCTGCAACCGCTTCAGCAGGCGGTTGCGCTTGGCCAGCAGCGCCTGCCGGTTGCGCCCCGGGTGGATGAGGGCGGGGCTGTTGGGCAACACGGCCAGCATGGCGGCCTCCGCCCAGGACAGCAACTGCGGGCTTTTGCCGAAATAACGCCAGGAAGCGGCTTCCAGCCCTACCACGTTGCCCCCGAAAGGAGCATGAGAAGCGTAGAGGGCGAGGATCTTTTCCTTGCTGCGGCCCAGCTCAAGGCGGGTGGCGAGTATGGTCTCGATGCCCTTTTGCCAGATCGTCCGCGGAGGGTTGCCCCGGGCCATGCGGATCACCTGCATGGTGATGGTGCTGCCGCCGCTGACGATGCCGCCGCTGCGCACATTCTGGACGAGCGCCCGGCCCAGCCCAACGGGGTCTACTCCCGGGTGGAAATAGAAGCGCCGGTCTTCAAATTCGAGCAGCGCCGCTTCAAACTTAAACGGGAGGCTGTCGATCTCCGGAAAGCGCCACTGCCCGTCGGCCGCAATGCGGGCGCCAAGCAGCCCCCCCCGCCGGCTCTCCAGCACCATACAGGTAGGGGCGTCAAACAACGGGCGGGGCAGGCAGAAGGCGTACCACAGCAGGGCGATGCCCACAACGGCCATCGTTTTGCGGGGGTGTTTCTTTGCCAGAAAGTTTATCCATTGCTTCATGGATGAAACTCAATAGACTTTTCGAGGACAGCCCACTGCCCGCCTTTGTTTTCCAGCAAGAAAGAACAAGCCATCCAACGCCGGGGGTAACGGGGCAGGTTGATAAAGAAGTTGACGGTAGCCCGTTCTGCCCGGAACCCGATATCGGCCTCCAGGATCCCGAATTCTACCTCCTCCGCAGGCAACTGCCGGATCTCCTCATCGGCCAGGGGGATGACCTCCCAGGGCAGCCCCTGGAAATCGGCGGCGGCCAACTGGCCGATCTGATCGTCGACGGGCCGCTTGCCAATGCCCGGTGTTTCCCGCTTTCGCAAATACAGCGGGCGGAGGGCGCCCCATTCCTGAGTGAAGGCAACTTCCATTTCGGGCGCCTGCAGGCAGGCCCTCAGGCAGGAAGCCGCCTCATTGCCGGACTGGGCCAGCAGGGGCCCTGAGAGAAAAAGTACGCAAAAGAGAAGGGCGTTTCTTTTCATAAGGGTTGTTTAATTAACATAACGCAGGTAGAGTGTTTGTCCATATACCTGAAGCATGCGCTCAGCCTATCCTCCGGCGGCGCCGCACCGTGACCGCTGAACCTTCGGCCAGAAATACGGAAACAGGCTCTCCACTCATCGCTTCTGCGAATGCCGGCCCATACAACTGCCGGGCATCACAATCGATCTCATAGGAAAGTACCGGATGGATGCGCCAGCTGGGGTGTTCTACCTGGTATTCGAAAGTTGAGCCGCCGGGCCGGCCGGTATATCCCCAGTAGTGCTCGGTAATGAATTGTTCTTCACTGCCTTCGGCCATGGGCGCCGGATTGGCCTGAGCGTTTACGCGGATACTGTTCCACCGGAAGCCGGTTCTCCATTCGTATTGCACCAGGAGCTGGCCGCCCGCCTCCGCCCGGCTGTGCCGCATGGGCATGGTGGCGTATTTTTCTCCGTATAGCGCATTGGCCACGGCTGTGATTGCCCGTTTCGGGACGATTTCCCTGATAAAAACCACCCCTCTTTTCCATTCTCCGGCCTCACGGTATCGCACGTAAAAGCGCAGGTTCACCTCCTCGAAATTGCGGTGGAGGGGAATGCTCATTCCCATCACTTTGGTGTTGATGAACAGGAAGCCGACCAGGCTGATGTAGCAGCGCCCCTGCCAGTAGTCGAGTTCCGTGCCCGCAGGCGCCAGGGGCGCAAGGGCTTCCGGGCCGATCTGGTAATTGGCCATGATGAGGTTGCGCCATTCGGCAGTGAGGAAAGTCGGCCGCATATTGAGCATGTACTATTTGAAGAAGAAATAATAAACGAAATACAGGCCAATCAAGGCCCACAAGCTGTGCATGATCAGCTGAAAGATGGACAGGTACCGGTAATGACGGGCTTTGTCTGGAGTGAAGTAATTGTCCAGGGCGGATTTCAACTGCCTTTTTTCCTTTCTGATGTGTGCCAGCCGGTAAAAAATGAACAAAAGCAGCAGCAGCAGCCCGAGGTTAAAAATAGTTCTCATGTCCTACTATTATGGGAAAACCCCGATTCAAAGAGAATAATTGCCTTCTGCAGCCCGGGTATTTTATTGGTTTCTATCATAGAAAACCCAACTTCTAAAGTAGGATTTTCTTCTCAAAAAGAAAAAAAGAAAAGCCCCCCTTTTTTAGGACGCCCCATGAGAGCCAGTAGCCCCGTCATTTGGTTATTGGCCCTTCCCGGGCCAGTTAAAATTGTTGGCGATCAAACTCAAAGGCCAGGTTCAGAAAATAACCATTAACAGGCAAGGGCATAACCGTTTATTCGCCAAGCGCCTTGTCCAGGTCTTCGATCAGGTCTTCCACATCTTCGATCCCTACGCTCAGCCTGATGAGCGAGTCGGTCAGCCCTACCTTCAGGCGCTCGGCCCTCGGGATGGAAGCGTGGGTCATGGATGCCGGGTGGCCGATCAGGGATTCTACTCCTCCCAGCGATTCGGCAAGGGTGAACAGATGGGTATTGCTGAGTATCCGCTCGGCGGCTTCGTAGTTGTCTTCAACGAGATCGAAAGACACCATGGCTCCGAAATGGCGCATCTGCTTTTTGGCGACATCATGGCCGGGATGATCGGGAAAGCCGGGATAATATACCTTTGATACCTTCGGGTGTTCTTTCAGGAAGTAGGCGATGCGCTCGGCATTCCGGCAGGCGCGCTCTACCCGCAGGTGGAGGGTCTTGATGCCCCGCAGGACGAGGAAGCAGTCCTGCGGCCCGGGGACGGCCCCGGCGGCATTCTGAATGAAGTAGAGCTGCTCGGCCAGCTTTTCCTCCCGGACGATAACTGCGCCGTGCACCACATCGGAGTGCCCGCCCAGGTATTTGGTGGCTGAATGTAGCGCCAGGTCGGCCCCCAGGGTGAGCGGCGTTTGCAGGTAAGGGGAGGCAAAGGTGTTGTCTACACAGCTGAGGATCCCGTGATCGCGCGCCAGGGCGCAGGTTTTTTCAATATCTATGATGTTCAGCATGGGGTTGGTAGGCGTCTCGATCCAGAGCAGTTTTGTACGGCTGTTGATCCGGGCTTTGACTTCTCCGATATCGCTCATGTGAACGAAATGAGCTTTGATGCCAAACTTCTCGTATATTTTCGTCATCAGCCGGTAGGAGCCGCCGTAAAGGTCATTGGTGGAAATGATCTCATCGCCGGGGCTGAGCAGCTTCATGATGGAATCCATGGCGGCCATGCCGCTGCTGAAACAGATGCCGTAGCGCCCTTCCTCCAGCGCCGCCAGGTTTTTCTCCAGCACAGCCCGGGTGGGGTTCTGGGTGCGGGCGTATTCGTAGCCCTTGTGCTGGCCGGGGGCGGCCTGGGCATAGGTTGATGTCTGGAAAATAGGCGTCATTACGGCGCCGGTGCCGGGGTCCGGTTCTATTCCTGCATGGATAACTTTGGTACCAAATTTCATAGTGATTTTTTTCGCGAAAAGGCGAACCTGCCCTCACTGTGGCCGAGCGGGTGCAGGTTCGCTTTTCGCGGCCTGCCGCTGGACACATATTGTTAGAGCGCCGGCTCGTCGGGTAATGGAAATATACTTGTTCAAGGTGTTATACGCAAACGGGGCGCCCAGGGTTCGCTGCAGGGGGCGCCTGGCGATGTTTAGCGTTTACCGGCCGTAGCCCGCCGCAGGGAAGCAAGGGCCGGTGAATGCTGAACAGTTAAAAAAAGGGCAATCTGAGCTTGTTGTCAGATTGCCCTTTCCTTTCGGTTTTATGTTTGCCGTTTAGTTAACAGCGTCGGAAATTTCTTTACCGGGCTTGAACTTCACAACGTTCTTAGCTGCGATTTTGATCGTTTCACCGGTTTGAGGGTTACGGCCAGTGCGGGCATCGCGACGAGAAACGGAGAAAGTGCCAAAGCCGATTAGGGTCACTTTGTCACCATCTTTCAGGGCGTCGGAAATGCCATCCAGCACTGCATTCAATGCATCGGTTGCCTGAGCTTTGGAAAGGTTGGCGCTCTCAGCAATCTTGTTAATAAGATCTCCCTTATTCATTTCTAAAGGTTTTAATGAGTAAAATGTGCCGCAAATTTAGACGCTTAGTTTTATTAAACCAAGTTTTTACAATCAAAAAAAAAGCCCGAAAGCCAGAATTTTCAAGGGTTTTGAGCCGTTTTGGTATCTTTGGGCCATTCTATTGAATAACCATGGTGTGGATTTGTCCGGGCACCAACATAAATTTTGTGAACATGCGTAAGGCAAGGATGATACTTGTGTTTTGTGTGGTTTCTGCCCTGCTGGCGCTCACCGGCGCCTCCTGCAGCCCTAAAGTAGGCTGCCCCGCCAATGAGGCGGCGCACGTCAAACCGAACCGCAATGGGGAATTGCCGGCCTCGGGCGGGAAAACGCAGCTGTTTCCCAAGGATTTTAACAAGAAAGTGAAGCGGAAGCGGAATTAAGTGAAATGCTTTAACATGATCACCTCCTTTTCGGTGAGGTGGCGCCAGCGGCCGCGCGGCAGGTCCTTCTTGGTCAGCCCGGCATAGTAGACGCGGTCCAGCCGGGTGACCTCGTAGCCCAGGTGTTCGAAAATACGGCGGACGATGCGGTTGCGGCCGATGTGCAGCTCTATGCCTATCTCGTGCTTTTTCCCACCTTCGACATAGCCGACGGCATCGACGATGGCCTTCCCGTCTTCCAGTTCCAGCCCGGCGCTGATCTTTTCCAGGTCGGCGGCCGCCAAGGGCTTATCCAGCGCGACCTGGTAGAATTTCTTTACTTTATGGCTGGGGTGGGACAGTTTTTTTGCGAGATCGCCGTCGTTGGTCAGCAGCAGCAGCCCGGTGGTGGCGCGGTCGAGGCGCCCGACCGGGAAGATGCGCTCCTGCACCTTGTTGCCGACCAGGTCGAGTACGGTGCGGCGCCCTTTTTCGTCTTTTGCAGTAGTGATGTAGTCTTTCGGTTTGTTGAGCAGCAGGTACACCAGCTTGTTCTCCGGCCGGATCACCTTACCCCGAAAAGCGATCTTGTCTCCTTCCCGCACCTGATATCCCGGCTCGGTAACTTTCTCTCCGTTGACGGTAACCTGGCCCTCCTTGACGTACTCGGCAGCCTGCCGGCGCGAGCAGACGCCGCAGTGGGCCACGTACTTGTTGAGGCGCATGCCCTCCACTTCCTGCTCGTTGGGCAAAGGGGCGGCGCGCTTTTCCTGAGGCTTGGTAAAACGGGGATGGCCGGGGCGGCGCTTCGGCCCGCGGTTGGATCGGCGGTTCTTATCGGGTCGTTTTGGCATAGAATAGTTTTTATTTGACGCCCCACTAGTTAGCACCTTGTTTGCAGCCCCCCTCGAGCCAACTGGGGTTGTGCAAAAAGGTCTAAAGTAGACAGGATTAACAGGATTTACAAGATGTAGTAGCTTGCGCCACAGGGGTGTACAGATCCTGAAAATCTTGTCAATCTTGTCCAACTATACTTTTTTCACACCCCCCGGGGAGGGGCTTTTAAAACGGAATATCCTCATCATCGTTCATTTTCGAGGGCCGGGTGATGATATTCGACGGCGGGCTCTCGAAAGTGTCCTCCGGCAGCGCCCCGAAATCGGGGTCGTCGAGGTCGGAGAAGCGGGCGTACTCGTCGGTGAAGCGCAGCTTTATGGTCTTCAGCGCCCCGTGGCGGTGCTTGGCCACGATGACTTCGGCGATGCCTTTGAGGGACTGGCCTTCTTCGTCTTCGAGGATGTCGTAGTATTCCGGGCGGTAGATGAAGGCTACGATGTCGGCATCCTGTTCTATCGATCCGCTCTCGCGAAGGTCCGACAGCTGCGGCCGCTTCGTCCCGCCCCGCACTTCCACCGCCCGGCTGAGCTGCGACAGGGCGATGACCGGCACGTTGAGCTCCTTGGCCAGGCCCTTCAGGGCGCGGGAGATGGCGCTCACTTCCTGTTCGCGGTTGCCGCGCTGGTTGTCGCCCCCGCCGCTCATCAGCTGGAGGTAGTCGATGATGATGAGGTCGATGTCGTGCTGCATTTTCAGGCGGCGGGCCTTGGCGCGCAGTTCGAAAATATTGATGCCCGGCGTGTCGTCGATGAAGAGGGGCACTTCGCTGATGCGTTCGAGGGCGGCGTTGAGCTGCTGCCATTCGTATTCTTCCAGCTGGCCGTTGCGCATTTTCATGCCCGAAATTTCCGCCTCCATGGAGATGACCCGCTGGGCCAGCTGCAGAGCCGACATCTCCAGGGAGAAGATGGCGACGGGCTTGCCGAAGTCGGCGGCGGCGTTTTTGGCAAGAGAGAGGGTCAGGGCGGTATTGTGGGTGACCGTCATGTCTTCCAGGAGGAAGCGCCGGTTGCCGTCAATTTCAAAGCCGTAATAATCATCTACTTTATCGTACTCTATTTGAATGTCTGTAACTTGCCAGTTTGCAGGGCTTCGCCATTCCCGGGCCTGCTTTCGCTTAATCCGGACGGGGATTTCATCGATATTGCCATAGATTCTTAAACGATAAACAGCGGGTTCAAAACCCGTTGCAGCGATGGCAGCTTGTTTCGCTTTAAAGGAAACCCGGTAGCCGAGGGAGTCGCACAGGAATTTGATCTGCCTGGTTAGGGCTTCATCTTTTTGGGTAATCTCATATCCATTGGACTGTTTCAGGTAGTGGCCATTGCTGTCGAGGAGGCCGGCTAACAGTAAAAGGCGGTTTTTTCGGGAGTTGATCAGATATTCCCTGGGGATATGTTTATTGCCTAATACTCCCATTGCCCGCAGCTCTCCCTGCAAGGAATACCCCCAACGTTTTGCCCCGTTGGATATTCTGTACCCGGGGCATTTGCCCGGGGCCTGGGAGGGTGTTAAAGTCAAATTGAGGTTATCCGCCGATTCCTGGAGATAAGCTACTATCTCTCCGTCTTGTGTATGGATGTTGTTCTTGCCGGAGGAACCATCGCCCAGCCAAAGGCCCAGGAAATAAGGAGAAAGAGGGGTTTTTTGCTCAGGAAAATCTACCGCCACCTTATATCCTTTATAACTGGACTGGAATTCAGGGGAACGTGACAGATAATCCTTAACAGAAATGTCCAGGATGAGCCTCCCCCCGCCTCCCTTCGAAGGAGGGGGAGTTGGCTCAGCGTTTGCTGCCCTGGCTGGGCGATCTCCTTCTCCTTTGGGGAGAGCCTTTCCCGATTTCATATCGGGGGCCGGGGAGGGGCTTTTTTTAAGCGAAAGAATATGGCTTTCATTGACCCGGTAGTCTTTACCTTTATTCTGCCGGACCCAATACATCCGCTCGCGCCCGCAGGCAAGAGAGCGTACTCGCCGGGGAGTTGAATCATCGCCCATCAGGAGGTCGCCCACCTGTACATCTTCCACTTTTTTCAGGCTGCCGTCGTACATCAGCACTTTCGTGCCTTTCCCCAGGCATTTACCCATGCCCGGCCGGGCTGCCAGAATGATCAGGTCCGACCGCTGCAGGCCCGACGTCAGCCGGTCCAGCTCGGTGAATCCGGTGGGCACGCCGGTCAGGCCGTCCTCCTTTTTGCGCAGTTCTTCGAGTTGCTTCTGGGCTTTGGCTGCCAGGGAGGACATGCTTTCGAACCCCCGGCTCATGTTCTGCTGGGCTATGGCGAACAGGCCCTGTTCGGCGTCGTCGAGCAGGTTGAACACGTCGGTGGTGTCTTCGTAGGCGTCGCGGATGATCTTGGTGGATACGCTGATCAGCTCCCGCTGTACGTACTTCTGGGCGATGATGCGGGCGTGGTATTCGATGTTGGCGGCCGAGGCCACCTTGTTGGACAGTTCGACCAGGTAGTAAGGGCCGCCGACAGCTTCCAGCTCGCCCGTCTTCCTGAGTTCTTCGGTGACGGTGAGCAGGTCGATGGGCTGAGATTTCTCAAACAGCCGCAGCATGGCCTTGTAGATGAGCTGGTGGGCATCGAGGTAGAAACTCTCGGCGCGCAGGATGTCGAGCACGATGGACAGGGCGTCTTTATCGAGCATCAATGCGCCCAGCACGGCTTCTTCCAGTGGAATAGCCTGGGGCTGCACCTTGCCGAAGACGTAGTTCGACAGGTCTTCTCCTCGTTTCTTGCTGCGGCTCCGCAGGCTCGGCAGCTTCTTGTCCGGGTCCTTCTCGCCTGCCATGGTCGATGGTTTGAAAATGGTTAAAACTCCTGCTGAGGGCAAACAAAGCTACGGGATTATAATCAGAAACCCGAGCAGGGTTTTTCTTTATTGTTTCCTGCTATTGTGGAAAAACTGGCCGGGGGTGTGGAAAAGGTGTTGGTTTGAAAGCTTCGGGTAATTCTTGTGCAAAGCGGAACCTTTGCAAAGCCCTTATTGCCAGTAGTTATGAACAAAAAGCACATGCATAGTGCGTGTTGAAAAGTTTGTTCATAGCCAAAGATAAGGAAAAGGTGGTTTATCCGGAAACATGGCTGCGCCGGTATTGCGGCTATTCTTTACTGTTTTTTTTCAGCCCGGCCACGATCTCCCGGTGGTCTTTCAGGAAGGCGCCGTATCCGTTCATGGCAGATTTTCCCATGCTGTCGGCCATTTTGATCAGGTTGAGGGAAGCATCCAGCCGGGGCAGTTCCGCCCTGCTCTGGTGAAAACTGATGGAGGCCAGTTGGCGGAAGTATTCGTTGCCCAGGTTGATGTACATGTCCTGCAGGTGGTACAATTCGGAGAGGTTTTGGATGGTGCGTGGCTCGAAGCGGCGGATAGCGCCCGACAGCTTGGCCATTTCCCAGGCGCCGTTGCTCATGAGTATCTGGTTGTAGCCGATGCTGACGGAGACTTTGGCCTCTTCTCCCAGCGCGATCAGCGAATCGCGGGTGTCCTGCATCTGTTTGCGCTTCAGCTCATTATCGGCCAGGTTGCTCCCGAGTTCGGCCCGGTTGCCCTGGATTTCCAGCACGATCGCTTCCAGCGCCTTTTGAGCCAGGGCTTTCTCCTTGCGGTTCTCGTTGCAGTTGTCGACGGCCAGGGCCAGGAAGATGGCGAGCACGATGGCGGGGATTTCCCAGAGAACCTGTCGGAGGTTGGGGCGGAGTTGGTACATGGGCGGAAGGTTATATGGCTAAATTGTTATACCGGGCACGATGCTGAATTGTGCCCCCTTCGGTGTTAGGAGGATTTAGGATTTAGGTTTTAGGCCCGGCCGGGTAAACGTTAGGTGCCTGTTGAGTGCCTGGTCAGGCCAGGGTTGCCCCTAAAACCTGCCGCCTAAGGGCTAAAACCAAGCAATGGGCACAAAAAGGAATCGCGGCCGTTATGGCTGCCCGTCTTTACGGGGGCTCATCCGGGTAAAAATTGCCGGGTTGGAAAGGCCGGGTATTTACCGGAAAAACCTTAGGCCGGAAGTTCGGAAGTCAGGAGGCGACAGGCAAAACTTTTCGACGAAGGGCAGGCTGTTCATTGCAAAACTCGTCTTTTAAATGCAAGTTGCATCAACAAATGCTGACGCTTGCGGTCAGCATCCTGACAATGCTTCGCATTCGTCAGGACAACAAGCAACTGACAACTGACAACTGACAACTGACAACGAACAATAAACAACCACCACCATGACCTGCCTGATCATCGACGACAGCCCCATGGCCCGCGCCGCCCTGCGCAGCCTGATCGGGGAAGTGGATTTTCTGGAGTTGGCCGGAGAATGCGAGGACGCCCTCTCCGCCCTGAAAGCATTGCAGGAAAGGCCGGCGGACCTGCTCTTCCTGGACGTAGAAATGCCCAGGATGAGCGGGCTGGAGTTGCTGGATTCGCTGGCGCACAAACCGCTGGTGATCCTCATTACCTCCAAGCGGGATTATGCGGTGGAGGCTTTCGAATACCGGGTGGTTGACTATCTGGTGAAACCAGTCACCTATCCCCGGTTTGTCGCTGCGGTACAGAAAGCAAGGGAGCTTTTTCAGCAACAGGACAGGAAGGCCGGCGCTACAGAGGGCAGCGGGCAACTTTTTATCAAAGTCAACAACGCCCTCACCCGGATAGTGCTGGAAGACGTCCTCTTCGTCCAGGCCCTGGGCGACTACGTCACCATCGTCACCCGGGATAAGCGCCATACCGTGCATTTTACGATGAAGGAGATGGAGCATCGCCTGCCGCCCGCCCGCTTCGTCCGCACCCACCGGTCTTATATCGTGGCTTTGGATAAGATCGACAACGTGGAAGAGAATTCCATAGCTATCGGCAAGAACCTCATCCCGGTCAGCGAAAGCTACCGCAGCGCGTTCTTCAGCCGGCTGGACCTCTTGTGAAAATTTAAATTTATTCGGCAACCACAGTTGGCATGGTACACCGCTGGACAATTATTCATTCCTTCACTCATTCACTCATTCACTCATTCAGTCCATATAACATGCGCAGCGCACTGCAAAAGATATTATTCAGCAATGAACACCGCCTGGAGCGGCGCATACTGGCCATCCTGTTGCTGGGGCTGGCGATCACCTTCGGCATCCAGTTTCTTTCCCAAAACAGCATCAATGACTTGCTGGCCTCGGATGAGAAGGTCATGTACAATTACGAGCTGGACAACTATCTCGGCGGCCTGGACCACAACCTGATCGCCCTGGAGAGCAACGTGCGCAGTTATGTCATCTACGAGGCAGCCGGGCTGATCGCCGATATCGGCACGAATGTCGCCGCTGCGAGGAATGACCTGGCGCAGATCAAAAAAATGGCCATCCCCGGCGAACGAGGGCAAAGGAGCATAACTTATCTGGATTCGCTGGTTGAAGCAAAAATCCGGTTTAGCGAGAGCGTGCTGGACAGCTTTGCCACCGGCGGGGAAGAGGCGGCGTTCGGCCTGCTCAGCACCCAAACCGGGCTGAACCTGCGGGACAGCATCATACAGATCACCAGCCGGATGCGTCAACAGGAAAAGCAGGCCATTGCACAAACGATACAGGCCAACCGGGAAGAAGCCCTGCGGGTGAGTACGGTCGATTACATAAGCGCCTTGCTGGCGGCGGCCATTGTGATCATGGCCATTTTCTTTTTTCTCAAGGTGATCGAGAAACGCGCCGCCATACAGGAAAAGCTGGAAGAGGCCCGCCGCAACGCCGAACAGTCCGCCCTGGTCAAGGAGCAGTTCATGGCCAATATGAGCCATGAAATCCGCACTCCGCTCAACGCCATCCTGGCTTACGCCAACATGCTCCGGAGGTCGGAGCTGGACGGCCGGCAGCAGGAATGCGCCGAGGGCATACAGCAGGCGGGCGAGAACCTGCTGGCTATCGTCAACGATATCCTGGACTTCTCCAAGCTGGAGGCGGGCATGATCCGCCTGGAGCGCATCCCTTTCAGCGTCCGGAGCCTGCTCAACTCTCTGGAAAGCATGTTCCGCCCCAAGGCAGGCGGGAAAAGCATCAGCCTGGCCATCTATCCGCCCCGTTCCGGGCCTGATATTCTGCTGGGCGACCCCACCCGCCTCACCCAAATCCTGTCCAACCTGCTGAGCAACGCCGTCAAATTTACCGACGAGGGTGGCGTACAAGCCTGGAGCAGCCTGAAACCTGCCGGGGAAGAGCGGGTATTGCTCGAGTTTACCGTCCAGGATACCGGGATCGGTATTCCTGAAGACAAGATCGGCCAGGTGTTCGAGCGCTTCGGCCAGGGAGCGTCCGACATTACCCGCCGTTACGGGGGCACCGGCCTGGGCCTGGCCATCGTCAGGAACCTGGTGGAGGCTCAGAGCGGTAGCATTACCGTGAAAAGCCAGCCCGGGGCCGGAGCTACTTTTACCGTAACGCTTCCCTACGAATTTTCCGACGCTATCCTTCCTGTGGCACCGGCCAGAGCTGACGGAGATGCAGCTCTCCCCGCCGGGCGCCGGATCCTGGTAGTGGAAGACAACCTCATGAACCAGCGCATCGCCGCCCTGATGCTGGAAGAGCACGGCATGGATTACAGCCTGGCGGAAAATGGCAGGCAGGCGCTGGAACGCCTGAAGAAAGAATCATTCGACCTCATCCTCATGGACCTGCAGATGCCGGAAATGGACGGCTATTCGGCAGCCCGGGCCATCCGTAAAAGCCTTCAACTGGAGATGCCAATAATCGCTATGACCGCCCACGTGCTGGCCGGCGAACGCGAACGCTGCCTGGACAACGGAATGAACGATTATATATCCAAGCCCATTCGGGAAGAAGCGCTGCTGGCCCTGCTCAGAAAATACCTCTCCGCAATGGAAGGCGAGCCGTCAATGGACGGCAAAACGGCTGAAGCGGAACCTGCCATCGACCTCGACTACCTGTCCAGCATCGCCGGAGGCAAGCCGGAACGCATCCGCGAGATGGCCCGCATTTTCCTGCAACAGGCACCGGCTGAGCTGGCTGCCCTGGAGTCGGCCTTCCGCGAAGGCGACGGGGAGGCGCTGGCGCGGGCGGCCCATAAGATGCGCCCCACAGCCGCCTATATGGGATTTGGGGAAAGCCTGGGCTGCCTACTGGAAGAACTGGAATCTATGGCCCGGAAAGATTCTGAGGGCGAAGACGGGCTTTCGGCCTCTGTCGTCCGCATCCGGTCCATGACCCAACAGGCCATAAGAGCGGTTGAGCGTCGGATTCTGGCAGATGAGAAGGGGTAATGGCGGATCCAGCCTTGTTTAGTGCTGAAAGCCATATAACAAATCAACCATATAACTATAACGGCATACAGCGAACACGCCCAAATGTATTAATGGCCTGCCCGCTCCAAACCGCTTTCTTCCGGTTTCGCCGAACAGGCAACCGCACTCACCGAATAACCGGGGGCACTCACCGAAGAATCCCCATTCCGCCTTTTTTCGCCCTTATCTTTGATCCGGAATAGTGATACAAAGGTCGTCACATATCGCGAGAAGGTTGGAAGTCCCTGCCGCAGTGAATTCGCCCATGAAAGCCCAAAAGCCCTAACCGGGGCTTCTCTCCTTCCCGCTTTTGAAAGAAGTTCTATCCTGTGTTATCCCAATTTGCTTATTTGCCGCCCATGGGTTGCTCCCTCCGATCAAGGCCCCGTTAAGCCAAAAAAATCTTCGGATGATCAACAGTGCTTTTGCGCTACTCCGGTTATCGCCGGAGTAGAAAGTTACAATCCCCTGAGGAGGGAGCCCCTGTCGGGCTTTCCAGCGGATAACCGGAAAAAATAAAGATAAAAGCTGGTTTATACAGAGCCAACGTCTACAGCAACGCCGGCTTCTTAGGCGCTGCAAACTTCAGGCTACAATAATTTTTCTTTATGGGATCAAGCAAGCTTTGGGGGCACCCAGCCCCTGAAGCTATTATCAGGCCGGAATCATAAGTACCCAGATTCAGTCTACATACTTGTGGAAAAGCCCGCTGCCAAAGCAGCGGGCTTGCCATTTTCTCATACTACGTTGTGGATACCGCCTCAAAGGGAAGGCGGAAAGGGGGATAGCTTTCAGGGCCATCCATATTCACGGGATAACTGATGTCAAAAAGCCAATGCGTT
>JAGFJE010000690.1 GCA_024103175.1 Phaeodactylibacter sp.
CGCTGAAGTAATTAATACCGTACAGGCTGTTTTCCACCACCGACCGGAAGGCAGTTGCGAAACTCGACGTTCCGTAAGCGTCGAAATCGCCGGTATCCTGCAGGAATTGAATGGGGCGGTGGAGCAATACGGCCAGGATGGCGCCGACGGCCAGCGGGATGGCGTTCATCCAAAGTTGCCGCCGCCAACGGAAGCCCAGTTTTCCAGGCCGGGCGCCCTGCTGCAACAGGCTCATCAGGAACACTGCCCCCCACAGGCTGGCCAGGAAGTTGAGGGCGGTGAAATTGGCCAGTACCGCCAGGGCGGCCAGCAGGTAACTGGCCAGCAGGGCCGGCCAACGGCCGTTGCGCAGAAAAACGAACAAAGAAAAAATGCTTGCCATGCTCAGTCCGGCAACCAGGCCATAGCCCCGCGCCAGGCTGAAGAACTCCAGCAGATAGGGATTGAAATTGAGAAAGGCCAAACCGGCTATCCCCACCCAGAACCGGCCGGCCACCGAGCGCACCACCGCCAGGGAGCAGATCAGGTACAGCAGGTGCGCAAGGAGGTTGGGCAGCCGTATGGCCCATTCGCTTACTCCGAAGAGGCGTACGCTCTGTTGCAGGCCCCAGGTGTTGAGCAGGTGGTTGTTGGCGTTGTACCAGCAGTCTTTGGAATAGAAGCAGGTGAAGATATTCGTGTCGTGGAACCAGTTGTAGGAGGTGCTTTCGTCGTGCGTCATGGAGAGGTTGGCGGCCCGGTAGGAGGTATAGGCCAGCAGGCCTGCGATGAGCAGGGTGGATATGGCCATAAAAACGGTGGGGCGGCGCATGAGCGGGCTTTTGTCTGCAAAAATATTCAAACAAGTTAAAAGATTCGCCGTATCGCTCCCCGGTAATGGAAAAGTTATTTAAACTGCCGTTTGTTACCTGCCTGGCCGAAAAGCTCTATTTTTACCTTCAAAATCGCCGACGGTGAAGCTGCGTCCTCTGGTTTTGGTCCTCATTGCAGGTGTGGTGGCTTGTTTCATGGGCTTCTACAACAACTTTCCCCTGGTATTTCCGGATACCGGCACCTACATCAGTTCGGGCTTTATCAATGAAGTGCCCGTCGACCGCCCCATCTTTTACGGGTGGTTCCTGCGGCACGCCAGCCTGGCGGAGAGCCTTTGGCTGGCCATACTGGGGCAGAGCCTCCTCCTCTCTTTGCTGCTGTATTATTTTTTTCGCCAGTTTGTGGAGGCCCGGTACCGGGGTTTTCTTTACCTGGGGTTCGTCTTTTTCTGCACGCTTTTCACCGGCCTGTCCGTCCATGTCAGTACCCTGATGCCCGACATCTTTGCCCCGATGATGATCATGGGCCTGGGGTTATTGCTGCTGGCGCCGGCCCTCCGGGTGTTGGATAAAGTGATCATCAGTGTCATACTTTTCTACAGTATGGCGGTGCACTATGCCCATCTTTTCACTGCCTTTCTGATCCTGGCGGCGGTAACCTTGCTCTATCTGGTATACCGGAAGCGGCAGGCTATCCGGCTTCGGCCGTTGTTGCTCAGCTGGGGCGTCGTTCTGCTGTCCGCCCTGCTGATCCCCACCGTCAACTGGATGATGGGCGAAGCGTTTGGCCTCTCAAAGGGGGGGCATGTATTCATGATGCAGCGGCTCGTTCACTGGGGCGTCGTGGAGGAATACCTGGATGAGGCCTGCCCGGAAAAAGGATACCGCTTCTGCGAATATAAAGACGACATACCCCTGAATTTCATCTGGAACCAGGAGAGCCCCCTGTACAAGACGGGAGGCTGGATGGAAAACAAAGAGGAATACCAGGCTATCTTCGGAGAGGTCTTTACCGACTGGCAATATCAGCGGATCATCCTGACGCGTAGTTTTGAAACCACCCTGGAGCTCTTTTTCAGCTTCGACGTAGGAGATACCACGGCCCCTGAGCTGGAGGGGTCGAGCCCGTTTGAAACGATAAAGATCTGGTTTCCGGAGCAGTGGCGGAGGTATCTGTTCTCGCGGCAGAGCTTTAAAAAGCTGGACTTCACCCTGCTCAACTACGTGCAGCGGGTGGTGCTGCTGGGCGGGCTGTTCATTTCCATCCTGTTGCTGTTGTCCAGGAGGGTGCCCCTGCCGCAGAAGGTTCTGGTGGGGTTCTTTCTGATCTGCCTGCTGGCCAATGCTATGGCCTGCGGCCCCCTTTCGGGCGTATTTGCCCGGTACCAGTCGAGGGTTATGTGGCTGATCCTTTTGCCATTGTTCCTGTTGGCTGCCCAATACCCCTGGTTCCGGCGTTTGTGGGAGCGCTGGGAGATAAAAGATGAAACTGTAAATAGTTGAAGTTGTATGAATACGATTTGCGATGTTGGACGTGTGATTTTTGATTTTTGATTTGCCC
>JAGFJE010000706.1 GCA_024103175.1 Phaeodactylibacter sp.
GGGTATTCCACAAGCCTACTCCGATACACAGCGGGATAAACTTCTCGCCCAGGTGAGGCCGCAAAGCAAAACGGCCCGGCTGTTTCGCAGCCGGGCCGTTTTACTTTGTAGCCCCACCTGGACTCGAACCAGGATCTTAGGTTCCGGAAACCTACATACTATCCCTTGTACTATGGGGCCGCTTCGAAGGCGGAAATCGGAAGTTTTCCGCCAGGGTACAACGGAGGGTACAAAACCAGAAGGATCTGAACCCCTTCCGCCTTCATTTTGCGCTCGCAAAGATAACAAAGCCATCGCACCGACGCAAATGCCCGGCCGCTTTTGTTGTGCATTTCTTAACTGTAGCGCCCGAAAATAAGTTCCGCCCCATTGAATACTAAAGTTTCGTTAAACAGAGGGAGGCCATGAGGAAGATGCCCGCACTGTTTGTTTTAAGTAAAAAAAGACAAGCGGGGGCCGCCCTGCTTAAGCTTTCATCAAACAACGCCATTTATCATGAAACGATATATTTTTTCCAGCTTGCTCTTTTTATTGGGACTGGCGCTGGCCTCCTGCTCCACCTCCCAGTCTGCCGGGCAAACCGGCAATGATCAGCGCCGGGCCGGACAGGATACCATAGAGGCAACGGGCGCCTTCACCCTGGCCGACTACCTCTCGCGGGCGCCGGGCGTATATTTCGACGGGTATAACATCAGTATCCGCGGCGCCGGGCCGCCCCTCTACATTGTCGACGGCGTCTGGATCGGCCGCAGCTATTTCGCCGCCGCCGACGCTGTGTCCATCAATGATATCGCTTCGGTAGAGGTGCTGAGGAGCCCTTCCGAAAAGGCCATGTACGGCCGGGAAGGGGCCAACGGGGTGATCGTCATTCATACCAAGGGCGCCAATCCGGACGCGGGGAAATATCAATAGGGCCGTCCTGGCTGCGCTCGTATCCGCGGACCGGCTTCCCACTTCCCACTTCTTTTTGTTGAGGAAGCTCTGTTTTTTTGATGGAAGCATTCTCAGCCCCCCATCGTGGCAGCACTCCGCCCGAAAAATTCTGACTTCCGATTTCCCCCTTCCGATTTCCGCCTTGACTTCCCTACCCATGCCGCATCGCCTCCACGGGGTCCATGCGGGCGGCCTGCAGGGCGGGAATGACGCCGGAGATGATGCCCACTATGACGGAAACCATCACGCCCAGCACCATATTGCCGAAGGAGAGGTACATTTCGAACTCAATGGCATTGGAGAGCACCCTGATGATGCCGGAGACCAGCAACAAACCAACAACGCCGCCGATCAGGCAAAGGATAATGGATTCGATCAGGAATTCGAGGAGAATGACGAAGCGCTTGGCGCCGAGGGCCTTTTTGATCCCGATGATATTGGTGCGCTCTTTGACCGAAACGAACATGATGTTGGCCACACTGACGATACCCACCAGCATGGCGAACAGGCCGATGATGATGCCGATCAGGTTGAGCACACCGAAGAAGCTGTCGAAAATACTGGATATCATGGACAGCTCGTTGAGGGAAAAATCATCGTCTTCTTTAGGTTTCAGGCGGCGCTTGGCCCTTAGTATCACTTTCAGCTCATCCTTGAGTTGCTGCATGCTCACGTTCTGTCCGGCCTTGACCGCTATGGTGGTGTCCAGGATGTATCGGGACTTGAGGTTGGCCAGGTTGCGGGCGTTGGGATAGGAAACCAGAATGACGTCATCGAAATCCATGGGGTTAAGGAGGTCGTCGCCTGCTTTTTCGATCACGCCGATCACCTCGTATTTGCGGCCCGCCATCTTCATCGTTCGGCCGATGGGCTCGACGCCGGCGAAGAGTTCTTCCGCCACGCTGTACCCAATAACGGCCTTGTTGCTGCCGTAGTGATACTCATTGGGAGAAAAATAGCGGCCCTTGTAGTAATCGAGCTGGAACATTTCGTCGAATTCAAAGGTGCTGCCGATCAGTACGGCGCCTTCCACACTGTTGGAGCCGAATTTAACGGTTTTGAACCCTACCACTACATAAAAGGTGGCCAGGCCGGAAGTGTGAGATTTTTCCTCAATTACCGCATAGTCCTCGTAATCCGGATTGGGCCGTTTGATGAGTTCCCACCAGTCGCCGCTGGCGTCCCGCCACGGCCATTTGGTCACGTAAATGATGTCGCTGCCGAGCTTTTCCAGGCTGCCCCGCACGTTGTCTTCCAGGGAATCTACCGCCGAAAGGACCCCGATGATGCAGAAAATGCCGATGGAGATCCCCAGGAGGGAAAGAAAACTGCGCATTCGGTTGGACCGCAACTGCTGGAAGGCCTGAGCTATGCTTTCGGTAAAAACCCTGAAAATGATCATAGGAAAGTGCGTTTTTTCGGCAGGTACGAATGTAGCCAACACCGCTCAAGTTACCTAATACATTCGATGAATGAGAAGAGGAAATAGACCGGAGGAAAAAGGAACTCCATCGGGCTGAGTTCTCCTTCCTTTTTATCCGTCCGTAGCCTTTGGCGAGGGCGGGCCCTCATTTTTACCCGCCGTAGCCTTTGGCGAAGGCGGGCTTTCCGTTCCTTCCAGGGCCGCCTCCGGGGCATAGGAGGAAAAAAAGCTGCGCAACCGCATCTGCAGCACCCCCCAGACCGCTTCCTTGACGATGCCTTTGGACATTTTGGACGACCCCTCGATCCGGTCGGTAAAGGTGATGGGCACCTCCCTGAGTTTGAAGCCCAGCTGATAGGCGGCAAACTTCATTTCTATCTGGAACGCATACCCCACAAAACGGATCTTATCCAGGCCGATCGCCGAAAGGACCCGCCGGTGGTAGCAGATGAAACCCGCCGTGGGGTCGTGCACCGGCATCCAGGTGATGAACCGTACATAGAGAGAGGCGCCAAAAGAGAGGAAAATGCGGTCGAAAGGCCAGTTTTCCAGCTTCCCTCCCCTTACGTATCGGGAACCGATGGCCACATCGGCCCCTCCCTCGGCACAGGCCTTGTACAGGCGGAGCAGGTCGTTGGGGTTGTGGGAAAAATCGGCATCCATTTCAAACAGATAATCGTAACCCCTCTGCAGGCCCCATTTGAAGCCGGTGATGTAGGCCGTCCCCAGCCCGAGTTTGCCCTTGCGCTCGATGAGGAAAAGGCGGCCGGGGTAGCGCTCCTGCTGTTGCCGGGCCAGCTCTGCCGTTCCGTCGGGCGACCCATCATCCACTATGAGTATGTGAAAGGCCTTACTCAGGGAAAAAATGGTGTCGATCATCCGGACAATATTTCCCTTTTCATTGTATGTAGGGATAATGACTAAGCTGTCTGCCAATTTTTCTTTTTTTTGGGCCTCAAAGATAGGTTAATTTTTTGGGTTTGAAGAAGTACTGCTTATTGTTATCCAAACGACGTCCTGTACTGCCAAATTGCTTTTATTTTGTAAGAAACTCCTGTCAAAACAACTGGCCGATGAATAAGGTTTACCCGGTATTACCTTCCTTTTTTTCCGCTGCTTTCCTGCTGATCTCCCTCTTCCTCTCCGCCCAGGGCCCCATCAGCGGGTTCATGCCGGGGCGGGGGGTCACCGATATCGCCTGGGGGTACAGCACCGAGTCCTTCAGCAGCTACCAGTTCGGCGACGAAAAAAGAAGCAGCCGCCTGACCACTGAATCCCTGAACCTGTTCATCGAACACGGCTTCACCGACACCCTTTCCCTGGTAGCCAACATCCCCTACCTCTGGATCGATGAAGAAAACCGGGGACTGCAGGACGGCGGGCTTTTCATCAAATACCGGAACCAGTACAAGGAATATACCTCCGGATACCTCAACCTGATCACCTCCGTCGGGCTCAGCTTCCCCCTCTCCGGCTATCCCAAAGATACGGAAACGCCCATCGGGCTGCGCGCCATCAATTTCCAGGTTCGCTTCCAGGCCCAGTATGTTTCCTTCTCCGGCCTGTTCTTCCAGCTCCAGTCCGGTTTAGATTTCCAGTTTCTCGAAGAACTACGGCCGGCGGTGCCCATCCTCTTCCGTACCGGCTACGGGGCCCGGCGCTATTACGTGGAAGCCTGGGCCGAGTCTTACAATACGCTCAACAGCGGCGTAGACACTCAGGTCTCCGGAGGAAGCGGGGCCCAGTGGTTTCGGATCGGCGGAACCCTTTATGTGCCCCTTGCTGCCGGCTTCGGCATCGTCGCCGGCGGCTCCCGCATCCTCTCCGGCAGGAATATCGGCCTGTCTACGAGGTGGAATGCCGGGGTGGTGTACCGGTGGATGAGGTGAGGGTTGGGGGGCTGCCAAGCTTGGGTTAAGAATAATCGTATGTGTTAAAAATAAACCTGACGGCTATGGGGGCTGGGGGTTATATTGCTAAATTGTTATATGGGCTTCCGGAGGGGGAGGCTCCCTGGCGCCAACCCTGCGGCACCATAACAATTTAGCAATATAACCATCCACAGAACTTTTCTTTCCCCAAAATCCTTTAAGAGTATGTTCCAGAATTTTTGAATAAAAAAGAAGTTTTGTTTTCCAGAATCCGCTACCCGGAAAAAGTGAGCCCTGAAGAGTTGGATGCCTACCTCGCCGCCGGTTGGCGGTGTATGGGCCAGGCCGTCTATACCTCTCATTTTATGTTTTTCGGAGAGGAAGGCCACAAGCGGGTGTTCTCCACCCTTCCTGCCCGCCTGCCGCTGCGGGGGTACCAGTTTTCCAAAAGCCAGCGAAAGCTATGGCGCAGGAATGAGGCGGCGTTCCGCATCGAAGCGGGCGGCCCTGCCGTTTTCGACGAAGCCAAACAAAGGGTAAACAACCTGTACGCCCGGGAGTTTCCCCGCCGCGCTATCCCCGATACCGAAGACATACTCAGCAACGGCAAAGGCCGGATGGCGCTGGACACCCGGGAAGTAAAGATCTGGGACGGAGATCAGCTCGTTGCCTTCAGCTTTTTCGACAGGGGGCGGCACAGCGTGTACAGCAAACAAGGCATATACGACCCGGCGTACCACAAATACAGCCTCGGCTTTTTCACCATGCTGGCCGAGATCAGGTATGCGCTTGATCAGGGCTTCCGCTATTACTATCCCGGCTACGTAGTGCCCGGGAATGCCGAATTCGACTACAAACACCGGGTCGGAGAGCTGGAATTTTTCGAACTGAAAAGCGCCGGCTGGCGGCCTTTCCGCCAGCTGAAGGAGGAAGACATCCCCATCAATTACACCCGGCAAAACCTGAAGGGCTTGCAGAAGCGGCTGAAAGAACGGGGCATACGCAGCCGGCTGTTCGACTATCGCTTTTTCGACATCCGGTTTTACGACAACCGCCCCTACCCTTTTCTGGAATACCCCTGCTTTTTGCTTCCCGATTCCAAAAACAAGGAAACCCTGTGCCCGGTGACGGTCTTCGACCCCATTCAAATGGCCTTCCACCTGTACAACTGCCGTTTTTTTGGATTGGGTACCGATCACCTGAGCACCTACCGGCAAGCCCTGCGCACTTCCTGGCCGGTGTTTAAAATCCCGGTTGCCGTATTCGACATCCTGCACGAATCGGCCCGGGCGGAAGAAGCCCTGGAGGCCCTCCAGGAATTCGCTCCGGTTTGAGATAGAATGCGCCCGACAAAACCTTCCCGCCCCCATATGGTTTTTTAAAATTATTATTAGCTTACAGCCCCAAGTTTTGATCATGTTTGCAGAGAAGCATTACCCGGAAGTGATGATCCCCGAAGAACTGGACGCCTACCTGGCGAAAGGCTGGTAC
>JAGFJE010000709.1 GCA_024103175.1 Phaeodactylibacter sp.
CCGCCCCTCAGCCCCGTAACCCCGTCTCCCCCCCTCCCCCGGGTCCACCCCTCTTCGCCCCTCTCCCGCGTAAACCCGTCTTCGCCCCTCCGCCCGGTACACCCGTCTTCGCCCCTCAGCCCGGTAAACTCCCGCCTTCCCCCTTCCCACTTCCGCCTTCCCACTTCCCACTTCCGCCTTCCGCCTTCCGCCTTCCCACTTCCCACTTCCGCCTTCCGCCTTCCCACTTCCGCCTTCCGCCTTCCGCCTTCCCACTTCCCACTTCCCACTTCCCACTTCCCTACAACCCCATCCTCCGCGCCACTCCATTGCTGGCCAGCATCCCAAAAAGGACGATACTGATCGAGCTCAGCGGCATGAGTATGGCGGCCACAATGGGAGACAGGGCGCCCTGCACGGCGAAACTCAGGCCGATGATGTTATAGATCAGTGCGAAGCCGTATGCAAAATAGACCAGTTTAATGCTGCGCCGGGCAAAATCCAGGAAGACAGGCAGTCGATGGAAATGCTTCGCATCGAGAATGGCGTCGCAGGCAGGGGTGAAGTTGTTGGTATCTTCAGCCACGACCACTCCCGCATCGCTTTGCTTGAGCGCCCCGGCGTCGTTTAGGCCGTCGCCCAGCATGAGGACTTTCTGGCCTTTGGCCTGCAGGTGGCGGACAAACTGCAGTTTATCCTGCGGGCTTTGCTGGAAGTGCATGTTGCCGTTGTCGCCGAAGATGGGCGCCAGCAGTGCCCGCTCCCGGTTATTGTCGCCGGAAAGCAGGAAAAGGGATGCCTTTTCCCCGAAATAGCGGGCCACATTCCAGATGCCTTCCCGGAAGTGGTTTTCGATCTTAAAGCAACCCCGGATCTCGTGGTTAACCTGTACATAGACGCCTTCCCCGTCCGGGCATTGCCCGTTGAGGAAGTGGTCGACGAATTTGCGGGAACCCACCTTGACGCGGCGCTGGCAAACGATGCCTTCCACGCCTTTGCCCACCTGTTCTTCCCAGTCGCTGGGCTGATAGATCGCTTCATCCAGCCCGGGCTCGCCTTCCCCCAGAAAGGCCGCCAGTTGCTGGCTTACGGGGTGTCCCGACGGTTGAAGCACGGCGCGTATCATCTGCTTTTCGTGAGCATCGAGCGGCTCGCCGATGAACTGTATGTCGCCGCGCCCGCGCTGCGTCAGGGTTCCCGTCTTGTCGAATACTACAGTTTGAATATTGGTAAGCGCCTCGATGATGGCCGTATTCTTCAGGTAAAAATGGTGGCGGCCCAGGATGCGCACCGCATTGCCGAAGATAAAGGGTATGGCAAGGGCCACCGCGCAGGGGCAGGCAATGATGAGGACGGCCGTGAAGGCATTGATGGCGGTTGACGTATCCCGCGGCAGCCAGTAGGCGAGGGTGCTGAAGGCCACCAGGAGAATGGCTACGGTAAATAATTTACCAACCCTGTCTGCCAGGGCGCTGGTACGGGACTCGGTGCGTTTGGTGAATGCTTCGTCATTCCATAGCTGGGTAAGGTAGCTCTGCGAAACGCGGCGGGTGAGGCTCAGTTCGATAGCGCCGCCCATCTGCCGGCCGCCGGCGAAGATCTTTTCCCCGGTGCGTTTACGTACCGGTTCCGATTCGCCGGTGACAAAGCTGTAGTCGATCTCCGCTTCGCCCTTGAGCAGGATGCTGTCTGCAGGGATGAGCTCGCGGTGCTTGACCAGGATGATGTCTCCCGCTTCCAGCTTGTCCAGGGTTATTGAACGGAACGCCCCTTCTTCCCGCCGATGGGCGGCAATGGGAAAATAAGACTTATAATCTCTTTCAAAGGAAAGATTGTGGTAGGTCCGTTGCTGAAACCACTTTCCGATAAGGAGGAAAAAGACCAGGCCGGCAAGGCTGTCCAGGTATCCGGCGCCGGTATGGGTGACGATCTCGAAGACACTGCGCCCGAAGAGGGCCAGTATGCCAATAGAAATGGGTACGTCTATGTTGAGGATGCGCTGTTTCAGGCCCAGCCAGGCCGACTGAAGATAGTCGCGGCCGCTGTAGAACACTACAGGCAGTGCCAGCAGGATATTCAGGTAGCCGAAGATGCGGGCGAAGTAAGCGTCCGTCCCCTGGTCCAGCCCCAGGTATTCCGGGAAGCTGAGGAGCATGATGTTGCCGAAAGCGAAGCCGGCAACCCCCAGTTTGTAGTAGAAGGAACGGCTGGCGACGGGCTTGTCTTCCTGGTCCAGGTTGCTGAGGTTGATGGCGGGGGCATAGCCGATGCTGGCCAGCAGTTCCACGACCTGCCGCAGGCTGATCTCCTGCTCGGAGAAAGTGATGTAGGCTTCTTTCTTGACGAAGTTGACGGTGGAGGCCATCACGCCGGGGCTGAGCTTGTAGAGGTTTTCCAGCAGCCAGATGCAGGATGCACAATGAATCTGCGGAATGAAAAAGGTAACCCGGGTGCGGTTGCCGTCCGAAAAATCGATGATCTTTTCGCGCACGTCCGGGTCGTCGAGAAAAGCGTATTCTTCCTGCGTTTTGCCCCGCAGGCTGATACCGGCGTTCTCATCCAGCTCGTAATAACGGCACATTCCGTTATCATTGAGGATCTCGAAGACCGTCTTGCAGCCTTCGCAGCAAAAGGCTTTGTCTTCCAGGCGGACTTCGCCTTCTTCACAAGGCTCTCCGCAGTGGTAGCAGTTAGCTGCAACTTCCGGCATGGTTCCGATCAGCTGTTGGTCTTTTAGTTGGCTTGCGGCGGACATAAATATGGCCATTTTTTGGTTGAAAACCCAAAACCATGGAACGGAAAATCGCTGATCCCAATGCCTGGAGTGTGGTGCGGATATTTGTCGGGGCTGGGCGGCTGGGAAAAGGAATAGTGTTACACGGTTTTGCCTTTCCGGCTTATATTTTCCGGAATGATGGGTAAAGGTAGGGGCCGGAAAAAAGCAGAGGGGTGACAAATGTCACCCCCCTCAGGTGATTAAAATCAAAAAGGGCTTAGGTTGTTTGTCTGCCGGGGGAAACTTGCGCAGGGAGGAGGCAGAGGGCAAGTTTCCCCCGGCGGGGCTTTAGCCCCGAATCAACCAATCAACGAATTTTACCCGGACGAGCGCAGCGAAGACGGGCAACCAATCAACCAATCCCGAACAACCCTACCGCTGCACCTGCAGCTTCCGGCTCTGGAACCCGAAATCCGTAACCACGCGTAGCAGGTACTGCCCGGCGGGCAGCTCTGAGGTGGTAATATCCAGCTGATGGGTACCTTTGGGCAATGCTCCATAGCCATTTTGCCATACCAGATCCCCTTTCTGCCCAAACAGCTGTGCCTGGACAGCAGAGCCGGCTTTGAGCCGCAGTTCTACACGGGCCTGGCTGACGGCAGGGTTGGGCGCCGGTTGCCCGAGGGAAAACTTGTCGGAGATCACGTTGACCTCCGGGATGGCGGTAGTGGCCTCCTCGCCCAGGGGCAGGAAAGCCGTATAGAGTTCGATATTGCCGTCGTTGGTGCGCCCGTCGGCCCATACCGGGATGGCGTAGCCGCTGGTGGCCAGGATCTGGGTATATTCTCCGATGCCGAAATTGGCGTTGGCGGCGCCGATCATGGAGAAGTCGGAACCTTCGGTGGAGACCGGCATGTCATCGGCAAAAGTAAGGCCGCCGTCTTTGGAGTAGGTCATGTAGTATTTGGTCATCAGGTTGTTGGGGTCTTCCCGCCGGTCGTACCAGCTGATGGCGAGAATGCCTTTGTCGTTGACCGCCAGGCTGGGGAAGAACTGCTCGGAAGCGGGGATCCGGTCGTTGTTCAGCACAATGGGGTCCGACCAGTTGGTTCCGCCGTCTTTGGAATAGCTGTAGTAGACATCCACGCCGGGGGTGAGTTCGGTTTCAAACCCGTCGGAAGTCCAAACGGCATAGAGGTTGCCGTCGAATTGCCCTCCCGATTTATCCACTCGCAGGTGCGGGCAGGGATAGACGCGGGCCGAGTCGATGCCCACCAGGTCGCAGGGGCCGCCGGCGCCGGGAGGGAAACAGGGCAGGTGCAGGGACGAGATGCGCACGGGATCGGTGAAGGTTACTCCGCCGTCTTCCGATACGCAGTGATAGAGGCCCAGGGCAATATCCTGGGCGGTTGCCCCGGCGAAAAGGACGTGTACGTTACCCTGCCGGTCGACGTCGATACTGGAGAACTGAGAGAAGACGATCTCCTCAGGGGTGACATCCACCGCCTCGCCAAACTCGCCGCTGTCGGCGGCCTTGGTTTTAACCAGAATGTTGTAGGTCGTATCCGACAGGTTGATCTCTACATAAGCGGCATAAAGGTTATTGCGGTGGGGAGAGGAAGAAAGGTCGGTAGCCAGCCACTCCTTGTCTACGAAGCGGGAGTTGGGGTCCTCCAGGCTCATAACCTGGCCGGCGTCGATGTAGGACTCCTGCCGTTCCCAGGTTTCGCCTCCGTCGGTGGAGATGGCCCAGTGCAGCTGTATACCGATGGTGAGGTCCAGGCTGGCGGTGAAAGTCAGCCAGGACAGGTAGGCGGCGCCGTCGGTATCGAAGGCCAGCACGGGGTCGCCGCCGCCGAGAATGAGGCTGAAGGGGCCCATGTCGTTCACGCCGTTGAATTCACTGAGTTCCCAGCTGTTGCCGAAGTCTTTGGTGTAGTAGATGGGGAAGGACAGGGCGCCGAGGAGGTTTTCTGCATCCAGCACCATGCCCGCGATGATGATGTTGTTGGAGTCTGTGGGGTTGATGGCGGCATGTACTTCGGATTCCGGCTTTTCGGACCCGCTGATGTTGTCGTCCAGGTTGCGGAAAGAAACGCCGGGGGGAGATTGTGCCGGGGTGGTTAAATGTTGCTGAGCAGCCTGCAACTCTTCAGGGGATGCTTTCATTTTGCGCATCAGGACAGCGCGGCCCTGCTCATAGATCCATTGTTTGCTGAAGGTTTGTTGGGCCAGAAGGCTTCCGAAGCTTACCAGTAATAGCGCAACTGTAAGTGTAGTCCACTTCAATCGGTTCATAGAATGAATTTTTCAGGGTGGTTGTCTCGGGGAGGGCGTTGTTGTCAGTTGTTGGTTGTTGGTTGTGGGAACAATGAACAAACAACAACCAATAACGAACAACAACCCGATGCCGCAACGAGGGAACCACCTTGATGTTAATGAAAAAGATCTGTGAAGATAAGAGGATAGAGTAGGGCGCTATTTTAAAGGCGGTGTAAAGGTAATAAAATTCCATCCCAAAAAACAAAAGATGGGCGAATTATCTGAATGTAAGGTATAGCCAGTAAGGGGACACTCACTATTCCAGAAACTGAATATTATACCTTTGCTGGAGCTCTTCTATTTTCGGCCCCAATGCATCCTCTCCGGCCTTCATCCGCTCAAAAACCCGGTAGGGAGTAGGGCAGGCCACCAGCGCCTGGTTTTCATCCTGAGCGGTGTAAACGTACTGCCCGTCGGCGGAAAATAAGGCCGGCGCCGGCTGGTCCGAGCGGAGGTCCCAGTCGATCAGAATGTGCCCGTCGCGGTTCCAGAGCTTGGCGGTTCCATCCGTAGCGGTAGTGAGCAGCATCTGGCCATCGGGAGAAAGCTCGGCGGACAGGATAATGCCCTGATGGCCGGTGAATTCCCGCATTCGGGTGCCCTCCGTATCCCAGAGGATGGCCTGGGGGCCTTCTTCCCAGGTGACGGCCAGGGTGCTGTCCTGGCTGAGGTGCAGCCCGGCTATGGGGCCGGAGTGGGCCATCGTGCCCAGGAGTTGGCCCTCGCCGCCCCACAGTTTTATGGCGTCCTCGGAACGGGTGAGGATGCGTT
>JAGFJE010000712.1 GCA_024103175.1 Phaeodactylibacter sp.
TCGATGGGCGTGGAACCGGACAGTTCAAAAAACGGGACGGAGAGCAGGGCCGCCTTTGTCAGGGGGTTCACCAGGGCTTTCACCTCGCCCTGAAGGGGAATCCACCCGTGCAATTCGATATCGGCCAGGTCGTAGGCCAGTTTTATGGTGGCAGTTTCGAAAAAGCCGGGGCGGGCAAAGGAGTGGTAATGGGTGGCGAATAGCCCGCCTTCGTAAAGCACATTGGCCAAAATCTGGTCTTCCTGCCCCGGGTTGCGGTTGTGTTTCAGTCCGTTGACGGAAAGCACTTCGGCGGGGTGTAAAAAATGAACGAGGTCGATGAAGTGTACCCCATGTTCCACCAGGATGCCTCCTGAGTAATGATCTTTCCAGAACCAGTGCTCCGGCGGCAGTTGCTCGTCCTGAGCGTAATTTTCTACGTCTACCCGGCGCAGCTTTCCGAAAACGCCCTCCTGTGTTAGCTTCCGGAGGGCGCGCAGAAGCGGATGGAAGCGCATGATGTAGTCAATGGCGGCGACGGCCTTTGTCCGATCCCGGGCCTGGATAACTTCCTCCGCCGGGGAAGGCGACAGGGCGAGCGGCTTTTCGATGAGCACGTGCTTACCCGCTTCCATGCAGGCGATGGCGATCTCGCCGTGCGAATGCGGTTCGGTAGCGATGGCGATCAGGGAAATATCCTTTTCCCGCAGCATGTCCTGCCAATCGGTAAATACCTTTACCTGCCCCAGCCCCTCCGCTTTGTGGGCCATTTTATCGGCAATGGCGGTGATGCGCACCTGCTTCAATTTACTCCAGTGGTGGTACAGAAACTGGCCGAAGCCGCCGTAGCCGATGATGCCGATACTAAACAATTTCATTTTTTATCTCAACTTGAGGATAAGAAATTAGCTTCATTGTTTCCTAAGTGGGTTTTTTGCCGGAATGATGTACGATGTCCGTGGGCCGGATGAGAACCCAAAGATGTACGGTGGACGATTTGGCTTCCGTCGTACATCCCTCATCCTACACCGTACACGGCCTCCCTACAACTTCTAAACGAAAGAATATTCTGTAAATGTCAAGCCTCCCGTTATCGAATAGCTCCCATTAAATTCTGATAGTCGCCGTTCTGCGGGTTCAGCTGCAACAGGCGGGCAACGACGGGCCTGGCCTTGCCCTTTTCCTGCTGCTGGATGTACAACACCGCCAGGGCATAGAGCAGCGCTTCGGAATCGGGGGCTATATCGAGCCCCTGCCGAAAGGCCTGCTCCGCTTCTGCCGGGCGGCCCAGGTTTTGCAGAGAAAGGCCCCAGTTGTAGAAGTACCGGGGGTTGCCGCTCAGGCGGGCGGCTTTTCCGAGGTGAGGCTCTGCTGCCCCCAGGTCCTGCATTTCCGCCAGGAGGAGGCCCAGGGAGTAGTGCGCCTCCACGGCGTTGGAATCCAGCCGGATCACCATTTCGAATTGCTGCTTCGCTTCCTGGTTGTTGCCCTGAGCGTAGTGGAGGTTGGCCAGGTTGAGATAGGGCTGAGGCAGGTAGGGGTCCTGCCGGATGGCGTCCCGGTAGGCCCGGGCCGCCTGTTCCAGATCGCCCATCTTGTGGTAGTACTGGCCGCGCATCAGCTGCCCGCCGGGAAAGTCGGCCTGAACGCTGAGGACATTCTCGAATTCCTTTTTGGCCTGCTGAAAGGCCGCCCGCTCTTCTCCCTGGAACAGGTTTTCATCAATATCCGCCAGCTGATAGGCCGCCTGGGTGCGGACGGCGCGGACGGAATCCCGCAGCAGCGGAGCCAGGCGCCGTAGCCTGTCCTCCACCGAAAACCGCGCCATGGCATTGACGGCGGAATAGCGGATCAGCGGGTTATCATTCTGCAGAGCGGCAACCACTTCCCGGCTGGCTTCCGGAGAAGGGATCCCTCCCAGGATATCAACCGCGGTAGCCTGGGCGATCTCGGGCTGGCTGGTATCGCCCACCATTTCGACCAGGCCGGGAAGGGCGGACATATCTCCGGTATGAGCGGCGGCGAGAATGCCGGAATAATGCGGAGCACGCTCCGGGCCGTACCAACTGCGGACAGCTTCCGCCGCCCATTCCGGCGATTTATCGCTGTGGCAGCCGTTGCAGGAATTGGGTACGCCGTACTGAACACTGAGGTCGGGGCGGGGCACCCGGAAGCTGTGGTCGCGCCGGAAGTCGTTGCCCATGTAGTACTTGCCGGGCATGTGGCAGTTGATGCAGGAGGCGCCGTCGGTATCCTGTTCATGGAAGTGATGGGCCGGGGCATCGTATTTTTCCTTTTCGTGGCATTTGCCGCACAGCTCGTTGCCCACCGCCTTCAGTTCCATGCTGTGCGCATTGTGGCAGTCGGTGCACCGGACGTTGTTGCGGTACATCTTGCTTTGCAGGAAAGAGCCGTAGACATAGACCTCATCGAGGATCTGCCCATCCGGATGGTACAGGCCCGGGCTGAGGGTGCTCGGCACATAGTGGTCCATAAACACGCCGGAATGATCGAACACTTCCGAGATCTGCCCCCGGCGGGAATGGCAGCGGGCGCACTGCTCCACCTGTTCCTTACTGGTAAGGCCGGCGGTGAGGTACATATACGAGCCGTCTACTTTTTCTCCCCTTTTGTAGGCAGAAGAATTGGCGTAAACCATGTGCTGTTTGCCCGGCCCGTGGCAGGCTTCGCAGCTCACATCAATGATCTCCCAGCTCGTATTGTACGTATTGGTTTGCTCGTCGAAGTTTTTCTCCAGGTAGGTGGAATGGCAGTCGGCGCACATGGTATTCCAGGTCATGCTGCCTTTGGTCCAGTGCAGCCAGTCGTCGGTGGGCAGGCGTTCGTCCGGCATGAGGCCGAACCATTTGTTCTGCTCGCTGTCCCAGGCGGTGAGCAGGCACTGCAGGCGGCCGCCGGGGAAATTCACCAGGTATTGCTGCAAAGGGGTAACGCCGAAGGTGTACAATATTTCAAAATCCTGAAAGCTGCCGTCCGGCCCTTCGGTGTTGACGAAGAATTTGCCGTCTT
This sequence comes from Phaeodactylibacter sp., assembly GCA_024103175.1. Taxonomy (GTDB): domain Bacteria; phylum Bacteroidota; class Bacteroidia; order Chitinophagales; family Saprospiraceae; genus JACJXW01. The sequence continues at coordinate 3,010 of JAGFJE010000712.1, forward strand.
TTTTAAAAAAGCGGGAAGTAACGCCATTGCTGGTAAAGGAAGCGTCGTTGAAATCGCCCAGCACCGTTTCTTCGGTGGCCTTCTGCATGGCCAGGTCGTGGTGCGACCCCACCCAGCCTTTATATTCTTCCTCGTGGCAGCTTTTGCACTGCTGAGCCCCAATGTACTCCTCCTTCAGCCCGGCGGCGGCATTGCCGGAGGAGCAATTCTGGAGGAAAGTGGCAAAATACAACGCCAGGCACAGGGTGAAAACCAGCAGTATGATCGAAGAGCGGCGCCTGAAAAGCATGGGCAACTTGATTTTCTATAATTGATGCGCCTGTAAAGGTAAAAAAGCGCCATGGTTTATCGGTATTACAGAATTCTTTCCTTCTTCAGTTTCACCCCGAACCGTTCATCCCCGCGAAGGAGTTCTACTTCGATCTCCTCCTCAGGTTCGAGGTTGAAGGTATTCAGGAAATCGCAATAATCGGAGAAACGATAGGTTTTTCCATTGATCGTTTCGAGTATATCGCCGGCCTCCATGCCGGCCCGGCTCGCCGGGCTATTGGCGTAGAGGTACTCCACGACGAGCCTCCCGCCGGCCAGGCCGATGCCAAAGCCGAATGAGCGCAGTCCGGCATTCGGCGACGGGTGTTTTCTTTTTATAAAGAATACCTCCTCCTGGCCGAGGTTGAACACTACATTATACAGGTCGAAAACTCCGGCCCCCAGGTTGTTTGAACTGCTGTTTCGGGACGCTGCGATGGCATCTTCCAGTAGTACGCTGCCCCCAAGGCGAAGGGAATCGAGCCGATACAGGGTGACATCTTCCCGCACCTGGCTGTGTCCCGCCCGGATCTTCTGCCCGTAACGAACCGCCGAAGGATAATCCCGGCCCAGGCTTTCCAAAAAGGGCTTGCGAAAGCTGATGAACCCGTTGTCGCCGGTATCGAAGGTGAACTGCCCTGGCTGTCCGTCGACGGTGAATTCCATAATGGGCTTGTAAATGTTGTTGGTTTTAACGGGAATGCGCGATGCAGTTTCCATCCCGGGTATCCTTTCCATCTGGCCCGTAGCGATGATCTTATGATTGTCATAATCGAAGTACCAGATACATTCCTTCATGATGTTGGGGCCGATGGTGCCGGCTATGCCCGGGCAGAAAAAAGGCTCCGCTTCGGTGAAGCTGATCCGGGCGAAACCGACATCCGTGAAGGCCAGCGGCCCGACGGACAACTGATCCAGCAGAAAGGTGTGTATCCTAGCTGTGTGGTTGTTGGCGTCCTTGACGTCGATGTAGCTCTTCGGGTGCACGCCGGCCGCCTTGTTCTTCAGGGCTTCCGACAGCACGGTATAGCCGCCGGTATCGAAGAGAAATTGGTGCGGGGTGCTGTCCTGCCCGATATAAACCGGAACCGCCGGCAGGCCGTGCACCAGGGTGAAGGGGATCTCTTCGTAGAAGCTCTTTTCCGGCAGTGTGGCTTTCGTAACCAGGTTGTTCGATTTGATGCGGTGGTAGGTGGTGCATTGCGGAAGCAGGCAGGCCGCCAGAAGGAAGAGTACAATTTTCTTCATCTCTTACGGGTTTTAGGCGTTAGTAATGCCTCCAATTTAGTTTTTTATTTCCTTTATCGCCGGTTCGGGGCGGCTGTGCCCCCCGGGTTTAACCTGACTTTAAGATTATCCTGAAAATTTTCTTATTGCAACGTTTTTGCGTAGCTGCCCTGAAGACGTGAACCCGGGCCCCCAAATTTATTTGGGCCGGAGATGTTACACCAGTCAACTTGACGGGGCGCCGGTTTATCGTCTTCGACGCCAAAAAATTTTGGCGGGCCGAATTAGCGTCGGTTTTTCGTCTTCGATGCCAAAAAATTTTGGCGGGCCGAATTAGCGCCGGTTATCGTCTTCGACGCCAAAAAATTTTGGCGGGCCGAATTAGCGTCGGCTATCGTCTTCGACGCCAAATAAATTTGGGTATCCTGGTGGCGTTTCCTAATTTCACTAAAAACCCGGAACGATGAAAGACACCAGAAAAAGCATGGCCCCCGATAACGCCCACAAGGACATCCCGGGCAACCCGTCCACCGCCAAGAGCAGCAAGACAAGGCTCAACGACCGTTCCAGCGGGCGCCCCCTGCGGGTGCTGAGCGAGGACGACTGGGCCTTCTGGCGGCACAACGGTTACATCGTCATCAAAGGCGCCGTGCCGCGGGAGCAGGCCCTGGCCACGGCGGCCTTCCTCTGGGAATTCGAAGAGAAGGACTTCGATGACCCGGCCACCTGGTACACCGCCCCCCGCGCCGAGATGCAGATGAAAGAACTGGTGGGAACGGGCATGGTGGAAGTATACAACCACCAGCACCTCTGGAACAACCGGCAGCACCCGCGGGTATACGAGGCTTTCGCCGACATCTGGGGCACGGACAAACTGTGGGTAACCATCGACCGGGCCAACCTGAACTTCCCCATCCGCCCCGGCTTTGAATACAAGGGCTTCATCCATTGGGATTACGACCCGGAAACCAAACCGCAGAACGTACAAGGGGTGCTCGCCCTTTCCGATCAGACGGACGAGCGCATGGGCGGCTTCCAGTGCATCCCCTGGCTGTTCCGCAACTACGGCCGCTGGAAACAAAGCCAGCCGGAGGGCCGCGACCCCTTTCAGCCGGACATCACCGGCCTGGAGGACAAGATCGTCAAGGTGGGCATGGAGGTGGGCGACCTGCTGATCTTCAACAGCCTGCTGCCCCACGGCATCCGCCCCAACCACTCGGAGGACAAGGTGCGCATCGCCCAGTATATCTCCATGATGCCCGCCGAAGAGGACAACGAGCCCCTTCGGCAGTGGCGGATCAACTCCTGGAAGGAGCGGATAGCCCCGGAGGGCTACGCTTTTCCGGGCGACCCGCGAAAGTGGGAGCGGGAGAAATACGGGCGGGCGGAACTGACGGAGCTGGGGAAAAAATTGCTGGGGCTGGAAAAGTGGGGTTAGTGTTGCGGGAAAGAGTAAGCTTAAGCCAGGGCGCGGTGGAAAACCCCACCCTGGCGTGGCGCCCCAAGTGGCGCATATCCGAAATGTCAGGCCGCCGCTTTCCACTCCCTGAGCAGGGCCACCCATCGTTCTCCCATTTCCTGATTGTACTGCATCTGGCCCTGAGGGTAGACCGCTTCCAACTCTTCCGGCCGGTTCTCCTTTGCCCATTCGACAGCAGGCTGCAATTTCTCCCGGAGGGAGGGTTGCCCGGAAAGGGGGGTATACGCCTGTTTGACGATCAGGCCGGGGGTATTGAACCAGTATACCATTATTGCCTGCAGCTCATCGATCCCGATAAGGCGAAAAAAATCGTTCTGCTCGGTAAACCGTCCTTTTATGGAATAGCCTTCCACTTCCAGGCCCTTCCAGGAGATCCTGCCGTTGACGCCCTTATCCCATCCCAGGACGTCGACAAACCCTTTTTTATCGATGGAGAAATCGTAATCGGTGAAGGTCAACTTGAAATTTTCGGAAAGGAATGTCAGGGCTTTTTCGATATCGTGATCGTTCACCGCTTTCATATAGGCCTCAAATCGCTTCTTAATCATAGTATAGTGAAGGTTAGTTATAAAAGAAAACGCCCGGGCAGTATTGCCGGACAGCTTCCTTTAATATAACCATTTTCTCTTTACGATGCTTGGGGCTGCGTTATTTGGGTAAATTTTGTGCATCTATAATACTACCATTTTTTGAGGAAAATTTTGGACCTTCAACAGGGCAGTGTATCAAAAGCTAAGATCCATGAAAAACAATGCCTCCATCAACCATAAGCCTTCCCAATTCCTGGCCTTTGCCCTGCTGTCCCTCTTTGCCCTGGCCTCCGCCGGAATGCTTTACTTCTCCGGCAGCACTGCCTTTCAGCGGTTTTTCGGTAAGATCAATCCGCTGCTGGCCGTATTCTTTGTTGCCTTGGCGGGAGTCCTGGCCTTTTCAGTTCTTCTTCGCCGGGGCTGGTTTGCCATTTACAACAAAGATCGCCTCCGCCGGGGCCTGCTCACCGCCGCCGCCCTGGCCACGCCCCTGGGCGTGCTGATCATCCTGGTGGACCTGGCGGGCGTTTTCCCGGCAGATATTAACGTCCCGTTCCCGGATTCACTGCTGTTCTACCCTGCCATAGGTTTTGTGGTGGAGATCATTTTTCACGTGCTCCCGCTTACCCTGCTCCTGCTCATTCTGACTTCCCTTTCGCGGAAACTGGTATTCGAAGAGATCATCTGGCCCTGCATGCTGCTGATCGCCGTTGCCGAGCCCGTTTTTCAGGCAGTGCTGAGCGCTTCCGATCATTACCCCCTGTGGGCGGATCTGTACGTGGGGTTTCACATCTTTCTGATCAACCTCATCCAGCTGTGGCTTTTCAGGCGGTACGACTTCATGGCAATGTACGCCTTCCGGCTGGCGTACTACCTGGTATGGCACATCGGATGGGGGTGGCTGCGGCTGGAGGTGTTTTCCTAGCCGGTCATTCCCCCTTTCTCAAATCCTTCACGGTTTTGTTCTCCAGGGAAAAATAAAGAAATTTATGTGTGGCTCCTGCCCCCACCGGGCACTGCGCTTCCATTCCGACGTTCACCTTCTCCCCGGCAGGCAACTTCGACAAGCGGGCCATTTTGTAGGCGTTCCCGTCTTCTGACCAGTGCATGGCAAATAGGCTTCCCTTTCTGATCATTCTCAGCCAGATGGCATCCTGCCGTTCCAGGATAACGCCATTGGCATCATCCGAAACGCCTCTTGTCACCACGGTAACAATACTTTTCCCCGTGGCATCGGAATTTTCAAAGGCAAATTTTATCCAGTTGGCGCTGTCGGCGTGAACCATGAGGGCGGCGGCATTCCAGGTGTCGGAAAAGTTAGGTTTCACCAGGGTTGTAGCAACAAAATCGCCGGTTACTTCCCGGAACAGAAGAGGAGCAGTTGCAGTTATCTCACCATTCTCAGGATTATTAAAAAAATCCGATCCTTTGTCGGCGGCAACCTGAATGGAATTATTCAATACCCGGAAAACCCCCGGAGGGTTCATCCACTGAAAACCATTCAGATCCTGCTCACTCATACTGGCGAGTTCATTTTTTTCTTCGCCGGGCAAAGGTTGGTTGTTGCAGCTGAGGAGGATGAAGAAAAGGGATGTCATAATTGTACTCCTTCGGTTCATTGTTGCAATTTTGAGTTTATCCAATCTATCAATACCTGATCAAAGCGCCCGCCTTCTTCCAGCTGAGGCGTATGCCCGCTTTTTTCAAAAAGTATCAACATGAAATCGGGGATGCGCTCATAGGCCGGCTTCCAGAGAGTATAGGGGATCACGTAGTCGTACTTACCGAGCACGACGAGCACCGGAACGGGGATGGGAACTGCCGGATCGAACATATTTTAATCCTTGAAAACCCGAGTGAACAGATGCCGGGCCACTTCCGAATGCACCGTCATCCCATCCCAGAGCCAGCGCGCATCGTAGCGGGGATTGTACCAGTACTGAGGAGACATGACGTGGTATTCCGCCGCCGCTTCCTCCTTGCCCGTCAGGCGGTCGATCTCCTTTATCTTACCCCAGTTTTGCTCCTGCAGGGCTTTGCGTTCTTCGGAAGCGGTTTCCCATAGTTCCACCGCCTTCTTGTCATAGGTGGCGTTGCCCCATTCACTGGGCGAGCCGACCGCCACTACGCCGGATATGTTGCCGGCATGCTTTTTTGCGTATTCCATGGCGATCGTTCCGTGGATGCTGTGGCCCATCACCAGGGGCTTTTCCAGCCCGAGCTTTTGCCGTATCTCCTCCACGTCCTGCACGATGGAGGCTATGTCGACGGAGTCCAGGTTCTCGGGAGCGTAATCTTTGGCGAACCACTTCAGGTCGACGAAGTACATCTTCAGGTGCTTCCGCAGGTTGTCGGAAAACGTTTTGGGGTAGTAAACGGAAGAGCCGATGACCAGGCAGGGGAGGCCTTCGCCTTCCACCACATACCG
>JAGFJE010000375.1 GCA_024103175.1 Phaeodactylibacter sp.
AACATGCTCTAAATCTAACAATGTATTCCAACCAAAGTAAGCTGCCCCCCTGTTTTTATTACCAGCAGGCCCAACCCCCGGTTTTAATGAATGATCACGCTACTTTCACTGCGCTTGTACTACCACCCTTGCCGTCATCACTTCCCCTTTTACATTTTTTAGAAAGCACCAGTAATTACCCGGCGGCAGGCCCTGGGTAGCCAGATGATCCGTGTCGCAGTCAAAGTGCCCTGCCGTTCTGAGAAGGCGCCCCGTTTGATCAAAAAGGAGAAGCAGGCCACTTTGTCCGGGGGCCATCAGCCGGATGGGCGTTCCCGCCCTCACCGGGTTGGGCGCCGGCAACAAAAGCTGTTGGCCTGCTGAAACCGGGCCAACGCTACTAATTTCCTCCACCACCGTTACCGCCGTATTTGTAATGATGGGCGGGTTGAAATCGAAGTAGATGGCCGCCTGGTTGCGGATGCTGTCTCCGGGAGCCAGATCATTGTGAACGCGGATGTCGTATTCGATAAACCCATGGCTGGCCGCCTCATTGCTGCTGCTGTCGGGCAGCTGAATGCCGTCGAAAATGAAGGCCAGCTCCCGCCTGCCTTCATGCTGAATGGCCAGGGGGTGGCTGGAAGCGATGCGAGCGATACTGGCGAGGTTTAGCTCTTCGGGAATGGCATTGCGCACCACCACCCGATCGGCGGGATAGGTGCCCGTATTCTGAAAGCGGATCCGGTAACGCAGCACCTGCTCGTCCATCACTTCTTCCGGGGACAGGCCTTTACGGTCAACCTGTATGTCATTGGGGTCGTAAGAGCCGACCACGATGGCTGCCAGTGTGGCTTCATTATTGGCGGGCGCCACGTCGCCGTCCGGGAGGGTGGCGGTAAGTGTGCTGACAGCCTCGCTGCCCAGGGGCGTCGAAGGATGGAGGGTATAGTCGACGGCGATCACTCCACTGGCCAGGGGCGGCAATACGCCCAGCTCAAACCGGAGGGTGCTGCCGTCGATCTGTGCCGGGGCCAGGCTGGCGCTATCGTAGTGGAGTTCCGGATAGAAGTCCAGGTTTAGAGTGGCGGAATTGATGGTGTTGGCCAGGTTCTGGTAATATAGGTAAAAGCGGATGGGGAAGCCGGGGCGGTGTACCTGATCGGTGTGCAGGCTGACGCTGAGATCCGGCCCCTGGCCGTTGAGCTGAAGCGCAAAATCGAAGGGGCCATCGTCCGCAGTATGGCGGCTTTCGGGGACGGCAATGAGATTGGGGTTTTCCAGCACCGGCCCGAAGGCGCCTTCATCGATAAAGGAAAGCCGGTATTCCCCTTCGAGATCGGAAAAAGTGAGATCCTCGGCATCCTCCAGCAGGAGTTTGACGTTGGGAACGGGAATCTCTCCGGCGTTCCATTGCCCGTTGGCATTTTCATCGAAAAAGACGCGGCCGATTACCTGCCGCAGGCGGATGTCCTCGGGCCGCAGTTCCCAGAAACCGTGGCGGCGCAAACCCGCTATGATCCGCCCGTCCTGTACTTGGATCTGGTTCACCTCATGGGTGGGCAGGCCGTCGTTATACACTGTCCAGTTGCGCCCCTGGTCAGCGGAAACGGCAATGCCTACATCGCGCAGGGCCATGATGTGGTAACCGCCAAGGGCGACGACGTTCTTGACACCCTGGGGGGAGTTGAGGGAGGGCAGAATGATGTCCGGCAGGCTGGTGGCGGTGGCCAGCCAGCTGTCTCCTCCGTCATGGCTGACATAGAACTCGATGAAATCACTGCCTCCCCGGCCCAGCAGCAGGAATAGCGCCCCTTCGGTACTCACCAAACGCGTACTGAGGAAGCCGCCACCGAAGGGATAGATATCAAAATCCAGGCCGTTATTGGCTGGCGCCCAGTCCGCTTCTCCGTCCCGCTTGCGCATGACGCCATCAGGCACGATGGCAAATGCAGCGTCTTCGTGGCGTTCGTAATCATAACAGCTGAATGGGATCAGTTCCGAGATGCTCTGCCAGCTGTCCCCATAATCGGTGGAGTACACCTGCTCCCAGCCGCCATTGAAGTAGAACAGCGTATCATTCGCGTATTTCAGGTGGCCGCTGGCCAGCCAGGGGCCGCCGCTGCTTTCCCAAACGGCCGTGGTTGTACCGTCCGGCAAAACGCGGCTGATTCGGTGGTTCACACTGGCCGGCGCCCCCACTATTTCATTGATGAACAGATAACCATCGCCGATCACCATTTCATCCAGGATGATGCCGCTCAGTACCGTGCTTCCTTCCCCGATGCCATCGGCGTCAATACTCGCGTCTTCCAATTTTCCATCACTGAAAAAGTACAAGCCGCCTTCATTTAAGGTAAAATCCTCCACAGTCAGCCCGTTTATGCCTGAATGGCTGGGGATCAGGGTTTGAGAAAGGTCCGGAGAGCGATAGATACCCTGGTATTCGGCGAGCAGGCTGTGGCCTTCTAACGGAAGGAAATCCACAAAGTTGGAATTCAGCGGTGAGGCCTGCGTCCAGGCAACTCCCTGGTTGACACTCAGAAACAGGTCGCCGTGGTGCAGCGTAAAAAGGCTGTCGCCCCGCGCCCAGAAGCCTTCGCTAGCTCCCCGGAAGGTGCTGAAAGAGGAGGAGGAAGCCCAGGTTTGGCCGTTGTCCAGGCTACTGTGGACGGTTTCTTCATTCCCTGCCAGGAGCAGGCCGTTTTCATAATAAACCCTCACGAAGTCATCCGGGGCTATGGCCAGGTTCAGGCTGTCCCACCCGGAAGCCAGACTGTCGGAACGCCAGAGGCCTCCGTGAACACCCCGGCCGAAGAAAACGCCCCCGGCGGCATGGATCAAATTAGGCACAAAAGGCCATTCGCCTTCTTCCACCCGCGTCCAGCTTTCGCCCCGGTCGTAGGAGAGATAAAATGCTTCGGATTGGGGCGGCGGAATAAAGTGCACCGTTTCGTAAATGAGCGCTTCGCCGTTGAAGTACAGACCGCGGAAGGGGGTATTGGCCGGCAGGAGCAGCGGCGCCCAGCTTTCGCCCCGGTCATTGCTGATGAATACCTGATTGTCGCTACTGTTAACCGGACGGATGCGGCAGATGACGGTTTGCCCCTCCGCCATCACAAAGATGACAAAGCCGCGCTCCAGTTCGCCGGAGAAGCAGTTTG
>JAGFJE010000768.1 GCA_024103175.1 Phaeodactylibacter sp.
GGCAGGTAGCGGGCCATGAGTTCATCCCGCAGTTTCCGGTAATCGGGCCCGACGATGGCCACCTCATAGTAGGGGAAGGCCTTTTCGGCATACAAAGCGCACCAGTTCGAAAAGAACTGCGGCTGGCTGGTGGCGGTAAAGCGGGGCGCCATGGATTGCAGCATGTGGGTGGAGATCTCCAGGTATTCCCTGTTGTACAACAGCGTGCCCAGGCGGTGCAACGCCCGCGCCATGGCCGAATTGGAGGCAGGGATCACGTTGTCCTCCAGTTCCATCTTGCGGGCGACGAGGGGAGGGTCGAGGTCGGAGGTGTAGAAGAAAAAACCGGTTGCTTCGTCCCGGAAATGGGTAATGGCGTATTGGGCCAGGCCCTCCGCCCGTCGCAGCCATTGCTCGTCGAAGGTGGTTTCGTACAGAGACAGGAAAGCATGGATGGTGAAGGCATAGTCGTCCAGAAAGGCATTGATGGAAGAGCGGCCGCCCTTGTAGTTGCGGGCCAGCCGGTTGTCCGCCTGGAACATATTTTCCAGGATGAATTGCCCGTTCCTGAGGGCCCTGTCCAGAAAGGCCTGCTCCCGGAAGGCCTGATAGGCATCGAGGCAGCCCTGCAGCATCAGGGCGTTCCAGCCGGTGAGCACCTTGTCGTCCAATCCGGGGCGAATGCGCCGGGCACGGGCTTCGAACAACTTCCGCCGTGCCTGTGTGATTATTTGTTTTAACTCAGCTGAAGTTAAATTATACTCAGTCAAAATTTTCTCTGCATTTTCTTTTCGGTATAAAACATTGGTATTCTCCCAGTTGCCTCCCTTTTTCACCTGATAAAGCGCACAGAAAACGGCGCTCATCCGTTCATCCGCCAGTATGGAGTCGATCTCCGCCTTTTGCCAGGTGTAGAATTTGCCCTCTTCCCCCTCGCTGTCGGCATCCAGGGAAGAGTAGAAACCACCCTCCGGTGACGTCATTTCCCGTTCGATGAATTCCAGGGTTTCGAAAACCACTTCCCGGTAGCGTTCTTCTTTTGTCACCTTCCAGGCCTTGCTGTAGAGGCTCGCCAGCTGGGCGTTGTCGTAGAGCATCTTTTCAAAGTGGGGGACTTTCCATTCGGCGTCGGTGGAGTAGCGGGCGAAGCCGCCGCCGAGGTGGTCGTAGATACCGCCATTGGTTATATTGTCCAGCGTGGCCGTCACGGCCTCCAGGGCCTTTTCGTTGCCGGCCAGGTGATGGTACTGCAGGAGGAATTCGTAATTGCGGGGTGTGGGGAATTTGGGAGCGCCGAGCTGTCCGCCCTTTTTAAAGTCGATGCCGTTCAGGAAGTTATCCACTACCCCGGCCAGTTCCGCTGCCGTAAACAATGCCTCTTCTTCCGGCGGCCGGGGCCGGGCGTCCAGTTGTATGCCCTCCGTCAGCCGGCCGGCATAATCATCCAGCTTTTCCCAGTCTTTTTCATAGAGTTCGACGAAGTAATTCAGAATGTTCTTCCACTGCCCTTTGGGGTAGTAGGTGCCGGCCCATACCGGCCGCCCGTCGGGCATGGCGAAGGCGTTGAGGGGCCAGCCGCAGCTGCCGTCGGAGGCCATCTGGCAGGCCGTCATATAGACGTCGTCCACATCCGGCCGCTCCTCCCGGTCTACTTTGATGGAAATAAAGTGTTCATTCATGATGCGGGCGACGGCGGTGTCTTCAAAGGATTCCTCCTCCATCACATGGCACCAGTGGCAGGCCGCATAGCCAATGCTGATCAGGAGCATCTTGTCTTCTTCCTGTGCCTTTTGCAGGGCCGCCTCTCCCCACGGATGCCAGTCGACGGGGTTGTGGGCGTGCTGCAGCAGGTAGGGGCTGCTCTCGTTGATGAGGGCGTTGGTGTACTGATGTCCGGAGCCGGGCTGGGCGTTGCAGGCCCAGAGCAGGAGCAGGCAGGCGGAGAGCAGGGGTGAGGCTTTCATGGTTATGCAGTTCTGGTTATCGGTTGAAGATAGGAATAAATGGAATACCTGCTCAACCAACATTCTCTTAAAACCGCTGGAAAGTTACGAGTACAATTGGCCCGGAGTACTGCTCACATCCATACCCACAAACGCCTCAAAATTGCTGTTGCCCCCGCTGGCGCCCACGTCTGACGCTTGCCCCGCTGGCCCAGCCCCTGCTGGCGCCCACTTTTGGCGCTCGTTACGACGTAACGTCGTACACGGTCCAAAGTACAGGGCTCCTGCCCTGTTGTATAATTTAAATATGTGGAAAACTGAGGGCGGGGCCCTCATTTTAAGCCCATGTACGAGCCAAAGCTCGTAGCGAGCAGCTTTCGAAAAAATAAAGTTTACATTTCGAGGCGAATACGGGCCAAGCAAAATCCTGGCTATCAATATGTTGAATAAATTTTGCC
>JAGFJE010000776.1 GCA_024103175.1 Phaeodactylibacter sp.
TCCGTTACCCAGACGGCCTGTTTGTCATTCACCATAGCATAGCCATAAATGGAGGTTGTGCTGGTGTAAAGGAGTTTGGGAATGCCGTTCTGCACGCAGGCGTTGAGCAGGTTCAGGGTGCCTTTGATGTTCGTTTCGATGAACGGCTCTCTCGGATATCCCTGTTCGTAGTGCTTGCCGTGCAGGGCGGCGGTGTGGATGATGGCCTCGGCGGATCGGGTGAGGCTCAGGACGCTTTCCGCATCGCAGACATCCACGCAGGCATCGGTAGTGTCACTTTCGATGAGGTCAATACCTGTAACGCTGTAGCTTTGCTTCCGGAGAAGCTTGACGATCTCCCGGCCGAGCTGGCCGGAAGAGCCGGTGACGATTATTTTTTTCATACGAGATCAATTTCTCACGAAGAGCCATTTGACGGCATGGTATACCCCCAGGCCGATATACCCCAGCAGGCCGGGCTTTTTCCGCTCCTGCAATTCTACAGAAATGGTAGAAAAGGCTTCCAGGTGATCCAGCCGGGCCATCCTGCCTTTTAGCAAGTCGATGGTTTCATTGAGCCGCTCGAGTTCCCGCTCCACTTTAAGTATCTCTTCTACGGTTTCGGCCTTATTGAGCAACTCCAGGTAGCGGCCCCGGGCCTTTTCAGCATTCTCCAGGCGGATCTGGTAGTCCTGGTATTCTTCCGTGACGTCCTGCCCCAGTATGTTCTTACGGCGCAATTTGCCCAGGGCTTCGATATCGGCGATAGCGGCATCGAGCTGCCCGCTTTCCACCCGGATGATGGCCCGGTAGGAGCCGATCTCATTGACATAACCGTTGTATTTTTCCGCGATCCGTTCGATCTGCCGGCCGGCGCTGTCCGGGTTTTCTACAACGAGGGTAAGGTAGGCGAAATAGAGGGCTTTTCGCTCTTGCCGGCCCTGTTCCGGCGCGCTTTCCTCGTATGATAAACCGGAACCGGCCCTTCCCGGTACAGGTTCCTGAGGGGCCCTTTGGGAAGAGGCGCAACCGGACAAGGCGGCAATGAGCAGGTAGAATGGTAATAACAGGGTAGGGGATTTGCGCATACTGCTGGTTTCTGATTTTAACGCCGTCCTTTTACGAATAGTCTATGCGGTAGGTGATGATCTGCAACCCGCCATCGTATTGCTCCTGTCCGGAAACGGCCAGCCGGCATGTTTTTTTAGAATCTCCGAACAGCCGTACGCCCTGCCCCAGCACCAGGGGATTCAGCTTGATCTTCAGCGTGTCGATCAGCTCGTTGTCCAGCAGCCACCCGGCGAAAACGCCGCCCCCGCAGAGGTAGATGTCAGTGCCTTCGCCCTCTTTGAGCTGCCGGATAATTTCCAGATCAAGAGAGCACACTTTCACCCGCTCGTGCGGCTTGTCGAATTTCAGGGTGTCGGAGAAAATGTAGTGCTGCATGTGCGGGTAGGCCGGCTGCCCAGGCTGCAGGCCGAAGGCATAGCCGAATTCATAGGTCTTTCTGCCCATGATAACGGTGTCGTAGGATTGCAGGTCCTGAAGGTACTGATCGACGCCGTTGCCGGAATGGACGAAACCGCTGATGTCTTCCCCCGGCCCGGCAATGAACCCGTCGAGGGAGGTGGCGACGTAGTAGGTGATTTTTCGCATAGAGGAGCGGTTTATTTTTTGCAGTAACAACTATTCAGGGGAAAGAAAAATTCCGTCGTCCCGATTTACAATCCCCTCACCTGAACCGTCAGCTCCAAATGGTGGCCGTCGGGGTCATTGAAATAGATAGAGTGGAAGTGGTGATGATCCTGGAATGTCCATTCCACCCCTTGTTCTGTGAGGTGAGCCTTTGCTTTTTCGAAGTTCTTCGGATCCACCCGGAAGGCGTAGTGGTGGGCGCGGACCCAGTCGCCTTCGGGCGGCAGTTGGGCTTTCTCGCTTCGGGTGGGGAAGAGGGCGATGCCCGTCCGGCCGGCCACCATAAAGATGGGGAAAGGGCCCCATTCTTCAGGGTGAATGCGTTGCAGGCCCAGTACTTTTTCGTACCAGTCAGCGGAATGGTGAATGTCGCGCACTCGGAGGGCGACGTGGTCGAGGAATTGTAAGCGGAGCATGGTATGGTAGTCAGGTGCTATCAGCGGATTCATGCAGGAGGCGACACCCTTTTGCTGGATGGGGCAATAGAGGAAGGCGTCGCCTCAGGTTATTTGAAAATATCCTTCAACTCCAATTCTATCTCCAGCCTCGGGTCTTCCAGCTTGTCTTCCTTGGCAAAAAGCTGGTATTCTCCGGGGGCGCTGAACACGTAGATGGACCGCAGGTCGGGCAGCACCAGCCAGTACGACAATACCCCAGCCTCGAAGTAGGCTGTAGATTTGGTGATCAATTCCGTAAGGCTCTGGGAGGGAGACAAGATCTCGATCACGCCCAAAGGGGCGCTTTCCAGGCGCGTCTCGTCTTCTCCGGGTGTAAATTCCAGCGAAGGGTAAATGGCGATGTCAGGGACTTTTTCCTTTGAAGAAACGACGATGCTGACTTCACTCAGCGCTCTATATGTCCCTTGATACTTTGTGCCAAGGAGAATGACCAGGTTGGTCTGAACAATGGCGTGATTTTTACTGGGCATAGGCTTATCTCTTTCCAGCTCGTACTCCGATTTTGCAACTGCTGTGTCCATAGATCCGGTTTATTTTTCTGATCGTTCAAGATACTAACATTATGGGAGATTTGCCAGTTGGGAGGTAGAGGCGGTATTCGGAGTTCGCAGTTTGCTGTTCGCATGCTCAACGCGGTGGTTTCCGCGCGGCAGGCGCAGCAAGCCCAACAATAAAGCCATATAACAATCAAACAATGGCCTGGAACCACAGAAAAGCTTCCTCAAATCAAGCCTCCGAAACCGGCCCGGCGAAGCCCGTCACCTGCCGAATACCGAACCGCGAATACCGAACTGCATTTTCTTTCACCCCAGAAAGCTCAGCAATATCCCTGCCGCCACGGCCGAGCCGATCACGCCCGCCACGTTGGGCGCCATGGCGTGCATCAGCAGGTGGTTGTTGGGGTCGTCCTTGAGGCCTTCCATCTGTACGACGCGGGCGCTGTCGGGCACTGCCGATACGCCGGCGGCGCCGATCAGGGGGTTGATCTTGTTCTCCTGGTTGAGGAAGAGGTTCATCACCTTGGCGAACAGGATGCCGCCGGCGGTGGCCACCATGAAGGACAGGGCCCCCAGCACAAAGATGAGGATAGACTGTGGAGTCAGGAACACATCGGCCTGGGTGGAAGCCCCGACGGTCAGCCCCAGCAGGATGGTCACGATGTCGATCAGGGAGGTGCGCGCCGTTTCGGCCAGGCGCTTGGTGACGCCCGACTCCTTGAGCAGGTTGCCGAAGAACAGCATGCCCAGCAGCGGCAGGGCGCTGGGCGAGATGAAGGTGGTCAGCAGCAGGCCGATGATGGGGAAGAGGATCTTTTCGGTCTTGCCCACCGCCCGGGGCGGCTTCATCCGGATGAGCCTTTCTTTCCGGCTGGTCAGCAGGCGCATAATGGGCGGCTGCAGGACCGGCACCAGGGCCATGTACGAATAGGCGGCGATGGCGATGGGCCCGATGAGGTTCTGGGCATAGATGGGCTCCCCGCCGGCGGCGTAGTCGACTATATTGACCCCGCTGGCGAGCTTGGAAGACAGGAAGATGGCCGTCGGGCCGTCTGCCCCGCCGATGATGCCGATGGCGCCGGCCTCGGCCGGGTAGAAGCCCAGTATCAGCGCCCCGATGAAGGTGGCGAAGATGCCGATCTGGGCCGCTGCCCCCAATAGCATCAGCCGCGGGTTGGAGATCAGGGAGGAGAAGTCTGTCATCGCTCCGATGCCCAGGAAAATGAGGGGCGGGTAGATCCCCTTGATGACCCCGAAGTAGAGGTAATTCAGTACGCTGCCCGGCTCGTAGATGCCGACCTGCAGGTTGGCGTCGAGCTTGAAGGGGATGTTGCCCAGCAGGATGCCCAGGCCGATGGGGATCAGCAGCAGGGGTTCGTAATGATAACGGATGGCCAGGTAGATGAAGAACAGGCCGACCAGGATCATCACAACATTTCCGAACCGGACGTTGGCGAAGCCGGTATATTCGTAAAAGGTGCGCACTGCCTGCCAGGCGGCCTTGCTTTCGCCGACAGGGGCGTCCACTGCCGGCATTTCCACCTGTGCCTGTTCTTTGGAAATGGAGTCCTGGGCAGCCTGGCCAATGCAGGGGGCGGCCAGGGAGAAGAGCAGCAGCAGTAAAGTGAGGGCTTTTTTCATGACTAGGGTGCTTTAATCCAGTATAACCAGAACTTCATCCTGGAGTACGGTTTCGCCTTCTTTGACTTTGATCTGAGACACTTTGCCGGCTTTTTCCGCCATGATGTTGTTTTCCATTTTCATGGCTTCCATGACCAGCAGGGTGTCACCTTTTTTCACCTTGTCTCCTACCTTGACCAGGATCTTGAGGATGGTGCCTGGCAGGGGTGTTTTGATATGTATTGAGGGAGTATGCGCTTTGGAAATTCCGGATTCTTCCGGGCTGGGTGTGGGCATGGCAGTCCGGACCAGACGGGGCGTTTTGGGTTTTTCCTTTACCTCGCGCTGCACCTCAACGGAGTAGTGCGTGCCATTGACCTCCAGCTCTACGATACCGTTTTCGTAGTTGAGGATGTCTACTTCATAGTCGTGCCCCTTTATGATAAATTTGTACTTCTTCATGGTTTAAGGTTTTTCATTACTCCGAAGATCTTCGAGCTCCAGGGAGAGTAGCGTTTGGAGACTTTTTTTATGGTCATAATGGTGTCCTCTTCGTCGTGCACTTCATTGAAGTAGAGATACAGGGCAGTGGCGATAGCGGCGCTTTCATTACCGACCAGCACCACGCTTTCGTCTTCCCGGATGTCTTTGCCCTGCCGCCGCAGCCGGGAGCGGATGCGGGAGTGCAAGATGTCGGGCAGATACCGGAAGACGAAGTACAGCAGGCTGAGTGCCAGCAGGACGACCAGGTATCCGACCCCGGAAATGAGTAGGCCGTCGATGATATTTTGCCAGTTGATGTTCATGCTGATGAGTGAATGAATGAATGATTGATTGATTGATTGATTGACTGATTGAATGAATGAGGGAATGAAGGAATGAGGGAATGATTAGGGCAAAGCTGTCATTCAATCCTTCATTCCTTCAATCCTTCATTCCTTCAATCCTTTACATAGGCGGATTCCCGTGTTTCTTCGGCGGCCCCACTTCCTTTTTGGTGGAAAGGGAGCGCAGTGCCCGGGCCACCCGCCAGCGTGTATTGCGGGGTTCGATCACGTCGTCGATATAGCCGTAGCGGGCGGCGGCGTATGGGTTGGCGAACTTATCCAGGTATTCCTCCTCCATTTTCAGCTGGGCGGCTGCCCGTTCTTCCGGATCCTCGATGCTGCTCAGCTTTTTGCCCTCGAGGACTTCTATTGCCCCTTTGGCGCCCATCACCGCGATTTCGGCGCCGGGCCAGGCGTAGTTGAGGTCGGCGCGTAGTTGCTTGGAGCCCATGACGTCGTGGGCGCCGCCATAGGCTTTGCGCAAGGTGACGGTGATCTTGGGCACGGTGGCCTCGCCATACGCATAGAGCAGTTTGGCGCCATGGATGATGATGCCTCCGTACTCCTGGAAGCTGCCGGGCAGGAAGCCGGGTACGTCCACCAGCGTAAGGATGGGTACGTTAAAGGCGTCGCAGAGGCGCACGAAGCGCGCTGCTTTGCGGGAAGCGTCGATATCGAGCACGCCGGCCAGGTAGTTGGGCTGGTTGGCGACGATACCGCAGGGCATGCCTCCGAACTTGGCAAAGCCGGTGACGATATTCTTGGCGTAGAGCCGCTGCAGTTCGAGAAACTCCTCATAATCCACAATGTGGTGGATGATGTCTTTGACATCGTATGGTTTGTTCGGGTCATCGGGGATGATATCGTTCAGTTCATCGACGATGCGCTCGATGGGGTCGTCACATTCCGTAGTGATGGGCTCTTCGAGGTTGTTCTGCGGCAGGTACTCCAGCACCTTGCGGATCAGCAGAATGCCTTCCTCCTCATCCTTGGCCTTGAAGTGGGCCACGCCCGACTTTCTGGTGTGGATGTCGGCGCCCCCCAGGTTCTCGATGGTAATGTCTTCGCCGGTAACCGTTTTCGTGACTTTGGGCCCGGTGACGAACATGTAGCTCGTCTGCTCGCTCATGATGATGATGTCAGTCAGGGCAGGGGAGTATACCGCTCCGCCGGCACAGGGCCCGAAGATGGCCGATATCTGCGGGATGACGCCCGAAGCCTGTATGTTGCGGTAAAAGATCTCGGCGTAGCCCGCCAGGCTGTTGACGCCTTCCTGTATACGGGCTCCTCCGCTGTCGTTCAGCCCGATGAGCGGAGCGCCCATTTTCATGGCCTGGTCCATGACCTTGCAGATCTTCATGGCGAAGGCTTCGGAAAGTGAACCGCCGAGCACGGTGAAATCCTGGGAGAAGACGTAGACGACCCGCCCGTCGATAGTGCCCCGTCCGGTGACGACCCCATCGCCCAGAAATTTTTTATTCTCCAGGCCGAAGTCTTGGCAGCGGTGGGTGACGAACATGTCGTATTCTTCGAAGCTTCCATCATCGAGCAGCATGTCGATGCGTTCGCGGGCGGTGAGCTTGCCTTGCTGGTGCTGCTTGGCGATGCGTTTTTCTCCTCCACCCAGGCGGGCCTGGCTGCGTAGTTCAGTGAGTTGGCGGATCTTGTCTTGTAGGCTCATTTTGGTTGATTAAGTTTATTGGGTTGATTGGGTTTATTGGGTTGATTGGGTTGATAGGGTTGATTAGGTTGATTAGGTTGATTGGGTTGATTGGGGGAATAGTTCATTTTTCTGTGTCTTCTGAAAAACACAGAGTATTCGCTTGACAGCGAATGCTTTATGCCGTTTTTGCGCAACTCTGTGCCACCTGTAGACAGAAACAAATACATAACGTGTTGAACAAGCCCAGGCTACCCTTCTAACGTAAGACACTATAGATAGCCAAGATGTTGCAGAGCTTCCCAAGCCATTCGCACTTCCGAGTTCCGATTTCAGACTTAATCCAGAGCTAGACTGGTAGACCAGTCCCAGGCCACCCGTCTAACGTTGGACACTATTGATAGCCAAGATGTTGCGGAACGTCCCAAGCCA
>JAGFJE010000778.1 GCA_024103175.1 Phaeodactylibacter sp.
CGGCAGTCCTGGGGTTCTGAACATCGATATCGCGGTCGAGGTACCGGTTGAAGGCCATGGCGGCGCTGCGGGCAAAAACCATACAGAGCAGGACCAGCAAGAACAGGCGTACTTCCAGGCCACGGCCCGATTCGAGCGTGCCCAGAAAGAACCCCAGCAGGGCGAAGGGAAGGGCAAAGACGGTATGGCTGAATTTGATCAGGGACAAGTAATCTTTCATAGGTATCCAATCTTCGTAACGGTCAATTGCAAACATAAAAAAAGCCTGTAAGATTTTGTCCAATCCTACAGGCTTTGTGATTGAAGCGTCGGTGCGCTTATGATATCTTACTGAGTAACCGTCGGCGCGGCATCACCTTCCTTCGGCAGCACTTCACCCTTGAGGTAGATGAAGGTCTGGGGCGGGTTGGTATTGGCGGTGATGGTCACCTTTTGGTTGCGCTTGCCTTTCTTGTTCTGAGAGTTGAACTCAACCGTGATCTCGCCTTCTCCACCCGGGGGGATCGGCTCGCGCGGCCAGCTCGGAACGGTGCAGCCACAGCTTCCCTTGGCGTTGCTGAGGATCAGGGGCTCCTCGCCCGTGTTCTTGAAGGTATAGGTGTGAGAAACTTTCTCACCATCGACGACGGTGCCGAAGTCGAATTCCGTTTCTTCAAAGGCCATTACCGTGGTCGGGCCGGCCGGAACAGCAGCTTCCTGAGCGGCGGGCTGGGCCGTTGCCGTCGGGTCGGCCGGCTGAACGGTGTTACCGGTGAGGCTCTGAGCAGCTTCCTCTTGTGCTGCAGTCTGGTTGTTGTTGCAGCTGGCCAGAAATCCAACTGCCAGAAGGGCAAGTAGCGTTACTTTAAATTGCTTCAACATCTTTAAAAAAGTTTTGGGTTTGACACATTAATGTAAAAAGTCATTCTGCCGGTAGCCAGGCTGAGCTATTCAGCATTCTGGCGTTCGACGGGTACAAAGGTAACAAACGAACAATTGCCAGCCGTTAATCGGTTTTGAAGTTTTGTTAATGAGTTGTTAAACTACATCCTGTATATTTGCAGCGGGTAAAAACAACCAACCGAAACCAGCAGTATGCACCGGCTCCGGACATATTACCGCTATTACCGCCTTTTCCTGTACCGGCTGATCCGTTGGTTTGCCACTCGTATTTCCAACCGCAATTATCAGATCATCGTCAGCATTATTATCGGTATCGTTTCCGGGCTGGCAGCAGTAGGGGTCAAATTCCTGGTTTTTCAACTTAAGGAGTGGATACAGGGGCCGGACCCCACCCGCGAGCGGCTGTTGTTTGTCTTCCTGCCCCTGGGCGGCGTGCTGTGCACCATTGCCTTCGTACGCTTCCTGTTGCGCCGGCCGGTCAGCCCGGGCCTGAGCGAGCTGATCTACGCCATTTCCCAGAAGAAGGTCAACCTGCCCCGGTACGAAACCTACGCCCATGCCGTGAGCAGTTCCCTGACCGTTGGTTTTGGAGGGTCGGTAGGGCTGGAAGCGCCGATCATCCGCACCGGCTCCGCCATCGGGGCCAACCTGGCGCGCATGCTGCAGGTAGGCCGCAAGCGGCAGGCCCTCTTTCTGGCCTGCGGGGCCGCGGCGGGCATGTCGGCCATCTTCAACAGCCCGGTGGCCGGGGTGATCTTCGCTTTTGAGGTATTGCTGACGGATATGGCCCTGCACTCTTTCATCCCTCTGCTGATCTCGGCCGCCACCGGAGCGGTGATCGCCAAACTGCTGTACTACGAACAACTGTTTATCCTGCCCACTAAAGACTGGGCGCTGGACGGCATTCCGTTCTACCTCCTCATGGGCGCGCTGTGCGGCCTGCTGTCCGTCATCATGATCCGCACCAATATCCGGATCACCACCTGGTTCGACAACCTGAAACGGCCCATTTTCAAGATCGGCCTGGGCGGCCTGGCCATCGGCCTGCTCATCTTTCTGATGCCGCCCCTTTTCGGGGAAGGTTATGAGACGGTGAATAACCTCCTGGCGGGGCGTTTTGCCGCTATTGTAGAACACAGCCCTTTCTACTGGCTGTACGACGAGCCCCTCTTCCTCATCGGCTTTGCTCTGGCCACTCTGATCGCCAAGATCTTCGCCACCTCCATCACCATCGCCATCGGCGGCAACGGCGGGGTGTTCGCCCCCTCCATGTTTCTGGGGGCCACCCTGGGCTTTGCCTTCGCCCATGGCATCAACCTGTTGGGATGGATAGAG
>JAGFJE010000388.1 GCA_024103175.1 Phaeodactylibacter sp.
GCAACGCCAAGCGCATGGACAAACTGGAGCTGACGGTAGAACAGCTCTTCGGCGATATCGAAGAACTGATCAAGGAGTACGTCCGGGAAAATACCGAGAAGGAGATCAGCCTGGCCGAAGAAAAGGCCCAGCTGGAAGCCATGGTCAAAGGTATCGAGGAAAAAGCCCGCGAGGTAGACCCTACCCTGGTGAAAACCGCCGCCGCCGAAGGGCAGAAGATGATCAACAGTATGGAGCAACTGGAAGGGAAACTAATGCGCGCCGAAAAACAACGCCACGACATCGCCATCAACCAGATGCGGACGCTGAAGGATAAGCTCTTCCCCGGCAACGGCCTCCAGGAGCGCTACGACAACTTCATGATGTACTACCTGAAGTACGGGCGGGCGTTTTTTGAGGTGTTGAAGAAGGAACTTGACCCGATGGAGAAGAGCTTTACGGTGATCATTGACCGGTAAAACGGCATTGTTTGCGTCATACATCATGAGGAAAGGTGACAATAGTCATCGAAAATGACAGTTCAAATCATTAAATTTCCAATCAATATGATTTTTTCAGGTGTAAAACCTGTGCCTCGTATTCACCGGAGTTGGTATACAGCGGCACTCCCAGACACTGAACACCGGACTACTTCAATCGTATACTAAAGCTCATATAGCGCTGAAAACGGGGCCCGAAAAACCAATTTGGGATGGAACCCGTTTTATTTCTCGCCTTCGCCAACAGCCGGGAAAACCCGCTGGAAACGCTGGAAGAAGAGTATTCCTCCATCAATAAGATCCTGGCGCCCAGGGTTCTGCGTCAGCATTTTCTCGCCTGGCCGCTCAGCCACGCCACGCTCGATGACATTTCCTATTATCTTTCTTTGTTCCGGGAACGCCTCAGCCTCTTTCTGTTCAGCGGGCATGCCGGCCGCGATGTACTACTGGCCGAACAGCAAGCGGCCAGGGCCGAAGGCATCAGCCACCTGCTGGGGCAATGCCCCCGGCTGAAAGCGGTGATCCTCAATGGATGTAGTACGGCCGGGCAGGTGCGCGCCCTGCACCAGGCGGGGATTCCGCTGGTCATTGCCACCAGCGCTCCGGTTAATGATGAAACAGCCGCCAAATTTTCCATTCGCCTGTTTGAAGCGCTGGAAGCCGGCGACAACATCGGGCAAGCCTTCGAACAAGGCATTGGGGAAGCCCTGGCCAGAACGGATATTAAAGTATACCGCAGCGCCGAATTTGAAGAAGGCTCCGATGCCGGGGCGCCCACCTGGGGCATTTTCCCCAACCCGGAAAAGCCGGACGTTTCGGACTGGAAGCTGCCGGTAGAGGCCGTGAAGCCCGCCGGTTATGATTTTGAGGAAAACGAGCTGTTGCTGGAAACCTTATACGAAGCGCTGGCCACCAACCCCAAAATTGCCGAACTCCGGGAAGCGGAAGCCCTGCTCGAGGAGCGTAAGGAAGAGATCGTCGCCGCCCTGCTGAAGAGCCTCCCTGCGCCCATCAGCGACCACATCCGCAAGCTGGTGATGCCCTCCGCCCCGGGCGCCCTCACCGGCTGGGATATCGCCGGGCCCATGCGGCTGGAACAAATATCCCAGGCCTTTCAGGTGGCTATGGACTTCCTGCTGTTCACCATGCTCTCTCAGTTGTGGGAATACGCCCTGGACGATGAAAGCCATTTCAACCTGCTTCCCGAACACGCAGAAGGCCTGCGCCATTTTCTGACCCTCGACAAGGAAAGCCGCGCCCACCTCGACCACTTCGCCTTATTCCGGATCCTCTGGGACGCCCTGGAACACAACGGGAAAGAACCTTTTGTCCGGGAATTCCGGCAACTGCGGAACCAGTTCCTGGAAAATGAAGAGGTAAAGAGCGCCTGTTTCTTCCTGGAGAACGTCCGGCGCCTGTTCGAAACCGCCGGCAGTATGGAAATGAAAGAACTCTGCTTCCGCGCCGAGGAGAGCCTTTCCTGCATTTTCGCTCAACTGGGGTTTATGGGGCGGTACACCCTGGCCACAGTCCGCAATATTGACGTGCAAAAATACCGGCACACCGCTCAGGCCATGTTTGAGCACCTGGTGGTCAAATGGCACGGCACCCTGGGCTACTACGACAAAGAACACCGCCGGCAGCCCAGCTTCATGGACAACCGTTCGGTGATCCTGCTGCGAAACGGGGGCAGCAAGGAAAGCGCCTTTCTCAACCTCTCCCCTTTCGTCATCGATGAGAATACCTTCGAGCCGGTCCCGGACATGTCGATCTCCAAATTGTATTTCTTTGGCTGGCAGGACCCCAAAAGCGGCCACCTGTGGTACCGCTATGTCAGCAAGCCCAATAAAGAGCTCATCTGCCTGCAGGACCCGAAGTTCTACAACCGCAAACACAAGGTGTTCAAGTTCGAGCTGGCCATACAGCAATTCAAGGCATTTCAGGATAGTATTTTTCATACAGCTTCTACCGCATCATGAAGAGCCCCTTTAAATTCCTCAACCCTTATACCATCGAAGACCAGGACATCTTCTTTGGCCGGGAGGAAGAAGTGGATGAGCTGTATGAACTGGCCACCAAGAACCGCCTGATCTTCGTTTACGGCCCTTCCGGTACGGGAAAGACCAGCCTGGTGCAGTGCGGCCTGGCCAGCCGGTTCGACGGCATCGACTGGCTGCCGGTGTTCGTCCGCCGGGGCAATGACATCAATGCCTCCCTGCGGCGGGAACTGCTCCGCCCGCTGGGCGGCGAAGAAGCTTTCCAGGGCAGCAACACCGAGGCCATCGAAGCCCTCTTCAACCGCTACCTGCGGCCGGTATACCTGATATTTGACCAGTTTGAAGAGCTGTTTATCCTCGGCGGGACGGAGGAGGCGCCGGAACGTCAGGCCTTCTACGAATCCATCGCCGGGATCGTCGATGCCGAACTGCCTTGCCGGGTCATGTTCGTCATGCGGGAAGATTACTTCGGCCACCTCAACCGTTTCGAAAAGGTTATTCCCCAGCTCTATCACAACAAGTTGCGGGTAGAGCCGATGAACCGGGAGAACCTGCACCGAGTCATCACCGGCTCCTGCC
This sequence comes from Phaeodactylibacter sp., assembly GCA_024103175.1. GTDB lineage: Bacteria > Bacteroidota > Bacteroidia > Chitinophagales > Saprospiraceae > JACJXW01. Next base: position 3,056 of record JAGFJE010000388.1, read on the forward strand.
ATGCCTTCCACATTGGCTTCGGCAACATCGACAATGATGTGGAGTCCATTCTCGATAATATCAGCAATACCAAAGGAGGGGTGCAGATGCCTTATGTCCAGGTTTATCTCCATACGCTTTACGAAGAAGCATACCGGCGGGAATACGAAGGCCAACCTCAGGCTGAATCGCCGCGGCCCGTCACCTTCAACGCCGAGGTAATAAGCGGCGTCGGCCCGATCGAAGACGTACTCGGATACTTTCTCAAAGGGCAGGAAGCTGAGATCCAGGAAAAACTCCAAAAACGGCATAAACAGATACCCGACAATTTTACCATGCAGGCCCTGGACCTTTTCGTTACCGAACAAGGCACCAAGGCCCCTTTATCTTACCAGGTGGAAAAGGATGGCGCCATCACGCTGGCCACCGGCGATTACACCCGGCTGAAAGGCATGAAGCCCTCCTGGATATCCGATTGCCTGAAGGAACTGGAGCGCAGCCGCATCCTGCGGCAAACCGAAGACAGCTTTGAGCTGGCGCACGACACCCTGGCCGCCCTCATCGACACCAACCGCACCGAGGAACAGCGCCAGCTCAACCAGGCCCGGATACGCATCCAAAGCAACTACCGGGAGTTCCAGGAATCCGGCGAGCACCTCAGCCGGAAACAGCTCAACAGCATCGAAGAGTATTTGCCGAAGCTGCAGCTTTCCGAGCCGGTGCTTGGCTTCATCCGGGAAAGCACCCGGGTTGCAGAACACAAAGAACGCGGCGAGCGTAGGAGGCGGCGATGGACGATTGCGGCGGTATTGTTGTTTGCGGCCACTATGGCCATTGCGGCGTTGGTTTCCAACCAGTTTAGAATAAAAGCCGATGAGGCGCTCCTGGAAGCCCAGGATGCCAGGGTGAGTGCGGAGGAGGCTCGACGGGTAGCAGAAGAAAGGCTGGAGAGCTTAAAACAACAGGTGCTCCAGACCGCCAAAAGTGAATACAACGCCTCATTGGAAAAAGCGCGGCAGCTCAGGGAAAGGGAACTTCTAAAAGAAGCGGTAGGCGAACTGGAAGCCGCTATCAAGGTAGTGGAAACTTTTGAAAATGACACCCTCGCCCGGGAGATCGATGATTATGGCGCCGGAGCCCGGGCGGAGCTGGCCGCCATCAGGGAGCAGTTGCCTCTTCTGGATACCTACCAAAAAGCAATCGAAAATGGAGAGGCGCTGGAGCGCAAGAATGAGTACCAGGCCGCCCTCGCTCAGTACCGTATCGCACTGAGGACGGGGATCAATAATTCCAGAGTACAAACCCTCATCAACAAACTGAAAGAAGACGGATACAACTACTACCTCAATAACGCCCAGCGCAACTACGATTTCGGGCCAAACTCCCCGGTTGGCTATCAGAACGCCCTCGAATTCCTGGAAAAGGCAGAGGCCATGCACCCGCTCGACGATAGAGGGCGGCAATTGAAGAGAGATTGTGAATCCAAAATACAAACCAGATGATATGAAGTCCATCCAAACATTCCTGACAACCCCGTTAATGATCTTATTGGCCTTCCCGGCTTTTGCCCAGGAGGCGCCTTCCTTCCCTTCGTCCTTTACCGGCAAGATCGTTCCCGCGGAAGAGGGGTTCATTATCGAAGGCCTGAACCCGCAAGAAACAACAATGATAAGCCTGGAACAACTGGCATTGAACGGCAGCGACCTCACTGCATCGCTGAAACTACCTGGTTTCTCCAGCCTGGCGGAGGAAAAAAACGCTTCCTACCAGATCGGCCTGAAATACGTCAATGCCCGGGGAGAAAGCACCCGGCCGGGAATGGGATCGTTGTCCGGCGCCACTATCGATTACTTCCGGGGAGAAAGAGCCTTTAAGATTACCTGGAAGGACTTTGTCGAAAGCGATTTTTTCCTTCCCGGCGGCTTTGAACTGCTGATCGAAACCGTCATCCAGGATATAGCCCCCAGCCTTTACCTGCAGCCTCCGCAGTTTTCATCCACCACTAAATGGGTGAGCGGGCTGGCCATGGGCGGCGGGCTGGCCCTGATGGGCACGGGTTACCTCGTCCGGCAGTCTTCTGAGGATGACTATGAAACCTACAAAAGAATGGTCTTTGAAGAAGACCCGCAGGCCAGCGGCCAGCTCTCCCAGTCCAACAATAAAAAAGTAACCTCCGACTTTCTGCTGATCAGCGGAGGCGCCGCCCTGGCTGCCGGCGGGCTCTACTTTGCC